>JBOGDE010000103.1:0-16148 GCA_050701695.1 Micromonosporaceae bacterium
GCCCCGGCAGTGGTCACCGTCGCGCCCGAGGCGACGGGGACGCCGTCGGCCGCCGCGGTCAGCACCGCGGCGATTCGGCGGGTCTTCGGGTCGGCCGGGGCCCCGCCGGCGAGAAGCCGCTCGGCGGTGGCGCGGTCGATCCGTGATTTCTGGCTGCTCATCTCATCTCCCTCAGCGTCGCCGGACGCGCAGGTGTCACACCCGGCGCCGCGCGCTCGGCCCGGCCGGGGCCGGCCTGCCGGGGGATCGCCGGGCCCGGCGTCTCGGCGAGGATCGCGGCGAGCCGCTTCAACCCCCGGTACGCCGCGGTGCGTACCGCCCCGGCGCGCTTGCCGAGCACCGCGCCGGCGGCCTTGGCGTCCAGCCCCACCACCACCCGGAGCAGGATCGCCTCCGCCTGGTCGGCCGGCAGCCGGGCGATCAGGTCGAGCGCGGCGCGGGTGGCGGCGCTGTCCACGGCCCGGGTGGCGGTGTCGTCGTCGGCGGCGAGGTCGAGCAGTTCGTCGGTGGGGACCGGGTCGGCGGGCCGGCGCCGCAGTTTGCGTAGGTGGTCCATCGCCCGGTTGCGGGCCACCGTGGTGGTCCAGGCCTTGAAGTCGTCGAACTCGCCGCGGAATGTCCCCAGGTCGCGGGCGATCTGCAGCCAGGCGTCGGAGGCCACGTCCTCGGCGTCCTGGCCGACCAGGGTGCGCAGATAGCGCAGCAGGGACGGCTGGACGGCCCGGTAGAGGGTACGGAACGCCGGCTCGGATCCCGCGCGGGCGGCCGCCACCGCCTCGTTCATCTCCCCAGCCCCCACGCAGGTATAGCGTCGCCGGCCCCGGTTTCGTCACACCCCGACCGGGTGAACCGCATCGTCACCGCAACTCGGTACGGCGCCGCCGGAGGTGCTGCACCAGCAGGGTGAGCACCCCGGCGATGACGATCGCCGCCAGGTTGACCAGCAGTTGGGCGGCCGCACCCAGCGCCTCCTCAGCCACGCCGTACGCCACGGCGACCGCGGCGTTGCCGGCCGCCGGCACCGTGGTCACCGAGATCAGCACCCCGACCAGCGGGCTGGACTTCGCCGTGGTCAGCGACAGCATGCCGGCGACCCCGGCGAGCAGGCCGACCACCCAGGTCAGACCGTCGGGGCGCCAGATGAAGCTGGTCAGCGGGCGGTCCGCGAGGATCACCGCCACGGTGAGGAACACCAGGTACGTCACCGACAGCCGCGCGGCGTCGCCGGTCTGCTCCTCGACCTCCTCCCACACCACCGCGTCTTCGGGGAGCCCGGGTGCCTGGTCGGTGGCCCGCCGCGCCGCCGCCGACAGCGACACGCTGACCTCGTCGACGGCGATGGCGCCCCGGCCGTCGATGCCCAGCTCGCGCAGCCGCTCCAGCACCGGGCTGGCAGCCTCCCGTGGTACGTCACAGAGCACCACGTCGCCGCGGGGCTGCCGGGCGGCTCCCGGCAGCACGATCAGGTGGGTGGCCTCGGGGCTGGCGCGCAGCGCCTCGGCGACCCGGTCGGACTGGTCGGCCGGCGAGATGATCCGCAGATGCAGCATGGCCACCGATAGTGGCAGAAGCTGGTACGCCGGCGTACGGAGGCTAGCTTTCGCAGCCCACGCCGTCGCCGTCGCGGTCCAGGTCGTAGATGTCCGTGCCGACCACCGTCACGGGTCCCTTCACGTACGCGGGGCCGTCGCCGCTGCCGCCGGCGCAGTCGACGTCGCTGGCGATCGGTACGCAGGCACCGCTGTAGTTGGGATCGCAGTTCGACTTTTTCCTGGTGCCGATCGCGGTGACCTCGGTGACCGGCTTGCGGGTGACCGTCTCGCTGACCAGCCGCTTGCCGGTCTGTACGCCGTCGGTGAGCGTGATCTCGTACGTCAGGGTCTTGATCCCTGGTACGCCCTTGACCCGCACCTGTCGGGTGCCCGCGGCGAGTGCGGCGTCGTAGACCACCCGCTTGCCGTACGGGATCGTCTGGGTGGTGGTCTCGGTCCGCTTCTCGACGCTGGGGGTCGGGCTCGGTGGTGGCGTCGGGGACCGGGTCGCGGTGGCGGCGGCAGTGCTACGGGTGGCGGTGTCAGCGGGTGGCGGTGTCGTCGGTGACACCAGCGCGCCGATCATCGCGAGCGAGGTGCCGCCGCCGAAGCACAGCGCCAGCACGGCGCCCGCGACCAGCGCCAGCCGGGCCAGTGGCGACGCTCCCGCCCACCACGAGCGGGAGCCGCTGCCGGGACCGCGTGGCGGCTGAGGAGTCGAGGGAGGCTGAGGAGTCCGTGGGGGCTGAGGAGTCATACGCTCGACTGTCCCGACATCCGTACGCTGCGTCACCGGATGATCGGCTCATGGTGATGTCGGTTAGGTGACCCGAGCGGCCGACTTACCGTACGGTTCGGGCGTACCGCCCAGGGGTGGTGCCCTTCCAGCGGCGGAAGGCGTGGGTGAACGCCGACGCGGTGGAGTAGCCGAGCCGGTGTGCGACGTCCTCCACCGCGAGCCCGGCACCGAGTAGCTCCTCGGCGAGCAGCCCGTGGGTCTCGGCGGCCAGCTCCCGGTAGCTGGTGCCCTCCTCGGCCAGCCTGCGGCGCAGCGTACGCACGCTCAGGTGCAGCTCGGCGGCGATCTCCTCCTGCTCGGCGACCCCGCGCCGGCGCAGCAGCAGATCGCGTACCTGGCCGGAGGTGCCGAGTCGGCTGCGGCGGCGTTGCAGCAGCTCGGCGCACTGGCGTTCACACAGCTCCGCGGTGTGCGGGTTGGCCTGCGGCAGCGGCAGGTCGAGCACCTCGGGGGCGACCAGGATCGAGGTGAGGGGCGCGCCGAACGTCGGCCGGTTGCCGGTGATCGCGAGGTACCGGTCGGGGTACGGCGGCTCGGGCAGCGCGACGGTGAACTCCACCGCCGGCAGGGTGGCGCCGATCAGGTCCTGCTGGATGGTGGCGATGGCGGCGATGTCCCGCTCCGCGAGGAAGGGGCGTACCTGCGGCGGGGTGTCGGTGTCGTCGAGCACCAGCCGGATCGCGCCGCCGGCCTGCTCGGTCCGGAAGCCGGCGTAGGAGAAGGACAGCTCGAAGTAGCGGATCGCGACATCGAGGGCGTGTCGTACGGTCGGGCTGCTGATCACCGCGAAGCCCCAGATGCCGTGGGTGGTGGCGTGGTAGCGGGTGCCGGCCTCCAACCCCAGTGCCGGTACGGAGCCGGGCGCGGCGACCAGGTTGTGCACCAGCCGCAGCTCCTGACCCGCGGTGATCTCCGCGTGCGGGTCGCGCAGCATCGGCGCCGCGATGCCGGTCTCGTGCAGGCACACCTCGGCCGGTACGCCGTACTCGCCGGCGAGGTCGGTGAGGATCGCGGCACTGGCGCAGCCGCGTGGCAGGCCGAGGCGGAGGGTCACGTCGCCGATACTCCCGGACGGTGGCCGGAATTCGCAAGTTGTTGTCCCCGAGACGCTTAGTGCCACCGTCCGAACAGCCGTAACGTCGAGGTAACAGCAACGGGGGAGGGAAGCGGCAGAACGGACACGGAGGGGCGGCGATGGCAAGACGTCCGACGGTGGCGATCATCGGGAGCGGGTTCAGCGGCCTGGCGACCGCGATCGGCCTCAAGCGCGCCGGCTACGACTTCACCGTGTTCGAGCGGGCCGAGGGTGTCGGCGGGGTGTGGCGGCACAACAGCTACCCGGGCGCGGCCTGCGATGTGGCCTCCTCGCTCTACTCGTACTCGTTCGCGCCGAACCCGGACTGGTCGCGGCCGTTCGCGCCGCAGTCGGAGATCCAGGCGTACCTGGAGCGTTGTGTACGCACCTACGGCCTGGCCGGGCACCTGCGGTTCGGCACCGAGATCGCGAGCGCGGAGTTCCGGGACGGCCGGTGGCACCTGGAGACCACAGGCGGACAGCGGCATACCGCTGACGTGCTGGTGCCGGCGTGCGGCCAGCTCACCCGCCCCGCGTACCCCCGGATCAGTGGCATCGAGGACTTCACCGGTACGGTCTTCCACTCCGCCGAGTGGGACCACACCCACGACCTGACCGGCAAGCGGGTCGCGGTGGTGGGCAACGGGGCGAGCGCCGTACAGCTGGTGCCGCCGGTGGCCGAGCAGGCCGCCGAGCTGACCGTCTACCAGCGCAGCGCCGAGTACCTGATCCCGAAGCCGGACTACGCGCACCGGGCGTGGCAGAAATGGCTCTACCGCCGAGTGCCCGGCGCTCTGAAGCTGGTACGCGGCGCCTGGTGGGCGATCGGCGAGTACGTCAACCCGGCGCTGACCCGCAACTGGAGCGACCGGGCCCGGCACGCCTGGCTCGCACCGTTCCGGGCGGCGGCCAGGCTGCAGCTGCGACTGGCGATCCGCGACCCCGAGCTGCGGCGCAAGCTCACCCCCGACTACACGATGGGCTGCAAACGGATCCTGCTCTCGTCGAACTACTACCCGGCGCTGGCCAGGCCGCACGTGGACGTGGTGGCCGACCCGATCACCGAGATCGCACCCAACGGGGTCCTCACCGCCGACGGCACCAAACGCGAGGTCGACACCATCATCTTCGCCACCGGCTTCCAGTCCGGCGGCTTCGTCGCCCCGATGCGGGTCACCGGGCTCGGCGGCCGCGACCTGAACCAGGCGTGGGCGGACGGGCCGGCGGCGTACCTCGGGATGACCGTGCCCGGCTTCCCCAACCTGTTCCTGATGTACGGGCCGAACACCAACTTCGGCGGCGGCTCCATCGTCTACATCCTGGAATGCCAGGCCCGCTACATCGTCGACGCCGTCCGCCACCTCGACGACGCGTCGCAGCTCGACGTACGCCAGGACACCTACGACCGGTTCGGCGCCGAGGTGCAGCGGCGGCTGGCCAGCTCGGTGTGGGCCACCGGCGGCTGCACCAGCTGGTACACGCACAACGGCCGGGTAACCAACAACTGGCCGGGCCTGATGTACGAGTACCGGCGCCGTACCCGCCGCTTCCAACCCGACGAGTACGTCATCACCCCACTCACCGCAGGAGGCTGACATGGCATACGTGGCGATCACCGGAGGCGCACGCGGCATCGGGGCGGCCACCGCACGGGCGTTCGCGGCCAAGGGACACCCGGTGGCGATCGGGGACATCGACGCGGAGCTGGCGACCAAGACCGCCGCCGAGATCTCCGCCGACAGCGGCACCGCCGTGATCGGGCTGCCGCTCGACGTCACCGGCCGCGAGTCGTTCACCGGCTTCCTGGACACCGCGGAGTCCGAGCTGGGCGGGCTGGACGTACTGGTGAACAACGCCGGGATCATGCCGACCGGGCTGCTGCTCGACGAGCCCGACGGCGTGAC
Source organism: Micromonosporaceae bacterium (assembly GCA_050701695.1). GTDB lineage: Bacteria > Actinomycetota > Actinomycetes > Mycobacteriales > Micromonosporaceae > WHSM01. Next base: position 5,311 of record JBOGDE010000103.1, read on the forward strand.
CGACCGGCAGCTCGACATCAACGTACGGGGCGTGATCCTGGGCTCGAAGCTGGGCGGCCGGCGGTTCGCCGAGCGGGGCCGCGGGCACCTGGTCAACATCGCCTCGGTGGCCGGGCACGCCGCCGCACCCGGGGTCGCGGTCTACTGCGCCGGCAAGCACGCCGTGGTCGGGCTCGACATCGCGCTGCGCCAGGAGCTGAAGCCGCACGGCGTACGGGTGAGCACGATCTGTCCCGGCTTCGTCAACACCGAGCTGATCTCGGGGCTCTCGCCGAACTGGCTGATCCGCCAGATCGCGTACGTGCAGCCCGAGGACGTGGCGGCGGCGATCGTGCGGGTCGTGGAGCGCGGCAAGGGCGGGATCCGGTTCGTGCCGCGGATCGCCGGCGGCAACCTCAAGCTGCTGAGCCTGCTGCGGGAGAACACCCGCAACGGGGTGCTGCGGCTGCTCGGGCTGCACGACGTGACCCTCCACTCCGACGAGCCGGTACGGGGTGCGTACCGGGCCCGTACCGAAAACCTCGACCTGGACTCGGTACGCGGCCGCGACCAGAGGCAGGCGTCATGACCATGCTGGATGGCACTCGCTTCGCTCGTGCGCGTCATGCGGCTTTGAGCCGCCCTGTAGCCGGCCCTGCGGTTCGGTCGCTGCGCTCCCTCTCCTCCGGGCCGGCTGCGGGCGGCGCCGCATGACCGCCGTGGGCGAGGCGATCGAGGTGCGCAGCCCGATCGAGGGCCGGGTGCTCGGCCAGGTACCGCGGCAGCCGGCGGTGGACGTGGAGCGGACGGCCGCCGCCCTTCGTGCCGCCCAGACTCAGTGGGAGGCGCTGGGCGTACCGGGGCGGGTGCGCTGGCTGCGCCGCTACCGGGACTGGCTGCTCGACAACGAGCGGCGGATCACCCGGCTGATGCACGCCGAGGTGGGCAAGCCGCTGCCCGAGGCGGAGGTCGAGTACGCGATGTCGATCGACATTCTCAACTACTACGCCAGGCGGGCGAAGCGGTTCCTCGCCGAGGGCCGCCCGTGGCCGCACAGCCCGGTGACCGCCACCCGGCGGCTCGCGGTGGCGTACCGGCCGTACCCGGTGGTCGGGCTGATAACCCCGTGGAACTTCCCGGTCGGGCTGACCCTGTTCGACGCGCTGCCGGCGCTCGCCGCTGGTGCCGCGGTGCTGGCCAAGCCGTCGGAGTTCACGCCGCTCGCGGTACGGGCGGTGGTCGAGGGGTGGGCCGAGATCGGCGCGCCGCCGGTGTTCGACTGCGTCACCGGGCTCGCCGAGACCGGCGAGGCGGTGGTGGACGGTGTGGACTTCGTGCAGTTCACCGGCTCCACCCGTACCGGCCGGGCGGTGGCGCAGCGGGCGGCGGCCCGACTGATCCCATGCGGCCTGGAGCTGGGCGGCAAGGACCCGGCGATCGTGCTCGCCGACGCCGACGTGGCACAGGCCGCCGCCGGGGTGGCGTACGCCGGTCTGTCCAACACCGGTCAGATGTGTACGTCCGCGGAGCGGATCTACGTCGAGGCGCCGATCTACGAGGAGTTCGTGGCGCGGTTGGTCGACGTGGTCGGCGGGCTGCGGCAGGACACCGGCGACGGCTACGACACCGACCTGGGGCCGCTGGTCACCACCGCCCAGCACGGCATCGTGAGCCGGCACGTGGCCGACGCCGTCGCGAAGGGCGCCACCGCCCGTACCGGCGGCGAGCCGGGCGAGGGCCGGTTCTACCCGCCGACGGTGCTCACCGGCGTCGACGACACGATGGACGTGATGCGGGAGGAGACCTTCGGCCCGGTGCTGCCGGTGGTCGAGGTCGCCGACGCCGCCGAGGCGGTACGCCGCGCCAACGCCACCTCGTACGGGTTGTCGGCGTACGTGTGGACCCGCGACAAGCGGCGCGGTCGCGAGGTCGCGCGTCAGCTCGAGGTGGGCGCCGTCAACGTCAACGACGTGGCGACCCATCTGGCCTGCTTCCCGGTCCCGCAGGCGGGGTGGAAGCAGTCCGGCATCGGCGGTCGCAGCGGCGGCGCGTACGGCATCCGCAAGTACACCCGGCCGCAGACGCTCAACAGTCCACGGGTCGAGATGTCGCTGATCGCGAAGCTGGTCTGGTACCCGTACGCGGAGCGGAAGGCGAAGCTGGTCGGCCGGTTGCTGCGCTTCCTCTCCGCCGGTGACCTGCGGCGGCGCTTAGAGAGGCCGTCGTGATACCTCGCGCCGGCTGCGGCGGGCCCAGACGACGCCCGGCGGCGTTGTCGGTTCACCCGGATACAACACCGGTATCCGGACGAACCTCCGCCTTGCCGGATCGCCGCCTGGACTCCGCCTCGCTCGACCCGAGGCATCACGACAGCCTCTTAGACGGGAGGCGCGCGTGATCGGGCAGCGGATCGCCGACGAACTCGCCTACGTCGGGCTCGCCGCCCGCGCCGGGCTGCTCGGCATCGAGCCACCGCACCGGCTGGTCCGGATCGCGGCGGCGGTGTCCCGGTACGGCAGCGTCGGGGCGCTCCCGGCGATCGCCGCGGCCCGGCACGGCGACCGCGCCGCGGTGATCGACGAACGCGGCACGGTGAGCTTCGCGGAGCTGGAGGCGCGTACCAACGCACTGGCCAACGCGTGGCGGGCGCGTGGGCTGCGCCCCGGTGAGGGGGTCGCGATCCTGGCCCGCAACCACCGCTGGTTCGCCGAGGCGACGTTCGCCGCCGCGAAATGCGGGGCGAAGATCGTGCTGCTCAACACCGACTTCGCCGGCCCGCAGCTACGCGAGGTGGCGCAGCGGGAAGGCACCGACCTGCTGGTCTACGACGACGAGTACGCCGCGCTGCTGGACGGCATCGACCCGCCGCGGGGGAGGTACCGGGCGTGGGCCGAGGACGGCGACCGCGAGACTCTCGACGCGTTGGTCGCGGGTGGGGACACCGCGTCGCCGCCACGGCCGGGTGTCGTACCCAGGATCATCCTGTTGACCAGCGGGACCACCGGTACGCCGAAAGGTGCGCCGCGACCCGAGCCACGCTCGCTCGCCCCGGTCGGTGCGCTGCTGTCGAAGGTGCCGTTCCGGGCGGGTGAGGTCACCGAGTGCCCCGCTCCGATGTTCCACACCCTCGGGTTCGCGCACCTGCTGCTCGCCGTCGGGCTCGGCTCCACCCTGGTGGTACGCCGGCACTTCGACCCGGCCGCGACGCTGGACAGCCTGGCGCGGCACCGGGCCACCGCGATGGTCGCGGTACCGGTGATGCTGCAGCGGATGGTCGACGCCGGGGTGGCCGACCGGGACCTTTCGGCGCTGCGGATCGTCTTCGTCGCCGGCTCCCAGCTCGGGGAGCGGCTGTGCCGGCGAACCACCGAGGCGTTCGGTCCAGTGGTCTACAACCTGTACGGCTCCACCGAGGTCGCGTACGCCACCATCGCCACCCCGGAGGACCTGGCCGTCGAACCCGGCTGCGTGGGCAGCCCGGTGCGGGGGGCCGTGGTGCGGATCTACGACAACGCGGGTCGCCCGGTGCCGGCGGGGCGGACCGGGCGGATCTTCGTCGGCAACTCCACCCAGTTCGAGGGCTACACCGGCGGCGGCCACAAGGAGCTGATCGACGGGCTGATGTCCTCCGGCGACGTCGGCCACTTCGACGCGGCGGGCCGGCTGTTCATCGACGGCCGTGACGACGACATGATCGTCTCCGGCGGCGAGAACGTGTTCCCGCGCGAGGTCGAGGAGCTGCTGGCCGGTCACCCCGAGATCCGGGAGGCGGCGGCGATCGGCGTACCGGACGAGACGTTCGGGCAGCGGCTGCGGGCGTTCGTGGTGGTACGCGACGGCGCGGTGCTCAGCGAGGACGACGTGAAGGCGTACGTCCGGGCGAACCTGGCCCGGTACAAGGCGCCGCGCGAGGTGGTGTTCCTCGACGAGCTGCCCCGCAACCCCACCGGCAAGGTGCTCAAACGGGAGCTGGCCGACGTACCGGAGGGGACCCGATGACGGACTGGCCGGGCCTGCTGCGGGCCGAACGGGCCGCGCTGATGCGGACCCTGGAATCGCTCACCGACCAGGAGTTCGACGCGGCGCCGACCCTGTGCGCCGGCTGGGCGCCGCGGGACATCCTGGCCCACGTGGTCGGTCTGGAGCGGATGTGGCGCTACTATCTCGGGCCCGGCGGGCTGACCGTCGACCGGGGCAACGCGTGGATGGTGCGCGACGGCCGCCGGCTCACCCGCGCGGAGCTGACCTCGCTCGGCTGGCGTGCGGCGCGGTCTCCCTCGCGTACCAGCCGGACGATGGCGTGGCTGCTCGCGGGGGACACGGCGATGCACCACCAGGACGTGCTGCGCGGGCTGGGCCGTCACCGCGAGATCCCGCCCGGGGCGAGTCGCGCGCTGTTCCGGGAGGGCACCATCTGGAGCTGGCCGTTCGGCGCGAAGCTGCTCCGGTACCGGGTCGAGCCGACCACGCCCGGCGGCCGGCCCCGGGGCCGGGGGCGGCCGGTACGCGGCACCACCGAGGCACTGGCACTGTGGCTCGCGGGGCGTGACTCCGTCGCCGCGGAGCTGGATTTCCCCATCACAGGAGGAGCACACCGCCATGACCACCGCTGACGATGACGCCGAGGCGTACCTGACGATGGCCAACACCGGGATCCAGTTCACCATCCCGGTCGCCCACCGGATGGGCGTGACGTTCGTCGAGCTGCGCCCCGGCCACGTGGTCGCCGAGGTGCCGGTCGACGGCAACACCAACCACGTCGGCACCATGTATGCCGGCGTGCTGTTCACCGTGGGGGAGATCCTTGGCGGCGGGATCAGCATCGCCAGCTTCGACAACTCGGCGTACTACCCGATCGTCAAGGAGCTGAAGATCCGGTTCCGCCGGCCGGCCCGGACCACCGTACGGGCCACCGCGTCGCTGGACGAGCAGACCATCGCGGAGACCCTGAAGCGCGCCGAGGCCGACGGCAAGGCCGACTTCACCCTCGATGCCGAGCTGGTCGACGAGGAGGGCACCGTCGTCGCCACGACCCACGGTACGTACCAGCTGCGGGCCTTCGCCGCCGGCTGACGGCGCGGCCGGCGCTGGCGCACGCGCGGCCCCGGAAACCGCTGGGCCGAACGGGGGGCTTCTGAAACTGACTTGCGGACTATGCTGACCTACCGGAGGTTTTCAACGCGTAGGTGAGGAGAGTTCACGATGCGGGTGGCGCGAGGTTTCGCCCTCGCCGCAGCGGTGGCGCTGGTGGCGTCGGGCTGTGGTGATACAGGGGAAAAGTCCGGTACGAAAGTGGTGCACAGCTCCCTCTCCCAGAGCGTGGACACCTTCGTCCCCCAGGACTCGAACGTCAATGACAACATCACGGTCAACGACGTGCTCTTCTCCGGGCTGGTGCGGTACGACATCAAGACCGGTGACCCGTACAACTACCTGGCCGAGTCGATCGAGTCCGAGGACAACACGACCTGGACGATAAAGATCAAGAAGGGCGGGAAGTTCCACAACGACGAGCCGGTCGATGCCGAGTCGTTCGTACGGGCGTGGAACGTCGCCGCGTACGGCCCCAACGCGATGGCGAACAACTACTTCTTCGACAAGTTCGCCGGCTACGAACAGATGCAGGGCGAGTACTCCGAGGACGACGAGGGCAACGTCACCGTCACCAAGGAGCCGGAGGCGAAAGAGCTCTCGGGCGTCAAGGCGGTCGACGACCACACCATCGAGGTCACCCTCACCGGCCCGTTCGCGGGCCTGCCGACCATCCTCGGCTACACCGGCTTCTTCCCGATGGCGAAGGCGTGCGAGCAGGACTTGAAGGCGTGCGCGGTCAAGCCGATCGGCAACGGCCCGTTCAAGCTGGCCTCCTGGGACCGGGGACAGAAGCTGGTGCTGGAGCGCTGGAAGGCGTACCAGGGTAAGGAGAAGCCCGACTACGACCGGATCGAGATGCGGGAGTACGGCGAGAACGAGGTCGCCTGGCCGGACTTCCAGACCGGGGACGTCGACTTCGCCGAGCCGCCGCCGGAGCAGTGGGAGAAGGCGAGCAACGACGCCGAGTTGAAGCAGCGGATGGTCACCCGGGAGACCACCGCCCTGACCTACCTGGGCTTCCCGCTCTACCAGGGCGCGCCCTGGACCAACGCCGACTTCCGGAAGGCGATCGCGCTGGCGATCGACGTCGACACGATCCTCAAGCAGACCGTGCCGGGCCGGTACCAGCGCGCGACCAGCTGGGTGCCGAGCACGATCACGGGCGGCCGGGACGATGTCTGCCAGTTCTGCCGGTACGACCCGGAGGAGGCCAAGCAGCTGCTCGCCAAGGCCGGCGGCTGGCCGAAGGGAAAGACGATGTCGATCTCGCTCGGCGTCGACGATACCCAGACGGCGATCTTCAAGGCGATCGGCGACCAGCTAAAGCTCAACCTCGGCATCGACTACAAGCTGGCGCCCAGCGAGGAGTTCTTCAGCCTGCGCAGGGAGCAGAAGTTCCAGGGACCGTTCCGCAACAACTGGTTCGCCGACTACAACCTCAACGAGAACTACCTGCGGCCGGTCTACGCCAGTGGTGACCCGAAGGGCAACAAGAACTTCGGCTTCTACGACAAGGCGTTCGAGGACAAGCTGGACGCGGCCGACCGGGCGAAGTCGGTGGAGGAGGCGATCACGCTCTATCAGGAGGCAGAGGACATCCTCGCCGAGAAATTCCCTACCATCCCGCTGTACGTCGGCACCGCCACCACCTTCTACAGCAAACGCGTCGACAACGTGCAGCTGAACCCGTTCAGCGGTGGCGTCGCGCTGCGGGAGCTGAAGGTCACCGGGTAACCGGGAACGTGGGCCGCTACATCCTTCGGCGGGTGCTGCAGGGGATCCTGACGCTGTTTCTGGTGTTCTTCCTGCTGCACCTGCTCGCCACCCTCGCCATCCAGGTCAACGGCAACCCGGCGCTGGCCTTCTTCGGCGAGAAGGTGCCCACCGAGTCGCAGCTGCAGGAGGTCAAGGAGCGTTACCAGCTCGACGACCCGTGCTACGAGCAGCTCGGCAATCCCTGCCTCGGGCCGTTCGTCGAGCGGCTCGGTGGGTACCTGCACGGCGACTTCGGCTCGAACCTGCGCGGCGACCAACCGGTCACCGAGATGGTGGCGAGCGCGGCGCCGAACACGCTGCGGCTGTTCGTCGTGGTGACCCTGACCTGGCTGCTCGCCGGCATGGTGCTGGGTTCGTTCGCGGCGCGGTTCCGGGGGCGGGCGCCGGACCACTCCATCCGGTTCGTCAGCATCCTGATCGACGCGTTTCCGGTCTTCGTGATGCTGCTGGTCTACAAGTACATCTTCGCGGTGCCGATCGACCGGTGGCTGGCCGACCAGTTCGGCTACGACAGTTTCCTGACCCTGATGTTCAAGCCGTCGTTCGACCCGGACAACCCGTGGGCCACGGTGATCGTCCCGGGGGTGCTGCTGGGCATCACCGGCTCCGCGGCGTTCATCCGGCTGGTACGGGCCAGCCAACTGGAGAACTACCACGCCGACTACGTACGCACGGCCCGTGCCAAGGGGCTCGGAGAGGGCCGGGTCACCATCGTCCACATCGTCCGGAACTCCTCCATCCCGGTGGTGACCGCGATCGGGTTCGTCTTCGCCGAAGCGCTCGCCGGTGCCGTCATCACCGAGGGCCTGATGAACATCTACGGCATGGGCGGTCTGCTCTGGCGCGCGGTACGGGACAGTGAGGTCTCGGTGGTGCTGGGCGCGGTCTCGCTGCTCGCCGTCGTGATCCTGGTGGTGAACGTGGTGGTCGACATCGGGTACGCCGTGCTGGACCCGAGGATCCGCTATGACTGACCCCGCGACCGCCGCCGCCGTCGCGGCCGAGACCCGGCCCGACGCGGTCACCCGGACCCTGTGGTCGGACGCCTTCCACACGCTGCGGCGCCGGCCCGCCGTCGTCCTCGCCGCCCTGGTGGTGGCCTTCTTCGCCATGATGGCGACGGTCCCCGTTCTGTTCACCAGGACGGACCCACAACGGTGTGACATCAGCCAGTCCAAGATCCGGCCGCAGTGGTTCGACGGGCCGCATCCGTTCGGCACCGACCTGCATGGCTGCGACCTGCTGGCGCAGCTGGTGCACGGGTCCCGGCCGTCGCTGCTGCTGGCGTTCCTGGTGGTCGGGAGCTCGGTGCTGCTCGGACTGCTGCTCGGCAGTGTCGCCGGCTACTACCTCGGCGTGGTCGACGCCGTGGTCTCCCGGGCGGTCGAGGTGTTCCTGGTGGTTCCGCTGCTGCTCGCGGCACTGCTGGTGCTCTCGATCTTCCGCAGCGTCGACTTCGGCGACAGCCAGCTCGCCGCGCTGGGGCCTCCGGCGGTGGTGCTGGCCATGTTCGGCTGGATGGGGTACACCCGCTACGTCCGGGCCTCGGTCCTCGAGACGAAGAACCTCGACTACGTGATGGCCGCCCGGGCGCTCGGTGCCTCGGACGTCAGGATCATCTTCCGGCACATCCTGCCCAACGCGATCGCCCCGGTCACCGCGCTGATCCCGACCACGGTCGCCGGGATCATCGCGGCGGAGGCGGTGCTGGCGTTCCTCGGCATCGGCGTACGACCGCCCGCGATCAGTTGGGGGATCATGATCTCCAGCAGCGCGGACTGGTTCACCGGCGGGTACCCGCACCTGTTGTTGTTTCCGTTGAGCTGCCTGATCGCGACCATCCTGGCGCTCGTCGTGCTGGGTGACGCGCTCCGCGACGCGCTGGACCCCAGGCTGAAGTGAGCCGCGCTCACACGCACACCTCGCTTCGCTCGGCGGGCGCGCTCACACGCGCTGCTGTGCCGACTGGCTCGCTCGCTTCGCTCGCTCGCGTCCCGCACCTGTGACTGATCCCACTGGGCGGGTGCACGCACCGGGGTATCCATGCTCGTATGGGACGCATTCGGTCCGCCGCGACACCGGTGTCACCTGCGGAGGTGTGGATGCGCATAGAGCAGTTGGAGAGCTTCGTGCTGGGGGAGGTCCTACGGAGTCGCGCAGCGACTCACCGTAACGAAGTGTTCCTCAAGTTCCACCAGGGCGAGATCAGCTACGGCGAGGTCGACGCGATGGCCGACCGGATCGCCCAGGGCCTGGTCGCGCAAGGGGTCGGCAAGGGTGACCACGTGGCGGTGATGCTGCCCAACTGCGCCGAGCTGGTGTACGTGGTCTTCGCCCTGGCGCGGCTCGGGGCCGTGGCGGTGCCGGTGAACACCGCACACCGGGGCGAGCTGCTGCGCCACGTGCTGTCCAGCTCCGACTCCGCCAGCCTGATCATCGACGCCCGGTACGCCGACCGGCTGCCGCCGCTGGCCGCGCGGCTGTCCGGGCTGCGGCGGGTGATCGTGCACGGCGCGGAGCCGGGTGAGCCGCTGCAGCTGCTGGGTGCGCCCGCGGTGCCGTTCTCCGACCTGCTGTCGCATGGCGCGCAAGATCCGCGCGTCGACGTAGGCTTCTCCGACCTGCTGGCGATCATGTACACCTCGGGCACCACCGGCCCGTCCAAGGGTGCGATGTGCTCCCACGCCCTGGCGTTGACCTGCGCACAGGACTCGCTGGACTTTCTGGACAGATGGGGCAAGACCATCTACTGTCCGTTGCCGCTGTTCCACGCCGCCGGGCTGTGGGACGGGATGATGTCCGCGCTGTTGGGGGGAGGGGCGATCGCTGTCGTCGAGCGGTTCAGCGCCTCGCGGTTCTGGGACGACGTACGTCACTTCGACGCCCAGGTCGCGATGAGCGTGTTCTCGATGATCCCGATCCTGCTCAACCAGCCGCCCACCCCGCGCGACAAGGACCACCCGCTGGAGATGTTCTACATGGGCAAGTCCAGCCTGGACGCGCCGATGCGGGAGCGGTTCGGGGTGCGGTCGGTGGAGACGTACACCAGCACCGAGGCGGGGATCGGCACCGGCAGCCCGTACGGGCAGTGGCGGGTCGGCTCCTGCGGCACGGTGAACGCCGAGCGGTTCACCGCCGCCGTGGTCGACGCCCACGACCGCGAGGTGGGCCCCGGCGAGCCGGGCGAGCTGGTGCTGCGCCCAAAGCAGCCGTACGTGATCACCACCGGCTACTACGGCGCGCCCGAGGCGACCGCCGAGTGCTTCCGGAACATGTGGTTCCACACCGGCGACCGGGTGTGGCGGGACGCCGACGGGTACTTCTTCTTCCTGGACCGGATGAAGGACTCGATCCGGCGGCGGGGCGAGAACATCTCCGCCTTCGACGTGGAGTGCGAGGTGAACCTGCACCCCGCGGTGCTGGAGTGCGCCGCGATCGGGGTGCCGTCCGAGCTGGAGGACGAGGACGTCAAACTGGCGGTGGTGCTGCGCCCCGGCGCTGTGCTGACGGAGTCGGAGCTGGTGGCGTTCTGCGCCGAGCAGCTGCCCCGGTACATGGTCCCGCGGTACGTGGAGTTCGTCGACGCCCTGCCGCGTACCCCCACCGACAAGGTGGCGAAGTACCGGCTGCGGGCGCAGGGCGAGCGCGGCATCACGCCCGGCACGTGGGATCGTGAGACCGGGACGTACCGGAAGATCACCCCCAGGGAGGACGTGGGATGAACTGGGAGGACACGCCCGAGGAGGCGGCGTTCCGCGAGCAGGTGCGGAGCTTCATCGCGGAGCGCTTCCCGCCCGGGTACACGCCCGACGCCGACGCCGAACACAGCCTGGAGCCGGAGGACGTCTGGGGCTACAACTGGCCGGTCGACCGGGTCAGTGAGGACCCGGCGCGCCGCGAGGGCGCCCGGCAGTGGGCGGCGGCGCTGGCCGAGCGGGGCTGGATCGCCCCCGGTACGGCATCGAGGAATTCGAGGGTCTCGGTGATCA
>JBOGDE010000104.1:0-16118 GCA_050701695.1 Micromonosporaceae bacterium
GACCACAACCCCGGAAACCACGCCTCAGCCTGCCGCGGGTAGCGGGTCGGGGGTGCCGTAGGGGACGCGGTGGGTGCAGCGGCGCACCCGGGCGTACGCGAGCGGGGCGCCGACCGCCAGACCGTAGCGCTGGATCGCCTGCAGGCCGTACTGGCTGCAGGTGGGGGTGTAGCGGCACCGGATGGCCAGCCGCGGCGAGAGCCACCGCTGGTAGCCGCGGATCGCCCGGACCCCGAGCCGGGTCGCGAACGTCGGCGTCGCCTGCTCAGCGGGTTTCGCTCGAGACGAGACCAGGGTCGGCAGTACGGCGAGCAGATCGGCGTACTGCTGGTGACCGGGCGGAATCACGTGGCCGGAGCAGTCCCCGCCGGAGCCACCACAGTCGCCGCCCGAGCCACCGCCGCCGCCACTACCACAGCCACTGCCGCCGGACCCGCCGCTGTCGCAGCCCCCGCCTGAACCACCCCCAGAGCCGCTGCCGCAGCCCCCGCCTGAACCACCCCCAGAGCCGCTGCCGGAGCCACCGTCCGACCCTCCCCCGCCGGAACTTCCGCACCCGGACCCGTCACCGCCAGAACCGCCACCATCGGAGCCACCGCCGTCCGACCCGCCGCCGTCGGAGCCGTCCGAGCCGCCGGAGCCGGAGCCGGAGGAACAGCCGGTGAAGCTGTCGCAGGCGGCGTCGGCGAGGTCGTCGCACGCGGCGTCGCAGGCCTCGCCGAGGTCGCACGAGGCCCCGGAGCCGGCCGCCGGTGCCTCACCCGTGCCGGTGCCGGTACCCGGGGTGCCGGTCGGGTCGGGCGTACCCGAGGGGGACGGTGCCGGTGCCGGTGCCGGTGAGCTGCGCCCACACCCCGGACGGCCGCGCAGCAGCGCCATCAGTACCACCACGGCGAGCATCACCACCGCCATCACCGAGGCGAACGCCACCGACCATCCCACCGGCCCCCACGGCAGGAGCCGTCTCGGTCCGGACGGGGGCGGCTCGGTCGACGGGTCGTCGGGGTCGGGCGTCTGGTCGGCCATCGGTCCTCCGTCATCGCCAAGGGGTCCCCGCGGAGGCACAGCGTAGAAGGCGCGGCCAACCCGCCGGGGTTACACGGCGGCGGGCACCGGGTCCACGGTCCCGTACGGCGTCCCGCGGTTGCACCGGCGCACCCGGGCGTACGCCAGGCGCGCTCCGACCGCCAGCCCGTACCGCTCGATCGCGCGCAAGCCGTACTCGCTGCAGGTCGGGGTGTGGCGGCACCGGATCGCCAGGCGTGGTGAGATCCGCCGCTGGTACGCCCGGATCATCCGAGCCACGAACCGGGCCGGCGCGGTCGGGGTGGCCCGGACCGGCATCAGGGTCGGCAGGCCGACCGGCGGGGCGGAGGGCCGGTCGTGGCGCGGGAAGGCGTAGACGTAGCACGGGTCGAACGAACACCCGTCGCAGCCGTCACAGCCGTCGCAGTCACAGTCCCGCTTGCGCTTCTGGGAGTCCTGCGCTTCGGGATCCTGCTTCCGCAGGTCCGGCTTCCGGCGGCCCCAGCCACCCAGGATCGCCGCCAGGGTGGTCGCGGCGAGCATCAGCATCGCGACCAGTGCCGCCCACCCCGACCCCACCGCGGCCGGTGGCGCTGTACCGCCGTCGTTCAGCGGTGACTCACCGGTCCGCTCCGCCATCAGCCGCTCCTCCCGTCTCTGCTCGGCAGCCGTACAGGCTCGACAGCGGCCTCTGCTCGACAGCCGCCTCTGCTCGGCGGCCGTACAGGCCGACAGCCGTACAGGATGGCAGACCGGCGCACCCTACCCGCGGGTAGGCAGGGTGGCGTGGGGATTGATTGATCTCTATTTTTACGGCAAGTCCGTTTCGTGGACCGGCCGCGACCCGACCGGTCCGACCTGGGGAGGATGTATGAGAAACCGGTTGTTCCGGGGAGGCACTCTGGTCGCCGCCGGCGCCCTGCTGCTGGCCACGCTGTCCGGAGTCGCCGCCGCGTCACCTGGCGACGCGCACGCGACCAGTCACACCGCGGCCACCACCGCGGCCGAACAGTCGACGGTGACCGCGTACTGGACACCCGAGCGGATGCGCGCCGCGGTCCCGATGCGTACGCTGCTGCGACTGTCGCACCAGTCGAAGGGCACCGTCGCGGCCGGCCGCCCGACCACCGTCGCACCCACCCGCACCGGGCCGATCACCGCGATGTCGTTCCCGAACGACGGTTCGCCGTGGACCGGCGGCGGGCTGATCGTGAAGACCGAGGGACGGGTGTTCTTCACGTACCAGGGGCGTAACGCCTCCTGCTCGGGCACCGCGGTGACCAGCGGCAACAAGAGCACGGTGATCACCGCCGGGCACTGCGTGAAGCTGGACGGCGCGTGGCACACCAACTGGGCGTTCGTGCCGGCGTACGACAACGGCAATCGGCCGTACGGCACCTGGACGGCACGCAAGACGTTCGCCACGCCGCAGTGGGTGGCCAGCGAGGACATCAACTACGACGTCGGCGCCGCCGCGGTCAACCAGCTCAACGGCGCCAACCTCACCGACGTGGTGGGCGGCCAGGGCATCGCGTTCAACCAGGCGCGCGGCCAGGCCATGTACGCGTTCGGCTACCCGGCCGGCTCGCCGTACGACGGCAGCAAGCTGATCTACTGCAGCGGCAACACGTTCGACGCGTTCATCAGCGACGGCATCGGGATGACGTGTGACATGACCGGCGGCTCCAGCGGCGGTGGCTGGTTCCTGTCGTTCAGCGAGTCCAGCGGCGCCGGCATCGTCAACTCGGTGAACTCGTACAAGATCAATTTCTTCTCGTTCTGGATGTTCGGGCCGTACTTCGGCAGCGACGCGCAGAACGTCTACCAGGCGGCCCAGGCGGCCTGAGTGATCCGATGGCCCCGGCCGCGCGCCGGGGCCATCGCCCTCAGTTGGTGGCGACCACGCCGGCTGCGACCAGCTCCTTGATCTGCTCGGCGGTGAAACCCGCCTCGGTCAGCACCGCCTCGGTGTCCGCGCCGGCCTCCGGCTGTGCCTCGCCGGCTTTTCCGGGGGTACGGGAGAACCGGGGCGCCGGCGCCGGCGCCAGGTCGTCCCCCTCCCCCAGGTACGTGCCGCGCGCCTTCAGATGCGGATGCGCCGCCGCCTCGGCGACCGAGAGCACCGGCGCCACACACGCGTCGGAGTCGCCGAACACCGCGACCCACTCGTCCCGGGTCTTCTGCCTGAAGCGGGCGGCCAGCCACTCCCGCAGCGCCGGCGCGTCCTCCGGCGCCCGCGACGGCGGCTCGTCGGCGGCGCCGTCGGTGATCCGCCTCAGGAACTCCTGGTAGAACTGGTCCTCCAGAGCGCCCACCGCGACGTACTCACCGTCGGCGCACTCGTACGTGGCGTAGTAGGCCGCGCCGCCGTCGAGCAGGTTGCTGGCGCGCTCGTCGGACCACATCCCGTTGGATCGGGAGCCGAGCAGCATGCCGAGCATGGACACGGTGCCGTCCACGATCGCCGCGTCCACCACCTGCCCCTGCCCCGAGCGCTGTGCCTCCACCAACGCCGCCGCGACGCCGAACGCCAGCAGCATTCCGCCCGCGCCGAAATCCCCCAACAGATTCAACGGGGGTACGGGGGGCGCGCCCGCCGGACCGATCGCCCGCAGCGCGCCCGAGAGCGCGATGTACGTGATGTCGTGCCCGGCGACCTGCGCCAGCGGCCCGTCCTGACCCCAGCCGGTCATCCGGCCGTACACCAGGCGCGGGTTGACCGCGAGACACTCGTCCGGGCCGATGCCGAGCCGTTCGGTGACCCCGGGCCGGAACCCCTCGATCAGTACGTCGGCGTCTTTCACCAGCCGCAGCACCACCTCGGCGGCGCCGTCGGCCTTCAGGTTGAGCGCCAGCGAACGCCGACCCCGGTTCAGCACCTTGTGCGGCAGGTCGAACAGCAGGTTGCCGCCCGGCCGCTCGGCCCGGATCACCTCGGCGCCCAGGTCGGCGAGCAGCATCCCGGCGTACGGGCCCGGGCCGATCCCCGCGAGCTCGACCACCCGTACGCCGGAAAGCGGCCCAGTCATTCGAAGATCTCGCCCTGCTCGGCCTTCGCGACCAGCGTGGCGGGCGGGGTGAACCGCTCGCCGTACTCGGCCGCGAGCTCCTGGGCACGCGCGACGAAGCCGGCCGGCCCGCCCTCGTACCCGTTGATGTACTGGATCACGCCGCCGGTCCACGCCGGGTAGCCAATGCCGAAGATGGAGCCGATGTTGGCGTCGGCGACGGTACGCAGCACGCCCTCGTCGAAGCACTTCACGGTCTCGATCGCCTCGACGAAGAGCATCCGCTCCTGCATGTCCCGCATCGGGATCTCCGGCGCGCCCGGCTTGGTGCCGAAGGTCTCCGCGAGCCCGGGCCAGAGCCCGACCTTCTTGCCCTCGGCGTAGTCGTAGAAGCCTGCTCCGGCGGACCGGCCGGGCCGGTCGATGTCGAGCATCTTCTCGAACACGGCGGTGCCGGGGTGCTCGGGAATCGGCGTGCCCTCGGCGAGTGCGGCGGCCTTGGTCTGGTCGCTGATCTTCTTCCAGAGGTTCATGTTGATCTCGTCGGTGAGCGCGAGCGCACCCACCGGGTAGCCGGCCTGGGTACAGGCCTGCTCCACCGACGCCGCCGGTACGCCCTCGGCCAGCAGCGCGAGCGCCTCCATGGTGAAGGTGCCGATCACCCGGCTGGTGAAGAAGCCCCGGCTGTCGTTGACCACGATCGGGGTCTTCTTGATCTGCTGCGCGTAGTCGAACGCGCGGGCCAGCGCCTCGTCGCCGGTCTGCTCACCGACGATGATCTCCAGCAGCGGCATCTTGTCCACCGGCGAGAAGAAGTGCAGTCCGATGAAGTCCTTCGGCCGGGTGACGCCCTCGGCGAGCCCGGTGATGGGCAGCGTGGAGGTGTTGGAGCCGAGCAGCGCGTCGGGCGCGAGCAGCTGCTCCACCTCGCCGAAGACCTTCTTCTTCAGAGCCGGGTCCTCGAAGACCGCCTCCACCACCAGGTCGGCGCCGGCGCAGTCGTCGGCGGAGTCGGTGGGGGTGATCCGGGCCAGCACCTCGTCGGCCTTCTCCTGGGTCATCTTGCCTCGGGAGACCGCCTTGGCCAGCAGCTTCTCCGAGTACGCCTTCCCCTTCGCGGCGCTCTCGGCGGTGACGTCCTTGAGGATCACCTCGATGCCGGCGCGGGCGGAGACGTACGCGATCCCGGCGCCCATCATCCCGGCGCCGAGTACGGCAACCTTCTGTACGGCGCGCGGCTCGAAGCCGGACGGCCGGCTGCCGCCCTTGTTGATCGCCTGCAGGTCGAAGAAGAACGCCTTGATCATGTTCTTCGAGACCGGGCCGGTCACCAGGTCGACCAGGTAGCGGGTCTCGATCTTCGTCGCGTTGTCGAGGTCGACCTGGCTGCCCTCCACCGCCGCGGCGAGGATGTTGCGCTGCGCCAGGAAGTTCGCGCCCTTGGTCTGCTTACGCAGGTTGGCCGGGAACGCCGGCAGGTTCATCGCGAACTTCGGGTTCGACGGCGTACCGCCGGGGATCTTGTAGCCCTTCACGTCCCACGGCTGGACCGCCTCGGGGTTGGCGGCGATCCACTCCTTCGCCTTGACCACCAGGTCGGCCGGGTCGGTGACCAGCTCGTGGACCAGCCCGGTCTCCAGCGCGGCGGCCGGCTTGTGCCGCTGCCCCTGCAGCAGCACCTTGAGCAGCGCGTCGGCGATGCCGAGCATCCGGACCGTACGGGTGACCCCGCCGGCGCCGGGCAGCAGGCCGAGCGTGGCCTCGGGCAGGCCGATCTCGATGCCCTTGGCGTCCAGCGCGACCCGGTGGTGACACGACAGCGCGATCTCCAGGCCGCCGCCGAGCGCGGAGCCGTTGATCGCGGCGACCACCGGCTTGCCGAGCGTCTCCAGACGCCGCATGTCGGCCTTGATGCCGTCCAGCAGCGCGGTGATCTGCGGGGCGTCCTCTTTCTTGGCGCTGATCAGCAGGTGCAGGTCACCGCCGGCGAAGAAGGTCTTCTTCGCCGAGGTGATCACCACGCCGTTCAGGTCGTCCTTCTCGGCTTCCAGCCGGTCCACCGTGGCCTTGAACGAGGTCTGGAACAGCTCGTTCATGGTGTTGGCCGACTGGTCGGGATCGTCCATCGTCAGCACGACGACGCCGTCGGCGCCCTTCTCCCAGGCGATCATGTTCTGGTCACTCATATCGTCTCTCCCGGGTTTCAGACTCGTTCGATGATGGTCGCGACGCCCATGCCGCCGCCGATACAGAGGGTGATCAGGGCGTACCGGCCGTCGCGGCGCTCCAGCTCGTCGACCATGGTGCCGATCAACATCGCGCCGGTGGCGCCGAGCGGGTGGCCCATCGCGATCGCGCCACCGTTGACGTTGAGCTTCTCGTCCGGGATCTTCAGGTCCTTCTGCCACTTCAGGACGACCGCGGCGAACGCCTCGTTCAACTCGAACAGGTCGATGTCGTCGAGGGTCAGACCGGCGTTCTTCAGTACCTTCTGGGTGGCCGGCGTCGGACCGGTCAGCATGATCGTCGGGTCGGCGCCGCTGGTCGCGGTGGCGACGATCCGGGCCCGCGGGGGCAATCCGGCGACCTCCCCCACCTCCTTGCTACCCACCAGCACCAGCGCGGCACCGTCCACGATGCCGGAGGAGTTACCCGGACCGTGTACGTGGTTGATCTTCTCGACCCAGTGGTACTTCTGCAGCGCGACGGCGTCGAAGCCGCCCGCCTCGCCGATCATCGCGAAGGACGGGTTCAGCTTGCCCAGGCCCTCCAGCGTGGAGTCGGGGCGCACGTGCTCGTCGTGGTCCAGCAGGGTGATCCCGTTGCGGTCCTTCACCGGTACGACGGACTTGGCGAAGTAGCCGCCCTCCCACGCCGCCGCCGCCTTCTGCTGCGAGCGAAGCGCGAACCGGTCGACGTCCTCCCGGGAGAAGCCCTCGGTGGTGGCGATCAGGTCGGCCCCGATCCCCTGCGGCACGAAGTAGGTCTCGAAGTTGGTCTCCGGGTCCATCGCCCAGGCACCGCCGTCGGAACCGATCGGCACCCGCGACATCGACTCCACGCCACCGGCGATCACCAGCTGGTCCCAGCCGGACCGTACCTTCTGGGCGGCGATGTTGACCGCCTCCAGCCCGGAGGCGCAGAACCGGTCGAGCTGTACGCCGCCCACCGTGTCCGGCAGCCCGGCCGCGATCGCGGCGACCTTGGGAAGCACTGAGCCCTGGTCTCCGATCGGGCTCACCACGCCCATCACGATGTCGTCGATCAGGGCGGGGTCCAGGTCGGGGTGGCGCGCGCGCAGCTCCTCGATCAGCCCGACCACCAGCGAGATCGGCTTCACGGTGTGCAGTGAGCCGTTGCTCTTGCCGCGGCCGCGCGGCGTACGGATCGCCTCGTAGATGTAGGCGTCAGTCACTTCCATCAGCTCCTTGTAGCCGCCGGACTCAGAGGGTCCGCGAGATCAGTTCCTTCATGATTTCGTTGGCGCCGCCGTAGATCCGCTGTACCCGGCTGTCGACGAACATCTGGGCGATCGGGTACTCCAACATGTAGCCGTACCCACCGAAGAGCTGGACGCACCGGTCGACCACCTCGTTCTGCCGGTCGGTGAGCCAGTACTTCGCCATCGCCGCGGTCGTGACGTCCAGTTCGCCCTTGATGTGACGCACGATGCAGTCGTCCAGAAATGCCCGGCTCACTCTGGCCAGCGTGGCACATTCGGCCAGCTCGAACCGGGTGTTCTGCAACGCGAACAGCGGCTTGCCGAACGCGTGCCGCTCCTTGGTGTACGCCAGCGTCTGCGCCACCGCCGCCTCCATCACCGACACCGCGGTGATCGCGATCAGCAGCCGTTCCTGGGGCAGCTGCTGCATCAGCTGGATGAAGCCACCGCCCTCGGCCGGGCCGAGCAGGTTCGCGGTCGGCACCCGCAGCTCGTCGAAGGACAGCTCGGCGGTGTCGTTCGCCTTCAGCCCCGCCTTCTGCAGGATCCGGCCCCGCTGAAATCCGGGCGGGTCGCCGGCGACGTCGGCGACGATCAGCGACACCCCGGCGGCACCCTGCGTCGGGTCGGTCTTCGCCGCGATGATGATCAGGTCGGCGATCGCGCCGTGGGTGATGAACGTCTTGGCGCCGGAGATGACGTACTCGTCACCGTCCTTGACCGCTTTCGTGGTGATCGCCTGCAGGTCGGAGCCGGTGCCGGGCTCGGTCATCGCGATCGCGCCCACCCGCTCGCCGCTGGCCAGCTTCGGCAGCCACGCCCGCTTCTGCTCCTCGGTGCCGTATGCCAGCAGGTAGTGCGCCACGATCCCGGAGTGCACCGAGATCGCCATCGACGACTCCATCGCCTGCACCTGGGCCTCGATCACCGCCGCCTCGTGGGCGAAGGTGCCGCCACCGCCGCCGTACTCGGTGGGGATCGACACGCACAGCAGCCCCAGCTCACCGGCCTTGCGGTAGATGTCACGGTCCGGGTGGCCCTGCGCGGCGTACTTCTCGTACTGCGGCGTGACCTCCTTGGAGAAGAAGGTGTACGCCAGCTCGCGTACCGCCTCCACCTCGTCGTCCGACCACGGCGGGCGCACCGGTGTGGCCCCAGCTTCTCCCATGACCTGACCTCCACTCGGGCTTCACAGGTATCCGGGCTTGAGCTAATTTCGATTAACATAACTGGCCAGTAGGGTGCGCTGTCAACGGCATCCGGGCCGGGTATGGGACGCTAGGCCGGTTTCACTTGTGAGATACCTCGCAGGCCGGCGACAGATCGGGGCACGGCGTCGGGGCCGAGCAGGAGGTGAGCGTGACCCAGGTGGAGCAGACACCGCCGCTGAAGCGGCGGCGGGACCGCCGGGCACAGCTCGCCCAGCTCGCCGCCGAGCTGTTCCGCCGGCACGGCTACCACGCGGTCGGGATCGCCGACATCGCCTCGGCCGCCGGCATCACCGGGCCGGCGGTCTACCGGCACTACAGCAACAAGCAGGCGATCCTCGCCGAGGTGCTGCTCAGCGGTGTGGACTGCCTCGCCCAGACCGTCGCCGGAATCATGGACCAGCCGGGCGATCCCGCGCGGCGACTCGACGCGGCCACCGAGGCCCTCGCCAGGCTGGCGGTCGACCGGCGCGACGCGGTGGCGCTGTGGCGCTGGCTGGGGCGCCACCTCGACTCCGAACAGCAGGCGGAGGTACGCCGGCGCGGTGAGATCCCGATGACCCAGCTGATCGCCGAGCTGCGCGGGCGGCGTACCGAGCTGTCCGAGCCGGACGCCGCAGTGCTGTGTCACGCCGCGATGGCGGTCTTCGGCAGCCCCGCGGACTACACCGTGACGCTGGGCAAGGCCCGGCACATCGGGCTGCTCCGGGCGGCGGCCCGCGGCGTGCTGGCCAGCGACGTGGTGCCCGCGGCGGACCCAATCGGCGCCCCCGCTCCATCCGGCGAGGCCCGCGGGCCGGTGGCGGCGAGCCGGCGCGAGCAACTGCTGACCGTGGCGACCCGGCTGTTCCGCAAGCACGGCTACCACGCGGTGACACTGGAAGACATCGGCACCGCGGCGGGGATCGCCGGACCCTCGATCTACCGGCACTTCGACAGCAAGGCCGACCTGTTGCTGGCCGCCGGCAGCCGGATGGCCGACCGCCTGGTGTACGACGCGAGCCGAGCCACCGCCGGTGCCGCCAGCGCCACCGACGCCCTCGACCGGCTGGTCGACTCGTACGCGGAGACGATGCTGGACCACCGCGACATGATCGCGGTCTACCTGAACGAGCTGAGCGGGCTGTCCCAGGACCAGCGCACCGCGCTGCGCCGGCCGCAGCGGGCGTACATCGGCGAGTGGGTACGGCTGCTGACCACCGCGCACCCGGCGCTCGGCACCGCAGAGGCCCGAGTGGTGGTGCATGCCGGGCTCACCGTCGCCAACGACCTGGCGCGGACCGGCCGGATGCGGCACCGGCCCGAGCTGCGGGCCGAGATCGCGGGCCTGATGCGGGTGGTGATCCGGGCGACCACCGCCCCGGCGTGACGGCGCCGCCGTCGTGTGGTGGCACCGTCCGCCGACTGGGGCGGTGGTCGCTTACCGGCTGGGGAAGAGACGTTTACCGGCTCAGGAAGAGAACAGCATCCGGCCGAAGCCGCGCTTGTGGTGGCCACGCCCGTGGTGGCCCCAGCCCGGCGCACCGTACGCCGGTGGCGGTGCGGACGGCGGGTAACCGCCACCGCCCTCGAGCTGGTTGAGGCGCTCCAGCTCGCCGTAATCGAGGAAGATCCCCCGACAGCTGTCGCACTGTTCGATGTGGACACCGCTGCGGTCGTAGGTACGCATCGTGCCGCGGCACTTCGGACACTGCATCGTGGCCAACCCCTCCGATCGTGAGCCTCTAGGTTACGTCGACAGAGCTCGTCAGGTTACGTCGACAGGGCTCGTCACGGCCCCGGACTCGGCGGCGATCCGGCGGCAGCTGTCGAGCACCGATCGCTCCACCTCGTCGAGCCCGCGCCGCTGCCGTACCGCGGCGACCACCGCGAGGGCGCCGATCTGGACGGTGAGCGCCCGCGCCACCGCGTCGAGCGTCGCGTCCCACGGGTCGCCGTGGCGCGGCAACGCCGGCCCGCCATCCGCCCGGTAGCTGTCCACGAACCTGCGCCAGGCCGGGGCCGGCATCAGGCCGGTGGCGTACCAGGCGGCGGGCCTCGCCAGGTCCCAGACCGGATCGCCGCCGCCCAGGTCGTCCACGTCGACGAGCCGCCAGCCCGATGCGGCCACCTGCACCAGTTGGCCGAGATGCCAGTCACCGTGCACCAACCCGTACGGCCGCCCGGCCGGCGCCGGCGCCTCGCCCCGTACCCACCCGGGCAGGGACCGGTACGCCGCCCGCACCGTGCCCGCCTCCGGTACGTCGCCGGCGTACCGGTCGAGCCGGGTGAGAGCGCGGGTCAGCCGCGCCGGCGCGCCGTGAGGTGGCGTACCCGCGGGCACGGGGGCGGTGTGCAGGCCGGCCAGCAGCCGCGCGGCGGCTTCCCAGGGGGCGGCGGCGGGATCGTCCGGGTCGACCGGCTGACCCGCCGGCCACACCGTCACCACCCGGTCGGCGACCTCGCCGGTGAGGGCCCCGTCCGGCAGCGGCAGCGGCGCCAGCAGCAGCTCGGGCGAGGCGACCGCGACCCGCAGCCGCCGGGCGAGCAGCCCGGGATCGGTCCCGTCGGGGTGTGCCTTGACCACCACCCGGCCCACCCCCACCACGAGACCGTCGGGGCGCTGCGAGAGCGGGACGGGAGCGCCGGCGCCGTACCGGCTCCCCAGGGCGGCGAGCCCCCGCCACAGCTCCGCGTCGGCGCCCATCTCACCAGTCAAACACGCGCCCCAGCTCCGGTACGTCACCGGGCGCCGACAGTTAGCAAGCTTGAAACATCGGCGATCTCCGGGGGAAATGTCCGCCTGAGAGAGTCAGCACCATGGTCGGGGTGAATCCGCTGGTGGACGAGTTCGTCGAGGACCTCTGGTACGACGAGCAGTCCCCCGCTGCCGAGGAGCCACCCACCGAGCCCGGCGACGAGCCCCACCGCGCGGAGCCGGTGCCCAGTTTCCTGTGAGGCGCCCGCGCGTCAGGTGCGTTCCTTGAGCCAGCGGAGCAGGTCGTCGAGCACCGCGTCCTGCTCGGGCTCGTTCATCACCTCGTGGTAGAGCCCGGCGTACGTGCGGTAGGTCAGGTCCTCGGACGCCGCGTGCTCGGCGACGTACCGCGCGCCCGCCGGCTCGACCAACTTGTCCTCCGTACCCTGCAGGATCAGCAGTGGCAGCCGCAGCCGCGGGATCCGCTCGGCGAAGCCGTCCATGGTGGCCAGCAGCTCCGCGCCGGTACGCGCCGGGACCTTCCCGCGGTAGTTGAGCGGGTCCTCCTCGTACGCCTTGACCACCGCCGGGTCACGGCTGACCCACGAGGAATCCAGCTGGGTCACCCCCAGGTTCGGTGCCACCGCGGACAGCAGCCGGGCCGCCGCCCGCTGCAGCTTCGACGCCGCGGAGGACTGCACCAGCGGCGCGGAGAGCACCAGACCGGTCAGCCGGGACGGGTTGCCGGTGGCGTACTGCAGCGCGATCATCCCGCCCATGCTGTGCCCCAGCAGGAACACCGGCAGCTCCGGGTGCCGCTCGGCGACCAGCGCGATCAGGGTGTCCAGGTCGGCCACCACCTCGGCCACCCGGTTCAGGTTGGAGCGTGGCCCCTCGGAGCGGCCGTGGCCGCGGTGGTCCACGGCGTACACCGCGTAGCCGCCGCCGGTGAGCCGGTCGGCGACGTGGCCGTACCGGCCGCTGTGCTCGGCGAGGCCATGGCAGATCACCACCACGCCGCCGGGGTCGGTCTCCGGCAGCCAGGCCTGCCAGTAGACGCGGCCGCCGGCCGTACCGGTGAAATGGTCTTCGACGTGGCTCATGGCACCTCCGTGGTCGCTGGCGACAGGGCGGTCACCAGGCGTCTCCGTGCACCTCGTGGCCGGGTGCCTGGCGGAGCAGCCCACGGTACGCGTCGGCGGCCGGCTGGCCGTGGTTGATCACCGCGTCCACCTCCCGCGCGATCAACATGTCGACGCCCTTCTCGGCGGCCAGCTTCATCACCGTGCCGGCGGACTTGACGCCCTCGGCCACCTGGTTCAGCTCGGCGGCGATCTGGTCGAGGGTCTTGCCCTGCGCCAGCCCGACGCCGACCCGGCGGTTGCGGCTGTGCGGGCTGGTGCAGGTGGCGATCAGGTCGCCGAGCCCGGCGAGCCCGATGAACGTCTCCGGCGCGCCGCCCATCGCCACCCCGAGCCGACTCAGCTCGCGCAGCGCCCGGGTGATCACCATCGCCCGGGTGTTGTCGCCGGCGCCCAGGCCGTCGCCGAAGCCGACCGCGATCGCGAAGATGTTCTTCAGCGCCCCGGCGATCTCCACCCCGATCACGTCGGTGGTGGTGTAGACCCGGAACCGGGTGGTACGGAACAGGTCCTGCAGCAGCTCCGCCGACCGGTGTTCGGGCATCGCGATGGTGGCCGCGGCAGCGTATCCCTGGACCACCTCGCGCGCGATGTTCGGGCCGGCGAGCACCCCTGCCGGGTGGCCGGGCAGCACCTCGGCGACGATCTCGGTCATCCGCTTGCGGCTGCCCTGCTCCAGCCCCTTGACCAGCGTCACCACCGGCACCCAGGGGCGTACGTGCTCGGCGATCTGCTCGGCGACGCCGCGGAAGGACTGCGACGGCACCCCCATCACCAGGACGTCCGCGCCGGTCACCGCCTCGGCCAGGTCGGCGGTGGCGCGCAGGCCCGGGGACAGCGGCAGATCGGGCAGGTAGCGGGAGTTCTGGTGCCGCTCGTTGATGTCGGCCACGGTCTGCTCTGAGCGCGCCCACAGCACGGTGGAGGTGTTCCGCGCCGCGATCGAGGCGACCGTGGTCCCCCAGGAACCGCCACCGATCACCGCGACACTGGGCCGTCTGCTCTTCATCTGCTCATCCCCTCCGGGCCGATTCTCCACTGTGGTCACGACAGCTTGTGGTCACGACGCCGTACCGCCCCGGGCCAGCTCGGCGATCACGTTCACCGCACGGCATCTGGCGCGTACTTCCTCCAGGAACGCCCGGCGGCGTTTGTCCAGGTCGGGCGCGTCGGATTCGAGCAGGTCGCGGTGCCGCGCCAGCCGCAGCGCTGTCTTGAACAGCTCCAGCGACACCGACTCCGCGCTGGCGATGCGGCGCTGCAGCTCCCACTGCTTGCCGACCCGCAGACACTCGGCCAGCAGACCCTTCTCGTCGTACCCGTCGTCGTCGGCCACCAGCCGCTCGGCCACCACGTGGTACGCGTCCAGGTACGGCCGCAGCACCAGGTGGGCGAGGTACGGGTCGGCCTTGTCCAGCCAGGTCCGCGCGTCGTCGGCGGTGAACGCGTCGGACCTGGCGCGCCCGTCGGGCTCGATCAGCGACAGCTCCGTGATCATCGACTCGGCGAACTCCTCGCGCCCGGCGAAGAAGAACTCGAACTTGAACAGCTCCCGCAACCGCTGCGCCTCCCGCCACACCAGATCCCGTACGTTGCCCGGCTCGCCGGACTCGGTCGCCGCCACCAGCGCCAGCTCGCCGATCGCCCGGTCGACCAGGATGTGGATCGCGGTGTTGCGGTAGAACGCGGCCACCAGGTGGCGTTCGCGTTCGATCGCCCACACGGTCTCCGTACCGCCGTCATAGCAGCTCAGTACGTCGGAGGCGACCATCTCCTGCAACGCCCGGCGGATGGTGGCGCGGTCGGTCAGGTCGGCGGCGCCGGCCACCGGCCAGCCGCGGGCGGCGATGTAGTCGGCGAGCGGCCGTAGCGTCGCGAGCACCTGGTCGAGGGTGAGTGCCCGGTCCGCGCCGAGCAGCGCGAGGCTGACCACCGCCGTGGCGGTGACCGGCGTGGTGCGGTTGATCCGGTGGCAGACGTCCAGCGCCACCCGCTCCACCGCGTGCGGCGCCGCGTCGGGGTCGGCGCGCAGCTCGGCGAGCCGCTCCCGCAGCGGCACCGGCTCGCCCACGTCCAGGTACGCCCGGCCCAGCCGGTGGCGCTGCTTCCGGGCGAAGCTGACCAGCCAGCGCAGCCCCTCCTGGCGTTTGCTGCCGCCGGTCGCCTCGTCGGTCATCAGCGCGACCTCGTGCAGCTGGTCGTACACCACCGAGACCGGCACGATCATCACCTCGGGGCCTTCGACCGATGCGACGGCGTCGACGACGTACCGCAGGATGCCGTACACCGGGGGGCGCAGTTTTCCGGTACGGGTGCGGCCGCCCTCGATCGACCAGGCGAGGTTGGCGCGGCGCCGGATCAGCTGCCCGATGTAGGCGCGCAGCGAGGCCCGGTAGACCGGCTTGCTCTTGGTGTCGCGCCGGATGAAGATCACGCCGGTACGGCTGGCGATGCTGCCCATCGGGAAGAAGTTGAGGTTGGCGCCGCCGAAGGTGAACAGCGGCGAGAGCCCCCGGGAGTGCAGCACCTCGGGCAGCACCGCACCGTCGAGATAGGACCGGTGCGAGAACAGGAACAGCAGTGCGTGCCGGCGGTCCAGCCGGCGCAGCCGGGCGATCGCCTCGTCGTCGACGAAGACGTCGTAGGCCCGCAGCAGCCACTGTTCGAACCGGCGCCAGGCGTCGGTAACCTGCCGGGTGTGCCGGGCCGCCATCTCGCGCAGCGCGGTCGCCGCCTCGGCGCGTACCGCGTCCGGATCGAGCCCTTCCCGGTCCGCCAGCTCGTCCAGCCCGGCACCGAACCACGGCGCGGTCAGCAGCTCCGCCACGTCGGCGGTGTCGGCGGCGGCCGGCTCCTCGCTGGTGCGCCGCAGCAGGCGCCGGGCGCCGAGCCGGCCAAGGAGCTGCCCCGGGTCCATCGCCACCTCCGCACCTGTGGCCCGCGCCACACTGCCCAGAGTCTCACGGTGCATCCGGCACATGGTCAACCCGTCCACGCCCCAGGCATGCCGGGCCGTGCTGGCGGGTACGGCACCAGTGCAGGTCAGGCACGTGAACAGGAGGGTGGTCAACCATGCCGCAGCGCGCCTGGAACGAGAAACGAGAACGCCAGTACGAACACATCAAGTCCGGTCTGAAGCAGCGCGGGCGTTCCGAGGACACCGCGGAGGAGATCGCCGCCCGTACCGTCAACAAGGAACGCGCCCGCGGCGGCGAGGCGAAGCGGTCCTCGAAGCTGTCCCGCAGCGACATCTCGTCGGGCCGGCGCGGCGGTATGCGGTCCCACTCGGGCCCGAAGGGGCGTACCCGGGACCAGCTGTACGAGGAGGCGAGGAAGAAGAACATCCGGGGTCGCTCGCAGATGAACAAGGCCCAGCTGGAGCACGCTGTCGGCCGCTGAGCCGCCGTTTGGCGAACAAACTACCGCTGGGCTGCGGTTCGACGAAGAAGCTACTCGTCAGGACCTCTTGCGAGGTTTGGCCAGGTTCGCCACACTGATCCGCACGCAAGAGCAGTCTTGCGTGGGCGGCGGTCTCACCCGCCCACGGGCCACCACCGTAGACCAACCTCGCAGGGTGCCGGTCCGCGCCCGCGCGCAGCGGGCGCGGACCAACCC
>JBOGDE010000105.1:0-15965 GCA_050701695.1 Micromonosporaceae bacterium
GCACGCGCCCCGGCTCGCGGTCGCCCTGTCGTGGCGGGGGCTGCTCGGCGCCGGGTATCTCGCTGGGGTGGTGTGGCCGGTCAGCCTGGCGCTCAGCGACGGCTGGGCGGGGCTGACCCGTCCGCTGGCCAACCGGTGGGAGTACCCGCACGACGTGCCCCGGGTCGGGTCGTGGGGGGAGTATCTGGCGACCTTCACCGACCACGTGGTGGACAGCCAGCAGTGGACCACCCACGTGGGCGGGCACCCGCCTGGCGCGCTGGCGGTCTTCGTCGCGTTGGACCGGATCGGGCTGGGCGGCACCGCGCCCGCCGCCGTGCTGTGCGTGCTGGTCGGCGCGGTCACCGTACCGGCGGTGCTGGCCACCGTGGCGCTGCCGGGCGGTGAGGAGTTCGCCCGCCGGGCGGCGCCGTTCGTGGCTCTCGCGCCGGCGGCGATCTGGGTGGCGACCAGCGCCGACGCGCTCTTCGCCGGGGTGGGCGCCGCCGGGATCTGCGCCCTGGCGTACGCCGCGGTACGCCCCGGCTGGCGCGGTGACCTGCTCGCCGCCGCCGGCGGGCTCGCGCTCGGTGGCTGCCTCTTCCTGTCGTACGGTCTGCTGCTGCTCGGGCCGCTCGCGCTGGCCGTGGTGCTGGTACGCCGCCGGGTACGCCCGCTGCTGGTCGGCGGCGTCGTGGTGCTCGCCCTGATGGCCGCCGCCTGGTTCGCCGGATTCTCCTGGTGGGAAGGGCTCGACCTGGCCACCCAGCGGGTACGCAACGGCCCCGCCTGGCAGGACCGCCCCGCCTGGTACTTCTGGCTGGCGAACCCCGCCGCGGTGGCGATCGCCGCCGGCCCGGCGGTGGTGGCGGCGTTGCCGCGCGGCGGATTCCGGGGAAGTCGGGGTAATAGCCGGCGCGATAACCCCGGAAACCCCGGAATCCTGCCGGCTCTGTGGTGGGGTGCGGTGGGGGCGATCGTGCTGGCGACCGCGTCCGGGCTGTCCAAGGGCGAGGTGGAGCGGATCTACCTGCCGTTCGTGGTCTGGCTGTTGCCGCTGGCGGGGCTACTGCCGGCGCGCCAGGTGAGAGGCTGGTTGGCGGCACAGGTCGTCACCGCGGTGGTGTTGGAGACGTTGCTGTGGTTCTGGTGGTGAGGGGCGGTGTGGGGATGACCGAAGCTGCGAAGGTGCTCGTCGTCGACGACGACCCGACGGTGAGCGACGTGGTACGCCGCTACCTGGAGCGGGCCGGGATCGCGGTGACTCTGGCCGGGGACGGGCCGGCGGCGCTGTCCGCGTACGCCGCGCAGCGGCCGGATCTGGTGGTGCTGGACCTGATGCTGCCCGGGATGGACGGCATCGAGGTGTGCCGCCGGATGCGGGCGGACTCCGACGTACCGGTGGTGATGTTGACCGCGCTGGGCGAGGAGTCCGACCGGGTGGTCGGGCTGCAGACCGGTGCCGACGACTACGTCACCAAGCCGTTCTCGCCACGCGAGCTGGTGCTGCGGGTGCAGTCGGTGCTGCGCCGGGTGACCCGCCCACCCGCGCCCGATGAGCCGCGGCTGCTCACCGACGACGGGCTCACCGTTGACACCAGCGCGAGGGTCGCCACCCTGCGCGGCGCGGAGCTGGCGCTGACCGTACGGGAGTTCGACCTGCTGGTGTTCCTGATGCGGCACCCGGAGCGGGCGTACCGGCGGGGGGAACTGCTGGAACAGGTCTGGGGCTGGACGTTCGGCGACCAGTCCACGGTGACCGTCCACGTCCGCCGGCTGCGGGAGAAGGTGGAGGACGACCCCGCCGAGCCGCGCCGGATCGTGACCGTCTGGGGCGTCGGCTACCGCTACGAACCGGTACGGGGAGGTGCCGCCGATGCGTGACATGGTGATCGTGATCGGGATCGCGCTGGCGGCCTCGCTGGCGGTGGCGGTGCCCGGTGCGCTGCTGCTGCGCCGGATGCGGGGCCGATCGGTCACCGCGCACGTGTGCGTGCTGATCGCGGTGGCGGTCGGCGCCGTGCTCGCCGGGATCGTCGCGGACGCGCTCGCGATGTTCATCAGCACCCACGACCTGACGGTGCTGCTGGTCGTGGTGGTGGTGGCCGGCGCGGTCAGCCTCGCGGTGGCGCTGTGGGCCGGTCGCCGACTCGCCGCCGAGTCGGTCTGGGCCGCCGAGGCCCGGGAACGGGAGCGCCTGCTGGAGGCCAGCCGGCGCGAGCTGGTGGCGTGGGTGAGCCACGACCTGCGTACCCCGCTGGCGGGGTTGCGGGCGATGGCGGAGGCCCTCGAGGACGGCGTGGTCGGCGACCCGGAGACGGTCGCGGACTACCACGGCCGGATCCGCCACGAGTGCGACCGGATGGCCGGGCTGGTCGACGACCTGTTCGAGCTGTCGCGGATCAACGCCGGCGCGCTGCGGCTCTCCCTGGTGTCGGTCTCGCTCGGCGACGTGGTGAGCGACGCGGTCGCCTCCGCGATGCCGCTGGCACACGCCCGCCGGATCCAACTGGTCGCCGCCGCCGGGGGCTGGCCCACCGTACGGGCCAGCGAGCCGGAGCTGAACCGGATCGTGGCGAACCTGCTGCTCAACGCGATCCGGCACACCCCCTCCGACGCCACGGTCACCATCACCGGTGGCCGGGACGAGTCCGGTGGCTGGCTCGCCGTCACCGACGCCTGCGGCGGCATCCCGGAGCCGGACCTGCCCCGGGTGTTCGACGTGGCGTTCCGGGGCGAGGCGGCGCGTACCCCCCGGGGTCCCGGCAGCTCCAACGGCTCCGGCGGCGGTCTGGGGCTGGCGATCGTACGCGGCCTGGTGGAGGCCCACCGGGGCGAGGTCGCGGTCAGCAACGCCGGCAACGGCTGCCGCTTCCTGGTACACCTTCCCTCGCCCTAACGGGCCTCCCCTCGCCCTAACGGGCCTCCCCCTGATCACACCTGCTTTCGGGTGGTGGATGTTGGATGCGACCGTTGCGGGGGGTCTGCCGCCAGCGCAGCGGGGCGGGTCTGCCGCTCAGCGGAGTGGGGCGGTGGCGAATTCGCGGATGCCGTCGGTGAAGGGGACCTTGGCGGTGAAGCCCAGCTCGGTGCGGGCGCGCTCGGGGGAGGCGACCACGTGGCGGACGTCGCCGAGCCGGTACTCCCCGGTGACCACCGGAGCGGGCCCGCCGAACGCTTCGGCCAGCGCCGTGGCCATCTCACCCACCGTGCGCGGCTCGCCCGAGGCCACGTTGTACGCCGCGAAGCCTCCGTGCGCGGTCGCCTCCAGCGCCGCCAGGTTCGCCGCCGCCACATCCTCGACGTGTACGAAGTCCCGCCGCTGTCCGCCGTCTTCGAACACCCGCGGCGGCTCGCCCCGCTCCAGCGCGGACCGGAAGATTGCCGCCACCCCCGAGTACGGGGTGTCCCGCGGCATCCGGGGGCCGTACACGTTGTGGTAGCGCAGCGCGACCGCGGCGCCGCCGGTGAGCCGTACCCAGGAGGAGGTCAGATGCTCCTGGGCCAGCTTGGTCGCCGCGTACGTGTTCCGTGGATCCAGCGGCGCGTCCTCCGGCACCAGCCCGGGAGCCAGCGGCGCCCCGCATGACGGGCAGCGCGGTTCGAAGTTTCCGGCGTCCAGGTCGCCGGGGCGGCGCGGACCGGGTCGCACCACGCCGTGCCGGGCGCACTGGTAGCGGCCCTCGCCGTACACCACCATCGAGCTGGCCAGCACCAGCCGACCGATCCCGGCCCGGGCCAGCTCGGCGAGCAGCACCGCGGTGCCCAGGTCGTTGCAGGAGACGTACTCGGGGGCGTCCAGAGCGTCGACGCCGAGCCCCACCATCGCCGCCTGGTGTACCACCGCGTCCACCTCCGCGAGCGCCTCGCGGACCGTCGCCGGATCCCGCACGTCACCGCGTACCAGGCAGACCTTCTCCAGGTACGCCGGCCAGTCGGCGTCGCGGGAGTGGGCCGCCGGGTGCAGGCTGTCGAGCACCCGAACGTCGTGCCCGGCGGTGGTCAGCGCCTGTGTGACGTACCCACCGATGAAGCCGGCACCGCCGGTGACCATGATCCGCATCGCCCGACGCTAGCCCGGCGGACCGGGGCCGGGTCGCCGTGACCCGCACCGGTCAGCGGACCGTAAGGAGTCAGGGCAGCTCGAACGGCAGGTCGATCCCGTCGAGGGTGGCCGGGCAGGGGCAGTCGCGGGTCGCCGGCAGCCGGGTCAGGACGTCGAAGAGCAGCCCGCGCATCCGCTCGGTGTTCTCGCCGAAAACCCGGAACACCTCTTCCTGGGTCACGCTGGAGCCGCCTTCGACACCCGCGTCCAGGTCCGTGACCAGCGCGATCGCCGTGTAGCAGAGCGCCAGCTCGCGGGCCAGCACCGCCTCCGGGTGGCCGGTCATGTTGATCAGCGAGAACCCCAGCCCGGAGAACCAGCGCGACTCGGCGCGGGTGGAGAACCGGGGCCCCTCCACCACCACCATGGTGCCGCCGTCGGCCACGTCCACCGTGGACCCGGCGGCGGCCTCCAGCACGGTGCGCCGCCCCACCGGGCAGTACGGGTCGGCGAACGACACGTGCACCGCGCCCACGTCGTAGAAGGTCTGCGCCCGCCCGCTGGTGCGGTCGACCAGTTGGTCCGGCAGCACGAACGAGCCGGCGCCCAGCTCCGGCCGCAGCCCGCCGACCGCGCACGGCGCCAGGATCTGCCGTGCCCCCAGCGCCCGTAGCGCCCACAGATTCGCCCGGTACGGGATCCGATGTGGAGGGTGCTGGTGCGCCGTGCCGTGGCGGGGCAGGAACGCCACCCGGCGGCCGTCGATCTGGCTCACCGTGATCGCGTCACTCGGCGGCCCGTACGGCGTCTCCACCGTCACCTCGGTGGCGTCGTCGAGCAGCGCGTACAGCCCGGAGCCGCCGATCACCGCGTACTCGACCGGCCCGCCGATCCTGTCGTACTCAGGCACCGTGACACCTCTCTCGATCAGTCTGCCGACGACCCTAGATGATGGGGGTGGCGACCCTGGGTGAGAAACCTCGGTGAGGTTCATTCAGATTGGTGACAACCGGTCGTGGCGGCGGCGGCGTTGGGCTACTGTGCGAACAAGTGCGGGTCACCTCGCACCGCAACGAGCGCTCCCAGATAGCGGCCCGTCCGGCACGTCCGGGCGGGCCGCGCTCGTACCTTCGGACTCTCCCCGTGGAATGCTCGAGCCCGCTACGGTCTCGTACAGGAGGCTCGTAGCAAGGCTGCTCCCAGGGGTGGTCGCCTCTACCAGATCGGGACGACGTTAGGGAGCTATCGCGGTGCACCACGAGCCAGGCATGATCGGGGGCATGGCGA
The DNA here is from genome assembly GCA_050701695.1 of Micromonosporaceae bacterium. Classification (GTDB taxonomy): domain Bacteria; phylum Actinomycetota; class Actinomycetes; order Mycobacteriales; family Micromonosporaceae; genus WHSM01. Next base: position 5,312 of record JBOGDE010000105.1, read on the forward strand.
GGGAGTCGCTGGCCGGTCAGCTGTTGGTCGCGACGCCGACGCTCCACGACCCGAATTTCGAGCGCACCGTGGTGTTGCTGGTGGCACACGAGTCGGGCGGAGCGCTCGGCGTCGTTCTCAACCGTGCCACCGAAGTGCCGGTCAGCGAGGTGCTGGGTGGCTGGGGTTCCCTGGCCGGCAACCCGCCGGTGGTCTTCGAGGGCGGCCCGGTGCAGCCGGAGGCGGCGATCTGCCTGGCGCGCAGCCGCCCTGGCGCCGAGCCCAAAGGGTTCAGCCAGGTCAGCGGCCCGATCGGCACCATCGACCTGTCCCGCGACCCGGATACGATGCGGGAAACCCTGGAGGGGGTACGCGTCTTCGCCGGCTACGCCGGGTGGGACGGTGGCCAGCTGGAATCGGAGATCTCGGGCGGATCCTGGTTCGTCTTCGACGCGCTGCCCAGCGACGCGTTCTTCCCGCAGCCGGACGACCTGTGGGCGATGGTGCTGCGCCGGCAGGGTGGCCTGACCGCGGCGGTCGCCCACTATCCGGCCGACCCCTCGGTGAACTGACGGCCTGATCCGGGTGGCCGTCGGGCCGCATCTGTACCGCCGGGGGGCCAGAATCCCCCGGTCGGGCAATCCCTCGGCGGCGCTGTCCCGTATTCCAGAGGAATGCCGGTCGGGGGACGAATGCGGAGGTGAACGGTATGCGTACCGCTGGGACTGTGGTTTTCCGCACTGCGCTGGCCGCGGCGCTGGTCGGGGCGGCGCTCGCCGGCCCGCTGACCGGGGCCGCGACCGCCGACGACGGAGGTCGCCCATTGTCCGCCGAGCTGGACGGCGCCCAGGAGGTGCCCAACCCTGGCGACCCGGACGGCTCCGGCACCGCCGTGCTTAAGGTCAACCCCGGGCAGACCGAGATCTGCTACACCCTCACGGTGGCCGACGTCGACAACGTGACCGCCGCCCACATCCACCGTGCCCCGGCCGGCTCGCCCGGCCCGGTCGTGGTGCCCCTGGTGGCCCCGACCACAGGCACCAGTACGGCATGCGCCACCGTCAGCCGGGAGCTTGGCCTGAACATCCTGATGCACCCGTCGAACTACTACGTCAACGTCCACAGCCAGGCGTTCCCGGCCGGCGCCGTACGGGGTCAGCTGCACGGCTGATACCCCTGAGACGCTCTGCGTACAGGTGTGTACACTTGCCCAGTGCTCGCCGCTGGCGGCGGGCGCTGGGGCTGTGGCGCAGCTGGTAGCGCACCACACTGGCAGTGTGGGGGTCAGGGGTTCGAGTCCCCTCAGCTCCACCATTTGGCTCTTACTTAAACCCTGGCCCTTCGGGGCATGGGGGAGGGCCGTGGCGTGATGGGCGGCATCCCGCTTCGTGGGGTGTCGTTTCTTGTTTCGCCGGGGGTGGGGTATCAGATCTGTGAGTCCGCTCTCGGCGACGTGGGGTTGGTCGTAGTTGCTCTCGATCCACAGCTTGCTGAAGCATGCCTTGGTGAGGGCGCGACGGGCTTGGTCGTCAGCGACGGTGTAGATCCTTTCCGGGTCTTCGAGTAGGTCCAGCAGGCTGGTGAGGGCTTGCCGGCCTTGTTCGAGCTGGCTTGTGTCCGTTGCGGCAAGCTCGGCGTCGATGCGGTCTCGGTCGCGTTGGACGGCGCGGATCTTGGTGGTGAGTTTCTCGCGTGGCCAGTCGGGGTCGTCGACGAGTTCGAGGTACTGGTCTTCGAGGTCGTCGAGGCGTTTGCGTTCTTGGCGTAGGTGCCGGCGCATCAGCTCCGCGCCGTGCTGGTCGTCAGCGACTGTGTCGGCCATGGCGGTCTTGAGCCGCGCGATGCGTTGGCGCGGGATCCGCAGCGTGGCGTAGTGGCGGCCTACGGCGTGTTCGACCTCGGCGGCGGGAAGGATCGGCATGTCACAGACGTGGTCTTGGCGGCCTCGGCAGACGAAGTAGGGGTACTGGTAGCCGAGCTTGCCGCGGGTCTTGATGTAGAGGAACCGCTGCTTGCAGCGGTAGCACCAGATGGTGCCCTTGAGGTAGTGGTCGTGTTTGCGGGCGCGGGTGCCGGCGTTGCGGTCGGTGTAGAGGACTTGCTGCACCCGCGCGAAGAGTTCTGGGTCGATGAGCGGTTCGTGGCGGCCGTTGTATTCGGTGTCGTTGTGGCTGACGTAGCCGATGTAGTAACGGTCTCGGAGGATGTCTCCGATCTTGCGGATGGAGATGGGGGAGCCGGCGGGGCGGCGTCGGGTGGGTCGGGTACGGAGCCCGGCTTCGGTGACCGCCTGGCGGAGTGTCTTGAAGCTGTACTTGCCGGTGGCGTAGAGCTGGAAGAGCATCACGACGTATGGGGCGCGGTCGGGGTCGACGGCGATGGTGCGCCTTGAATCGCGCGGCGGTTGATCTCCCAGTTCGCCGCGCAGCGGGCCGCCACCCGGGCCGGCGAGGACCGGCTCGCGGTGCTGCCCGGGACCGCGCGCAGCTGGTCGTGATCGCGTACCGGACCGGACTGGTACGCCACCCCGCTGAATCCGGGCGGGGAGCATACAAGAACAGGTTCGATCCTGTCAACTTCTCCCCTTGTACAAAAGAGCGCGAGATTTCTGTCCAACTGATGCAATCCGCCGGTTGAACACCCTCGCCGCCGGCGGTACGACCGCTGCTCTTGTTCCCGGGCCGGGGATGCGCTGGAATTTGCCCGGTCGGCTGGCTGAAGTGCGATCGCTTCCCCCACGTGAATCGGTCGCTATTTCAGTGTGGAAGCGGGAATTCGCGGGGAACCGGCTATTTCTCCCCAGGGGCTTGACAAACAGGAGATTCTCCGTCGACCGGCAATGCGTCCGATGCGTAAGGAGACACATTGATGATCCCGTTGTCGTTCGCGCAGCGCCGGTTGTGGTTCCTGGCTCAGCTGGAAGGTCCGAGCTCCACGTACCACAACGTGATCGCCATGGAGCTCGACGGACCGTTGCGGGTTCCAGCGCTGACCGCGGCACTGCGGGATCTGCTGGAACGGCACGAGTCGCTCCGTACGGTGTTCCCCGAAGTCGACGGCGAGCCGTACCAGCGGATCCTGGAGCCGGCGGGACTCCACTGGGAGCTGGCGGTACGCGATGCCGACCCGGACCGGGTCGCCGAGCTGATCGCGGAGGCCGGCCAGGCCCCGTTCGAGCTGGCGTCGCAGGTGCCGGTACGGGCGACGCTGCTGCGCACCGGCGCCGACCGGCACGTCCTGATCGTGGTGCTGCACCACATCGCCACCGACGCCTGGTCGCACCGGCCGCTGGCCCGCGACCTGTCGACCGCGTACGCGGCGCGGGTTCAGGGAACCGCTCCGGACTGGGAGCCGCTCCCGGTGCAGTACGCCGACTACGCGTTGTGGCAGCGTGAGCTGCTCGGCGAGGGCTCCGACCCGGGCAGCCGGCTGTCGGTGCAGCTCGACCACTGGCGGCGCGCTCTGGCGGGGGCGCCGGAGGAGCTGGCGCTGCCCGCCGACCGGCCTCGTCCGGCCGTGTCGAGCCACCGCGGGCAGCGGGTGCCGTTCTCGCTGCCGGCCGCGGTGCACAAGCGGCTCGTGAAGCTGGCCCGTACCGAACGGGTCTCGCCGTTCATGGTGCTGCAGGCGGCGCTGGCGGTGACGCTGTCCCGGCTCGGCGCCGGGACCGACATCCCCATCGGCTCGCCGGTGGCGGGGCGTACCGACGAGGCGATGGACGACCTGATCGGCTTCTTCGTCAACACCCTGGTGATCCGTACCGACCTCTCCGGCGACCCGGAGTTCCGGGAGCTGCTGGGGCGGATCCGGCAGACCAGCCTGGATGCGTTCTCGCACCAGGATGTGCCATTTGAGCGGTTGGTCGAGGAAATCGCCCCGACCCGTTCGATGGCACGGCACCCGCTGTTCCAGGTAATGCTGGTGCTGCAGAACACCGCCGAGGCCACGCTGGAATTCGCGGATATCACGACCCGGCTGCTTCCGTCGAGCACCGAGGCCGCGAAATTCGACATCGAGCTGGCAATGGAGGAGGTGTACGACGAGAACGGCCGCCCGGCCGGGCTGAAGGGAGCCCTGACCGCGGCGGTGGATCTGTTCGACGCGGCGACCGCGAAAAGAATTGTCGAATGCTTTGTCCGGGTGCTGCGGTCGGTCACCGCCACCCCCGACATCCGGCTGCACGCCGTCGACGTGCTCGACCGCCGGCAGCGCGACCAGCTGATCCGCCGCTGGAACGACACCACGGTCCCCGACGGCGTCGACACCACCATCGTGGAGCTGGTGGAACGCCAGGTGGTGGCCGCCCCGGACGCGGTCGCGGTGACCGCCGACGGCGTCGAACTGACGTACCGGGAGCTGGACGCCGCCGCGAACCGGCTCGCGCACCACCTGCGCGGCCAGGGGGTCGGCACCGAGTCCCGGGTCGCGGTGCTGATGGAACGCGGTGCGCCGATCACGGTCGCGCTGCTGGCGGTGCTGAAGACCGGGGCGGCGTACCTGCCGATCGATCCCCGGTACCCGGCCGACCGGATCGGGTACGTGCTGCGCGACGCCGGCGCCGTCGCCGTACTGACCGACGCCGCGTGCCGGCCGCTGGTGGACGCGCCGCCCGGGGTGGCGGTCACCGTACTGGACGACCCGGAGGTCGCGGCGCGGCTGGCGGAGGCCGACGACGCCCCGGTGACGCGGCACCTGCTGCCCGACAACGCCGCGTACGTGATCTACACGTCCGGCTCCACCGGGCGCCCTAAGGGGGTCGCGGTCAGCCACCGCAACGTGCTGGGGCTGCTCGGCTCGACCCGGGAGCTGTTCGGGCTCGGGCCGTACGACGTGTGGAGCTGCTTCCACTCGTTCGCCTTCGACGTGTCCGTGTGGGAGCTGTGGGGGGCGCTGATCCACGGCGCCAGGGTGGTCGTGGTGCCGTTCGAGGTGTCCCGTTCGCCGCGGCAGTTCGCGCAGCTGCTGGTCGACCAGGAGGTGACGGTCCTCAGCCAGACCCCGTCGGCGATGTACCAGCTGCTCGGGGCCGAGGAGTTCGTACCGGGGTCGCTACGGCTGGTGGTGTTCGCCGGCGAGGCGCTGGACCCGGCACGGCTGGACAGCTGGTGGGACCGGCAGGGCGACGGCGACGCGCCCTGGCTGGTCAACATGTACGGCATCACCGAGACCACGGTGCACGCCACCCACTGGCGGCTCGGCCCGGGCGACGCCGAACGCGGCAGCGTGGTCGGCCGGGGCATCCCCGGCATGCCGATGTACGTGCTCGACGAGGCGCTGTCCCCGGTGCCGGTGGGCGTGGTCGGCGAACTGTACGTCGGCGGCGTCGGCGTGGCCCGCGGGTACGTCAACCGGCCCGACCTGACCGCGCAGCGGTTCGTGGCCTGCCCGTACGGCACCGGTGAGCGGATGTACCGGTCCGGGGACCTGGTGAAGTGGACCCGCGACGGGCAGCTGGTGTACGTCGGCCGCGCGGACCAGCAGGTGAAGATCCGCGGTTTCCGGATCGAACCGGGCGAGATCGAGTCGGTGCTGCTGACGCACCCCAGCGTGTCCCGGGCCGCCGTGGTGGTACGCGAGGACAGCCCCGGCGACAAGCGGCTGGTGGCGTACGTGGTGACCGCCGCCGGCCGGGTCGACGCCGCGCAGCTGCGCGACCACGTGGCCGGGCAGGTGCCGGAGTACATGGTGCCCGCCGCCGTGGTGGAGCTTGCCGAACTGCCGCTGACGGTGAACGGCAAACTCGACCGGCGCGCCCTGCCCGCCCCGCAGTACGCCGCCGGGGCCGGCCGAGGTCCCGCCACGGTCGCCGAGGAGCTGCTCTGCGGCGCGTACGCCCAGGTGCTCGGGCTGGAGTCGGTCGGGGTCGACGACAGCTTCTTCGACCTGGGCGGGCACTCCCTGCTCGCCGCCCGGCTGGCCTCCCGGATCCGCGCGGTGCTCGGCGTGGAGCTGCCGCTGCGGGTGCTGTTCGAACGCCCCACCGTCGCCGGGCTGGCGGGCTGGCTCGCCGGCGCGGCATCGGACCGGGCACGCGCCCCGCTGGCGGTGCGGGATCGCCCGGAACGCGTACCGCTGTCGTTCGCGCAGCGGCGGCTGTGGTTCGTGGGCGAGCTGGAAGGTCCGAGTGCGACGTACAACCTTCCGGTGGCGGTCCGGCTCGCCGGGGAGCTGGACGTCGCCGCACTCGGCGCGGCGCTGCGGGACGTGATCGGCCGCCACGAGTCGCTGCGGACGCTGTTCCCGGTCGCCGGCGGGGAGCCGTACCAGTGGGTCGTGGAGCCGCGGGACGTGCTGACCGTGGCGGACGTGACCGCCGACCAGCTACCGGGCGCGGTCGCCGCAGCCGGGCGCCACACCTTCGACCTCGCCACCGAGCTGCCGGTACGGGCGACGCTGCTGAGGGTCGCGCCGGACGCGCACGTGCTGGTGCTGGTGATGCACCACATCGCCGGGGACGGCTGGTCGATGAGCCCGCTGGGCCGCGACCTGTCCGCGGCGTACGCGGCCCGGGTGCGCGCCGCGGCCCCCGACTGGGCACCGCTGCCGGTGCAGTACGCCGACTACGCGCTGTGGCAGCGGGAGCTGCTGGGTGACGAGTCGGACCCGTCGAGCGTGGTCGCGACGCAGGTGGCGTACTGGCGGGAAGCCCTGGCCGGGGTGCCGGAGGAGCTGGCGCTGCCGGCCGACCGGCCGCGCCCGGCGGTGGCGAGCCACCGCGGGCACCGGGTGCCGTTCTGGGTGCCCGCCGAGGTGCACCAGCGGCTGGTCGAACTGGCCCGCGCCGAGGGCGTCACGCCGTTCATGGTGCTGCAGGCCGCGCTCGCGGTCACCCTGTCGCGGCTCGGCGCCGGGACCGACATCCCGATCGGAGCGCCGGTCGCCGGGCGTACCGACGAGGCGCTGGACCAGCTCGTCGGGTTCTTCGTGAACAACCTGGTGATCCGTACCGACCTGGCCGGCGACCCGGAGTTCCGCGCGGTCCTGGCCCGGGTACGCGAGGCCAGCCTGGCCGCGCTGGCGTACCAGGACGTGCCGTTCGAACGCCTCGTGGAGGAGTTGGCGCCGGAGCGGTCCCTGGCGCGGCACCCGCTGTTCCAGGTCATGCTCACCATGCAGAACACCGACCGCGCCGACCTGGAGCTGCCCGGCGTGGCGGCCGAGGCGGGTACGCCGGCCACCGACGGTGAGCTGCGCACCGCCCGGTACGACCTGCACGTGATCGCCGGCGAGACCTTCGACGACGACGGCCGCCCGGCGGGGCTGCGCTCGTTCGTGACGGTGGCGGCGGACCTGTTCGACGCGCCGACGGCGGATCGGATCGCCGGATGGTTCCTGCGGGTGCTGGAGACCGTCACCGCCACCCCGCAGGTACGGCTGCACGAGGTGGAGCTGCTCGACGCCCCGGAACGCGACCGGGTGCTCCACACCTGGAACGGCACCGCGCAGCCGGGCCGGCCCGCGAGCGTGATCGAGCGGTTCGCCGCGCACGTCGCCGCCCAGCCGGACGCCACCGCACTGGTGGCCGGCGGCACCGCGCTGTCGTACCGGGAGCTGGACGCGGCGGCGGGGCGGCTCGCGGCGTACCTGCGGGAACAGGGCGTGGGGCCGGAGTCGGTGGTGGGGCTCTGCCTGCCGCACGGCATCCCGATGCTCACCGCGATGCTCGCGGTGTGGCGGGCCGGCGCGGCGTACCTGCCGATCGACGCGGCGCTGCCGCCGGACCGGATCTCGTTCATGCTCGCCGACAGCGGCGCCCACCTGGTGCTCGCCGCCGGGGTCGAGCCGGGAGACGCCTTCGCCGGGGTGCCGTCGGCGTGGCTGGACCAGCTGCGGCTGGCGGACCGGGCGCCCGCGGCCCCGGTGACGCCGGATGCGGCCGGGCTGGCGTACGTGATCTACACGTCGGGCTCGACCGGGACGCCGAAGGGTGTCGCGGTGACCCACGGGTCGATCGCCAACTACGTTGCCTCGGTCTCCGCCAGGCTCGGCTGGGACAGCACCGGCGCCCGGTACGGGTTGCTGCAGCCGCAGGTCACCGACCTGGGCAACACCGTGGTGTACGCCAGCCTGGCCACCGGCGGCGAACTGCACGTCCTCGACCCCGACGCGGTGACCGACCCGGACGTGGTGTCGGCGTACCTGCGGGAGCACCGGATCGACTTCGTCAAGGGCGTGCCGTCGCACCTGGCGGCGCTCTGCGCCGACGCCGGCCCGGACGGCGTGCTGCCGGCCCGGTCCCTGGTGCTGGGCGGCGAGGCGGCGCCCGCCGCCTGGGTGGACGAGCTGGTACGCGCCGCCGGCGACCGGACGATCCACAACCACTACGGCCCGACCGAAACCACGATTGGCGTCGCCACCGCCGACCTGACCAGCGGTACGGCCCTGGCCGCCGGGGCCGTCCCGATCGGTACGCCGATCGCCAACACCCGGCTGTTCGTGCTCGACGACGCGCTGGCGGCGCGGCCGGTCGGCGTACCGGGGGAGCTGTACGTCGCCGGTGCCGGCGTGGCCCGCGGGTACGTCGGGCGGCGCGGGCTGACCGCGCAGCGGTTCGTGGCGTGCCCGTACGACACCGGGGAGCGCATGTACCGCACCGGTGACCTGGCGAAATGGACCCCCGACGGGCAGCTGGTGTTCCTCGGCCGGGCCGACACACAGGTGAAGATCCGCGGTTTCCGGGTCGAGCCGGGCGAGGTCGAGGCGGTGTTGCGGGAACACCCGGCGGTGCTGCAGGCCGCGGTGCTTGTCCGCGACGGCAGCCTGGTCGGGTACGTCGTACCGGCCGGCACCGCGCCGGCCGAGAGCGAGCTGCGGGAGTACGCCGCACAGCGGCTGCCCGAGTACATGGTGCCCACCGGATTCGTGTCGCTGCCGGAGCTGCCGCTGACCGCGAACGGCAAGCTGGACCGGGCCGCGCTCCCGGACCCGGCGCAGGCGGCGCCCGGTCGCGGCCCCGCGAACGACACCGAGGCGGCGCTGTGCGAGATCTTCGCGCAGGTGCTCGGCCTGGAGTCGGTCGGCGTCGACGACAGCTTCTTCGACCTGGGTGGCCATTCGCTGCTGGCGATCCGGCTGCTGTCCCGGATCCGGGCCCAGCTCGGTGCCGAGGTCAAGATCCGGATGCTGTTCGAGGCACCGACCGTGGCCGGCCTCGCGGCCCGCCTCGGCGGCTCCGAGCCGGTACGGCCACCGCTGCGCGCCCTCGCGCGGCCGGAACGGGTGCCGCTGTCGTACGCGCAGCGCCGGCTGTGGTTCCTGGCGCAGCTCGAAGGGCCGAGCCCGACGTACAACATCCCGATCGCGGTACGGCTCACCGGTGCGCTGGACGCCGCCGCGCTCGATGCGGCGCTGCGGGACGTGATCGCCCGCCACGAGTCGCTGCATACGGTGTTCGCCACCGCGGACGGCGAGCCGTACCAGCGGATCCTGGACCCCGCCGAGCTGGACTGGGACCTGCAGATCCGTGAGGTCACGGACCTGGCCGCCGCGGTGACCGAGGCGACCCGGTACGCCTTCGACCTGGCGGTGGAGCTGCCGGTACGGGCGTCGCTGCTGCGCACCGGGCCGGACCAGGCGGTGCTGGTGCTGGTGGTGCACCACATCGCGAGCGACGGCTGGTCCCGCAGTCAGCTCGGCCGCGACCTGTCCGCCGGGTACGCGGCCCGGGCCCGCGGCGCGGCGCCGGAGTGGGCGCCGCTGCCGGTGCAGTACGCCGACTACGCCCTCTGGCAGCGCGCGCTGCTCGGCGCGGACGACGATCCCGGCAGCCTGCTCGCGGCGCAGGTCGGCTACTGGCGGCGGGCGCTGGAGGGCGTACCGGAGGAGCTTGCGCTGCCCACCGACCGGCCGCGACCGCCGGTGCCGACCTACCGCGGGCACCGGGTGCCGTTCGAGGTGCCGGCCGCGGTGCACCGGCGGCTGGTGGAGCTGGCCCAGGCCGAGGACGCGACCGCGTTCATGGTGCTGCAGGCCGCGCTCGCGACGCTGCTCTCGCGGCTCGGTGCCGGCACCGACATTCCGATCGGGTCGGCGGTGGCGGGGCGTACCGACGAGGCGCTGGACGACCTGGTCGGCTTCTTCGTCAACTCCCTGGTGATCCGTACCGACCTGTCCGGCGACCCGGCATTCCGTGCGGTCCTGGCCCGGGTACGCGAGGCGAGCCTGGGTGCTCTCGCCCACCAGGACGTGCCGTTCGAACGGCTCGTGGAGGAGTTGGCGCCGGTCCGCTCCCTCGCCCGGCACCCGCTGTTCCAGGTGATGCTGACGCTGCAGAACACCGAACGCGGCGTACTGGAGCTGCCCGGGGTGACCACTGAGGTGCTCGACGGGGTGGCCGACGCGGCCCGGTTCGACCTGGAACTCCACGTCCGGGAGACCTTCGACGACCAGGGAGAGCCGGCGGGGCTGCGCGGCGCGCTGACGGCTTCCGCCGACCTGTTCGACGCCGCGTCGGTCGCATCGCTGGCCCGGCGCTGGGTACGGGTGCTCGACGCGGTGACCGCCGACCCGGAGCTGCCCGCGCACGCCGTACCGGTGCTGGATCCGGCCGAGCGGGACCGGGTGCTGCATGGCTGGAATGACACGGCGGTGGAGATGCCGCGGGGTTCGTTGGTGGAGCTGTTTGCCTCGCAGGTACGCCGTGCGCCGGATGCGGTGGCGGTGGTGTTCGAGGGCG
>JBOGDE010000106.1:0-15829 GCA_050701695.1 Micromonosporaceae bacterium
ACTCTGCGCCTGCGCGTTCAGCCCGGCCAGGTCGTACGGCCCTCTGCGTTCGCCGCCGACCCCGACGTACCACTGGTCCTGCGCCGGCAGCGGCGGCGGCCCGGCCGGAGCCGGCGCGGCACCGGAGGCCGGCGCGGCACCAGAAGCCGGTGCGGCACCAGAAGGCGGCGCAGCGCCGGGGCTGAACGCGTTGGCCATCTGCTGGCCGGCAGCCATCCCGAGACCGAAGCCCACGCCGGTGGAAGCGGCACCGCCCGGGTTCTCGGCGGCGGCCTCCATCGCGTTCGCGGCCTGGAACTTGGCGTACTGGTCGAGGTTGCCGACGATCCCCATCTGGGTGCGCTTGTCCAGCGCCTCCTCCACCTCCGGCGGTACGGAGATGTTCTCGATGGTGAAGCTCGGGATCTCCAGGCCCATCGGCTCCAGCTCGACCGTGAGTGCCTTGGCCAGCTGCCCGCCGATCGCGTGCTGGTTGGCGGCGAGGTCGAGCATCGGGATCTTCGCGTTCGCCAGCGCGTTGCCGAGCCGGCCCACGATCACCTGCCGCAGGTACTCGGCGACCTCGTCGGTACGGAACTGCCCGTCGGTGCCTGACAGCTCGCGCAGCAGCTTCGGCGCGTCGACGACCCGCACCGCGTACGCCCCGAAGGCCCGCAGCCGGACCATCCCGAACTCGGGGTCGCGCAGGATCACCGGATTCTGGGTACCCCACTTCAGCTCGGTGAACAGCCGGGTGCTGACGAAGTAGACCTCGCATTTGAACGGCGAGTCGAAGCCGTACTTCCAGCCCCGCAGGGTGGACAGGATCGGCATGTTCTGGGTGGTCAGCTCGTACCGGCCGGGAGCGAAGACGTCGGCGATCCTGCCCTGGTCGACGAACACCGCGGTCTGCGACTCGCGGACGATCAACTGGGCGCCGTGCTTGATCTCGTTCTCGTACCGGGGAAACCGCCAGACCATCGTGTCGCGGCTGTCGTCCAGCCACTCGATGATGTCGACGATCTCACCGCGGAACGCGTCCATCAGCCCCACGGGGCCACCTCCGTACACCGGGCCGGGCGTGCAAACGCGGCCCACACTAGCAACGCTGGGCCACCCCGAGAGTCGGCTTCCCGACCAGACTTCCCGACGGCTTCAGGACGGCTTCAGGACCAGAAGCGGAACAGGTCCGAGCCGGCCCAGACCAGTGCGGACGGTACGCCGAGCAGCTCCAGAATCCAGAACACCGCGCCGAAGAACGCGCCGCCGATCCGCGGCTCCCACAGCATCGCGAACAGCAGCAGGATCCCGAACGGCGCCACCTTCCGGGCGTTCGCCACCCAGTCGGCGGGCAGCCAGGGCTCGGCGATGCCGTACCCGTCGAGGCCGGGTATCGGCACCAGGTTGAGCAGGCTCGCGGTCACCTGCAGCATGCACAGGTACGCCGTCGCGGCCCAGAACCGCAGGTGGGTGTCGGTGCCGGTGAGCGCCGCCCCCAGCGCGACCGCGAGCAGCAGCGTGAACCCGACGTTGGTGAGCGGGCCGGCGGCGGAGACCAGGCTCTCGCGTACCCGGTTCTTCAGCGCGTGCGGGTTGATGTAGACCGCGCCGCCGGGCAGCCCGATCCCGCCCAGCAGCACGAACACCAACGGCAGCACGATGCTGAGCAGCACGTGGCTGTACTTCAGCGGGTTGAGGGTCAGGTAGCCCTTGTCGACCACGCTCTCGTCGCCGGAGTGGTACGCGGTCGCCGCGTGCGCGTACTCGTGCAGGCACAGCGACACCACCCAGCCGCCGAGCACGAACCCGAACGCCGCCAGCCCGGCCGGGCCGATGCCGTACCAGAGGAGCAGCCCGGAGCCGACGAAGACCGCGAGGATCGCCAGGAAGATCGGGCTGGGTCGGCGCAGGTTGGGCGTGGTGTCCCTCATGGAGCGGGGACGCTACCAGCCCGCTCGGCCGCCACGGCGTCCCGCACCGCCGGCACCACCTGCTCGGCGAAGGTGGCGATGTCGTGGGCCGGGTCGCCCTCGGTGGCGAGCAGGAAGGTGTCGATCCCGTTGCTGGTCGCCAGCTCGACGAGTTCGTCGACCCACTGGTCGACAGGGCCGTTCAGGAAGCCCCGGGGCTGGGCGTCGAAGGAACCCATCACGTTGTACGCCCGGCGGATGCTGTCCGGCTCCCGCCCCGCCTCGCGCGCCGCGTCGTCGATCCGGCTGTGCGCGCCGGCGAGCTTCTCCGGCGGCAGGTAGCCGCTGCTGGGCAGCCAGCCGTCGGCCTTGGCGCCGGTCAGCGCCAGCATCTTCGGCTGGTACGCCCCGAGCCAGATCCCGATCGGGTGCGCCGGGGTCGGGCCCGGGTTGTGGCCGGCGAGCCGGTAATGGGTGCCGTCGTAGCGGCGGCCGCGTTCGCCGCTCCACACCGCGCGGATCACGTCGATCGCTTCGCTCAGCGCCCCGATCGCTTCTCCGGGGGTACGCCGGGGTCCGCCCATCGCCGCGATCGCGTCCCAGAACCCGCCCGCACCCAGCCCCAGCTCGACCCGGCCGCCGGTGATCACGTCGAGGCTGGCCGCCGCCTTCGCCAGCACCGCCGGCGGCCGCAGCGGCAGGTTGGCGACGTCCGGGACGTACCGGATGCGCTCGGTCTGGGCGGCGAGCGCGGTGATCAGCGTCCAGGTGTCGAAGAACCGCCGCTGGTACGGATGGTCCTGGACCGCGACGAAATCCAACCCCGCCTGGTCGGCGGTCCGCGCCGCTTCGAGCAGCCCTGGATAGTCGGCCGCCTCCGGCACCAGGAAATACCCGAACTCCAGCTCGCGCCCGTAATCCATCCCCCCACCCTGCCACGCCGAGCGGGGTGCCCTGGTCACGCTTCGAGGGGCTGGGTACGCAGGTAGCGGCCGAAGTGGGGGACGGTGAACGCCACGGTGCCGCGTTCGCCGGAGTAGATCAGGCCCTTCTTGATCAGCGAGTCCCGCGCCGGGGACAGGCTGGACGCCTTGCGCCCCAAGGTCCTGGCGACCTCGGCGGTGACGACCGGATCGTCCTCGTCCTCCAGGCTGGCCATGGTGCGCATGTACTCCCGCTCGGCGGGGGTGGCGCGGTCGTACCGGGAGCCGAAGAAGCCGACCGCCAGCTCACCCTCGGCCTCCGGCGCGGCGACCACCACGTCGGACGGCCCGATCGGCGTGGCCGGGGCGTGGTCCCAGGTCGCCTTCCCGTACGCCTGCACGAAGTACGGGTAGCCGCCGGACTTCTCGTACAGCTCGGCGAGGGCTTTCTGGTCGTACTCGACGCCTTCGCGTTCGGCGGGTGCGGTCAGCGCCTGGTCGGCGGCGGAGCGTTCCAGCCGGTCGATCCGCTGGTACCGGAAGAGCCTTTCGGAGTACGACTTGCTCGCCGAGAGGATCGCCGGCAGGTGCGGCAGCCCGGCACCGACCACGATCAGCGGGGCGCCCAGCTGGGACAGTTCGTGGCAGGCGGCGCAGAGCGCGGAGGTGTCGACCGGTCCGAGGTCCTGCATCTCGTCGATGAACAGCGCGATCCCGGTGCCGACGTCGGTAGCCACCGCGGCGGCGTCGGTGAACAGCTCCACCAGGTCGATCTCGATGTCCCCGGAGTCGGCCCGCCCCTCCGCCGCCGGTACGTCGATCCCGGGCTGCCACCGCTCCCGCAGCTTCGCCCCGGACGGGTTGGCCCGCAGCGCGAACGCCTTCAGTACGCCGAGCAGCTCCTCGATCCGGTCCGGCGCGCGGTGCCGGGGCGCCAGCTCGCGGATCGCCATGTGCAGCGCGGCCGACAGCGGGCGGCGCAGCGACTGGTCGGGGCGGGCTTCGATCTTGCCAGTGCCCCAGAGCCGTCCGATCGCCTGGCTGCGCAGCGTGTTGAGCAGCACGGTCTTGCCGACGCCGCGCAGCCCGGTGAGGATCAGCGACCGCTCCGGGCGCCCCCGGGCGACCCGCTCCAGCACCACGTCGAACATCTCCAGCTCGCGGTCGCGGCCGGCCAGCTCCGGGGGCCGCTGGCCGGCGCCGGGAGCGTACGGGTTCCGGATCGGGTCCATGGATCGGAGAGTATCGGCGCTTCTAGCGTTTCCCGTAGATCTGCGTAGAACCGCCTACCGGCGTGTCGCGGCTGGCTGCGGCCCGTGCCACGACAAAGGGCGCCGACCTGGTGGCCGGCGCCCTTCGTACCTCTGTATCGGGCTGTCTAGAAGATCGACTAGACAGCGCTATGCGGTCTTAGAGGTCGCTCGACCTCTTAGTTGAGCTCCTTCACGCAGAGCACGAAGTTGCCGGACGACGAGGTGAACGACGTGTCGTAATCCTTGACGTCCTTGCACTTGTCCGCGTCCTGGGTGTCGTCGATGCGCTTGAGCACCTTGTAGTGGTCCTCGCCCTCCTCGTCGCACGACACGAACGTCAGCGAGGCGCTGGTGCTGCTCGGGTCCGAGTCGTACAGGCAGTCGCCCTCCTCGACGTCGGACAGGCTCGACTTGGTCGGCTCGTCCGTGGGCTCGTCGGAGGTCTCCGCCTCGCTGGGCGTGGGCGAGGCCTCGGCGGTGGCGCTGGGCCGGGCCTTCGGCTCCTCGTTGTCACCACCCAGGAACAGGAACACGACGCCGGCACCGACCAGCAGCACCAGTACGCCGGCGACCGCCAGCCCGATGATCAGCCCACTGTTGCTCTTCGAGGGCGGCGGCGGAGGGGGCGCTCCTCCCCAGGGCGGCTGCCCACCGGGGGGCCCGGACATCGGCGGCGGCGCCGGGGCACCCCACGGGTCGCCGCCCGGAGGGCCGCTGGGCTGGCCGTACGGCGGGCTGCTGGGCTGGCCGTAGGGGTCCTGTGGAGGCTGGCCGTACGGGTCCTGTGGAGGCTGGCCGTACGGGTCCTGCGGTGGCTGGCCGTACGGGTCGCCGCCGGGCTGGCCGTACGGGCTGCTGGGCTGGCCGTACGGGTCGCCGCCCGGGCTGCCGTACGGGTTACCACCACCGGGCGGGCCGCTCGGCTGGCCGTACGGGTCCGAGCCGCCCGAGCCGCCCTGCCAAGGGTCCTGGGGCTGTCCCGGGTACCCGCCGCCTCCCGGCGGTCCGTACATCGACATTGCTCCTCCTCGATCAGCGCGTCCCCGGCGGAGTCCTGCTGGTGGCGTGCCCGTCTGGCGTGCCCGTCTAGCGTGCCTGTCGCATCGGGATCCGGTGCCGCCGGCCGCCTCACTTGGCCCGAACCCGTGAATCCATACCCGGTCACGGTAACGCGTTCCGGCCAAACCGCCCCGCCCGAATCCACCCCTGCTCACGGTGCCACGCCGGGCACCGGTCGCCGAGACTACTGCCGGGGAGCCGACATCGGCATCACAGCAGCCGGAGCTGCTGGTCGGCCGCGGGGTCCGGCAGCGTGGCCGGGTTGAGCGAGTCGAACAGCCGGGGATCTGTCGATTCCAGCAGGCCGGACGCCCCGGTGCCCGGGGACGTGGGGTACGACACGTAAAGCCGCTGCTGGGCGCGGGTGAGGCCGACGAAGAGCAGTCGCCGCGCCACCGCGTGCTCCGGCCCGGCGTCCTGCCCCGGGCCGGCGCCGCCCGACTCGGGCAGCGCCGGAGCGGTGCACCCGGTCAGGAACACCACCGGGAACTCCCGCCCCTTCGCCTCCCGCAGAGTGAGCAACGTCACTTCTGGTACGGCACCACGCAACATCGGCGCCAGGCTTTCGGGGTCCGGATGCAGCACGGCGATGCCGGCTCCGGTGTACCCCTCGGCGACCAGCGACCGGGCGGTGCGGACCACGAAGTCCACCTCATCCTCTGGGCTCGCCGCGGCGTACCGGCCGATCAGCGCGGGGATCTCGTCACGGCGTACCGGATCGAGATACCGGCGCTCCACCAGCGAACCGGGCGCGATCACCTGCATCGCGGCGGACAGGATCGTCGCGGCCGACCGGTAGCAGCGGCTCAGCCGCACCGTACGGCCGTCCGGGTAGTCCTCGGTGAACCGCAGCGCGTACCGGGCGTCGGTGTCCAGGGCCTGGTCCGGGTCGGCGGCCGCGCACAGGTTGCCCTCCGGCGGGCAGAGCCAGCGCAGCAGCCGGTACGCCGGCTCCGGCACGTCCTCGTAGTTGTCGGCGAAGACCCACGGCCACCGGGCGTGCAGCCGGTCGGTGAGCACCGGGTCCTCGTCCAGCAGCCGCTGCGGGTCGGCGCCGGGGTGGCCGGCGTACCCGGCGAGCAGCCCGCCGAGCTGGTGGTACGTGGTGACGGTGACCTCGCCGGCGGGCTCGCCGAGCAACGTACGCAGCCGCGCGGTCAACTGTTCGGCGGCCGGCTGGTCCACGACCAGCGCGAGACACTCGGCGGCCGGCACTCCCAACTCCTTGACCAGGTACGCGATCCGCGTGGTCAGCACCAGCGTCTTGCCGGTGCCCGGCCCGGCGACGATCAGCTGCTGCCCGCCGGGCGCCGAGGCCGCGACCCGCTGCATCGCGTCGAAGCGGTCCAGCAGCCCGGAGCCGACCTCCTCCATACCGGCCAGCACCGGATACTGCGGTTCCGGCTCCGGCAGCACCGGTGGCGGCGGGAGCTTCACCGGCGGCGGGGCTGCCTTGCCTCGCCGCCGGGGCTTCGGCTTCGGTTTCACCGCCACCCGGGGTACGTCGAACAGCACGGCCTCTGCGCCGGCGTCGGAGTCCGGATGGGGAGCGGGCACGGTAGGAGATCCTGACACTTCACGGGTACGCCTGGGCGACGGCCCTGCTCACCCGGCGTGTCGTCACGGTGTCAAGCCGGTCGTCCCGCCAGCACCGGCTCTAAGCGGAGCCGGGTTCGTCGGCCAGGCGTACCGCGGCGTCGCGCAGCTTCGCCATGATCGATTCGAAGGTACGCAGGGTCGCGGTGTCCAGGGTGTCGAGGACCCGGCGGAAGCTGGCCAGCCCGGCGTGCAGCATCTCGTCGGCGAGCGCACGCCCGGCCGGTGCCAGGCTGACCCGGCGGATCCGCCGATCGGCCTGGTCCTCCCGGCGGCTGACCAGGTCCCGGGCAACCAGCCGGTCGACGATGCCGGTGACGGTGCCCAGCCCGACCCCGAGCGCATGCGCCAGTTCCTGCCCGGAGACGGACTCCCGGTGGTCCAGGATGATCACGATCTTGAGCTGCTGCATGGTCAGGGTGGACGCCAGCAGCGGCAGTGACCGGTCCTGCGCCCAGGCTCGGCCGAGCTGCTGCTGGATCTGGCTGATCCGGTCGATCACGGCCTCCCGCTCGGGGATGTCGCTGTGGGTCACGCCGGGGGTTCCCTCCGGATTGCTGGGAAGTGGATTGCTGAGAAGCGGCTTGCTGGGAAGTGGCTTGCTGGGAAGTGGCTTGCTGAGAAGCGGCTGAGACCGCGAATAGTTCGTACCACACGAAATGTTAGCGTCGGCCCGACGTCACGGGTGTCTGTCGGGGAAAGGTGCTGCTCATGACCGGACTGGCCAGGCTCAGTCTCGCCAATCGCAGCGTGGTGATCATGCTCGCGCTGATCCTGAGCGGTGTCGGGCTGTACGCCGTACCGGAACTGAAGCGGCAGCTGTTCCCGTCGCTGACTTTCCCGATGGTGACGGTGATGACGGTCTATCCAGGGGCGTCGCCGTCGATCGTGGAGCAACAGGTCACCGAGCCGGTGGAGAACGGCCTGCGCGGGCTGGACGGCGTCGAGGAGATCACGTCGGTCTCCAGCGAAGGGCTGTCCCGGGTGCAGGTCGCGTTCGACTTCGACACCGAGTTGGACGGGATCGTCGCCGACATCGAGCAGTCGGTGAGCCGGATCGAGCCGGAGCTGCCGTCGACGGTGGAGCCCCGGGTGGTGGCCGGCAGCACCGACGACATCCCGGTGATGGCGCTCGCGGTCAGCGGCCGCTCCGACCAGGCGGCACTGTTGGACAAGCTGGAACGTACGGTGGTGCCCGAGCTGTCCGGCATCACCGACGTACGCGACGTCGCGATCACCGGCGCCCGCGACGACCAGGTGGTGATCACTCCCGACGCCGCGAGCCTGGCCAGGGCCGGGCTGTCGCCGGCCTCGATCACTCAGGCGCTGCGGGCCAACGGGCTGCAGATCCCCGCCGGGAGCCTGACCCGCGACGAGCGCACCCTGACCGTCGAGGTCGGTGACCGGCTGGCCACCGTGGAGGACATCGAAAACCTCTACCTCACCCCATCCGCCGGTACGGACTCCGGCTCGGCCCCGGGCGCAGGCTCGGGTACGGGCGCCGGCTCGGCTCCGGGCGACGGCGGAGCGTCGGCTCCGGGCTCCGGCGGTCAGCCCGGTGCCGGCAGCGGTCAGCCGGGAGCGGGTTCCGGCAGCGGCCAGCCTGGTGCGGGTCAGCCTGGTGCTGGTCAGGCGGCGCCGGGCGGCGCGCCGGCTCCGGTGCGGCTCGGTGATGTGGCGACGGTGAAGCTACAGCCGGAGCCGGCGACCTCGATCACGCGTACCAACGGTGCCCCGAGCCTGGGGCTGTCGGTCACGATGGTCAGCGACGGCAACGCGGTGGAGATCTCGCACGCCGTACGCGAGAAGCTGCCGGAGCTCTCCGAGACGCTGGGCAACGGCAGCGAGATCAACGTGATCTTCGACCAGGCGCCGGCGGTGGAGCGGGCCATCGAGGACCTCACCACCGAGGGGTTGCTCGGTCTGCTGTTCGCGGTCATCGTGATCATGATCTTCCTGCTGTCGCTGCGCTCCACGCTGGTGACCGCGGTGTCGATCCCGCTGTCGGTGGTGATCGCGCTGATCGCGCTCTGGCTCGGCGACTACTCCCTGAACATGCTCACCCTGGGGGCGCTGACCATCTCGGTGGGCCGGGTGGTCGACGACTCGATCGTCGTACTCGAAAACATCAAACGCCATCTCGGGTACGGCGAGCCGAAACGCCAGGCCGTGCTCGACGGGGTACGCGAAGTGGCCGGTGCGGTGACCAGCTCGACGCTGACGACGGTGGCGGTGTTCCTGCCGATCGCGTTCGTGTCGGGGCTGGTAGGGCAGCTGTTCAGCTCGTTCGCGGTCACGGTCACCGTGGCGCTGCTCGCCTCGCTGCTGGTCTCGCTGACCGTGATTCCGGTGCTGGCGTACTGGTTCCTTCGCGCGCCGAAGGGCGAGGAGCAGGCGGCGATCCGGGAGCGTGCCGAGCAGCGCGAGCTGCGCAGTCCGTTGCAGCGGGCGTACGTGCCGATCCTGCGGTTCGCCACCCGGTTCAAGCTGGCCACGGTGGTGATCGGGCTGGTGATCTTCGCCGGCACGATCATGCTGGTGCCGCAGCTGAAGACCAACTTCCTCGACTCGTCCGGGCAGGACACCACGCAGGTCAACATGGTGCTGCCGGTCGGCACCGACCTGGCCACCACCGACAAGGCGGCCCGCAAGATCGAGTTCCTGCTGGGTCGGCACGAGGACGTGGAGACCTACCAGGTCAACATCGGCTCGGGCAACCCGATGTTCGGAGGTATGGGCGCGTCGACCAACCGGGCCAGCTTCACCGTCACCGTCGCAGACGGCGCCGACACGCCCGCGGTGGAGAGCGCGCTGCGCAAGGATGTCGCGGAACTCGACGGCGTCGGTGACGTCACGGTCGGCCGGCAGAGCGGGCGGCAGGAGATGGGCGGCAACGCGGTCGAGGTGATCGTACGGGCGCCCGACGCGGAGACCCTCGACGACGCCGCGTCCCGGGTCGAGTCGGCGATCAACGGCATCGACAACGTCCGCGACGTGACCTCCAACCTGGAGGACGCCGCACCCCGGATCGAGGTCAACGTCGACCGGAAGAAGGCCGCCGCTCGCGGCTTGACCGAAGCCGCGATCGGGCAGTACGTCGCTCAGGCGTTCCGGGGCGCGCCGGCCGGCGAGATCGTGATCGACGGGCGCAACGCCGAGATCGTGCTCTCCGGCGGTGACGCGCCGAAGGACGTCGAGGCGATCAAGGGGCTGACCCTGCCCGGTGGGGTGAAGCTGTCGGATGTCGCGACCGTGGTCGAGGCCGAGGGTCCGACCCAGATCACCCGGATCGACGGCGAACGCAGCGCGACGGTCTCCGCCGCCGCCGACACCGCCGACCTGGGCGCGGTTACCAGCGAGTTGACGGCCGAGTTGGAGAAGCTGGAGGTGCCGGCGGGCGCCACGTACACGATCGGGGGTGCCAGCGCGGACCAGCAGGAGGCGTTCGGCGACCTGATCCTGGCGATGCTGGTGGCGATCGCCCTGGTGTTCATGGTGATGGTGGCGACGTTCCGCAGCCTGATCCAGCCGCTGATCCTGCTGGTGTCGATCCCGTTCGCGGCGACCGGCGCGATCGGGCTGCTGCTGCTCACCAACACACCGCTCGGCGTACCGGGGATGGTCGGGCTGTTGATGCTGATCGGGATCGTGGTGACGAACGCGATCGTGCTGATCGACCTGATCAACCAGTACCGCGCCGACGGGATGGGGGTACGGGAGGCGGTGATCGCCGGTGGCCGACGCCGGCTCAACCCGATCCTGATGACCGCGATCGCGACCATCTGCGCGCTGATGCCGATGGCGATGGGCTTCACCGGCTCCGGCGGCTTCATCGCGCAGTCGCTGGCGATCGTGGTGATCGGCGGCCTGGTGTCGTCCACGCCGTTGACGCTGCTGCTGGTCCCAGCGCTCTACACCATCGTGGAGCGCACCAAGGAACGCTTCCGCCGCAAGCCCAAACCCCCCACGCCCGCGCCCGAGCAGGCCTCATCCCCGGAGCCGGTCGCCGCCGCCGTCTGACCCCGCCCCGCTTCCAAGATCATGAGCCCTTTCATGTCGTGATGCCGAAGTTTGGAATGTGACACATTTCACGCGCCCAGCCCCGTCCCTCAAACATCGGCCGCTGCACCGGTCGCGCGTTAATCCTTGGGCCACCGCCGGTATCTCTCCGGTCCGGTTGCACCGAAGACCCATGCGAGTAACCGACTGGCTACGATGGGGATTGGCTCGTTGGTGAGCAATGGGGGCGGCCTGTATGGAGGCCGCCCCCATTTCGCTCTTGGTGATCGCTACGGGCGGTTGAACTCGCCCTTCTGGGCTCCGTCGAGGAATGCGTCCCACTCGGCCGGAGTGAAGCGCAAGATGGGGCTGGTGTCGCCTAGCTTGCCGTCTCGAACCTCGACGGTCCCGTCTTCGGTGACGCGTGCGTACAGGCACGCGCCGTTTGTGTTGCTTCTGGTCGCCTTCTTCCAGTCGTTGGTGAGCATGGCTCTCTCCTATGCCAACTCCTTCGCGACGGACTCGATCAGTCTGAGGGATTCCGTCGGAGGCAGGCTGGCGGCTCGCAAGTGGTTATACACAGCGTAGTACCGGTCGGCGTCGTCATCCTCTTCCCACATGTCCCCGTTGAGTCCTTCGATATAGACGATCTTGAGGTCGGCCTCCTCGAACTCCATGATCGCGAACGAGGTGATCGCGCCGGGGTTCGTGCCGCCCGCGAGCGGAAGCACCCACAGCCGGACATGGGGTGCCTGCACCGCTTCGGCGAGATGTTTGAGCTGCGCCGCCATGACGTCAGGCCCACCGATCATGCGTCGGATCACGGCCTCATCGATCACCGCACTTAGATGAATCGGGTTCTCGCCCCGGAGTCGGTCTTGACGCGCCATGCGCACCCGGACACGGTTTTCGATCTGGGAGGCGGTGGCAAGCTCGGCGGCTGAGCCGTAGAGCGCCCTGGCGTACGCCTCGGTCTGGAGCAGTCCGGGGATGACCAGCGCGTCGTAGGTCAGCAGTGCTCGGGCCTCAACCTCCAGGCCGATGTAGTTGGCGTACGGGGCGGTCAGGGAGCCTCGATGCTTGGCCCACCAGCCGCGTTGCTTGCCTTCCTTGGCGAGCTGCTTGAGGCGGTCCTGGTCGTCCACCTCAGTGACGCCGTAGCGGTTCAGTAGCGCCTCAACGTCGCGGGGCTTGATGCCGACGCGCCCCTTCTCGATCCGGTAGATCGTGGAGTCGGACACTTCGAGAACGCTGCCGGCGTCCGCTGGCGTCACAGCTGCGGCCTCACGAAGACGCCGCATCTCGATGCCAAGCACCTTCCTGCGCAGTGTCGGGCTCGCGTCTGCCATCGATCGATCCCCTCTCCGGTTCCAGTGCCGACCGCTCAGTGTCCGCCGTCACCTCGCTGTCGGCAAGTGGGTTTGACCTAATGTGGCGGCAACGTGCCGGTAAGTATTGCGCTCGAAACATGCTTCTGCAATTCTACGTGGCATAGCGCCCTGTCACGCCGTGTTGATCAGATCCCGTCGTGGCGGGTGACCGGTAGGCCGGGACGAGATCCCGAGGGGGGCATCTCGTCCCGGCCCCTACCAGGTGAGAGAGGTGGAAGCGATGATCCGGCGGCACCGACTCACAGGCGACCTGGAGCCGCCCGTGCGGCTCGTACGCATCGTTGATGTGCCGTTTGCCGAGGTGGCTCGGATGGACCTCAAACTCCACCGCCGCGCGTGGTGGCGTCGTGTGTGCCGCTCCTGCCACGACCGGTGGCCCTGTGCACGCCGTAGACAGCTAGACGCGATCATCGGCCCGCCGCGCAGCACTCGTGGCTGGTGGCTGGCGTTCCCCGCTCTGGTCGGTGTCGCGCTGGTCGCCGCCACGATGGCAGGGGTGGTCCCGTGGTGAAAGCGATCGGCCGAGCAGCGGTGCCGGTGATGCCACGCGGACACGCGCCTGATGCCGAGTACATCCTCGACGGGAAGTTTCTGCTCCACCGACCGTGTGGCCGTTGGATGCGTCCCCGCTCGGGTGAGGGTGGATTACGCACGTACTGGTGCGGCTCGACGTGTCCCGGCGGTGTGGTGGACGCGCCGACGGTGGAAACCGAAGTCGAGTTCGCCACGCTCGCGCGGGCCGTGGTCACGCTGCACCCCGACCTTGCCCGCCGCCACCACCGCGACCAGAACCGACTGGACTGGTCCGAAGCGCCACCTGCGGAGGTGGACGCCGAGGAGCTGCGCAGGTGGCAGCGGTGCGACCTGTCCGACCGGCGCGCGATGGTGCGTACCGCGTACGTGCGCGTGGAGATCGATGAGCACGGCCGCTTCCACCGCGTGCGGCGCGGGGGACCGTCGTGATCGCGATGACCGACCCGACAGCGCCACCGCTGGAGCCGTTCGGGGAGCCGGTGCCATGCGGGACGTGTGGCGGGCCGATCGTTAACTCGGTGTTGGGCTGGCTCCACGTCACCGAGCACGGCGTCCCCGCAACCGGGTGGCTGTGCCCCGCGCCGCACATGCACCTAGCCGAACCAGACTTCCTCGCCACCCCCGACGCCTCGACCGGCCGTGACACCGCGCCGCCCCCGCCGCCGCCGAAGCGAACGCCGACACCCATTCCACCCCGCAAGGACGTGGGGCGAGCACCGTCCTCCCCACAGGCCGCCCCACCGGCGCAGTGGCCCCCACTCCAGAACGGCGAGTGGTGGCAGCCGCAGTGACACGCCGAGCGCCACGCACCACCGCTCCCCGTTGGTCCGTGCGTGGCGCTGTTCCGCCTCCGCCGCGCCGCCGCCCGACAGCGGCGTGACACCCCTCGACCCCTTCGGAGATATCGATGCTATCCACACACGCGACGGTGGCCGTGACGTGCCTGGTGCTGGGCTGGCTAGCAGGGAACGGCTATGCGCGGGCGGCGATGGCGTGGAACACGTACCGAACCCGCCGCGCCGAGTTGCCGATCTTGCTCCGACTGGCCCGGCTGTTGACCGTCAAGTCCGCCGGCTGGGTGCTCCTCGCCGCAGTGGTCGCGGTCCTCGCCCTGTACGCGCTAACGACTAAGGATGTGTGACCTCGTGCGCAGTCCGTTCACCGCCGATGACCGGCCGCCGATCGAGCCGCCCGCGAAACTCGAACCTGACCAGGCGGCTTATTGGTCGGTCGTGGCCGAGCAGTGGCACCCTGATGACGACGTACGAGACCGGATCTTGCTCGGCATGCTCGCCCGTGCCGAGCAGTCCACAGTGGCCCCCGTGCTGCGGCGACGCATGCTCGCGGAGGCGGAGTTGGTGCTGGCTGACCATCGACCCGACGAGCAGGGCAACTGTTTCCTGTGCTGCACGTCGCGGTCAGAGGGTGGTTGGGAGATCCCGTTTCCCTGCTGGAGCGTGCGCTACGCGCGGCTTGTCCGGGGCGAGCACGCCGACCCCGTGGCGTAAGGCCGGAGCAGTGCCGTCGGGTTGCGTGACGGTCTCTAGCCGGCCAACTCCAGGCGGGGGAACACGGGCTGCGGATCGGGCACGTTGGCGCCGCCGTTGCCGCATTGTGCCGCGATCCGGTCCGCTGCGGCGGGCAGGAACGGCCGTAGGTGTTTGGCGATGACGCGGCAGGTGGCGATCAGTTCGGCCAGGACCGTGTTGAGGGCGGCGGGGTCGGCACCCTCCTTGCGTTCAGCCTTGGCCAGTTCCCAGGGGCGGACCGCTTCGACGTAGCGGTTGCCCTCGTCACCAATCCTGGTGACGGCCTCAACCGCGCGGCGGAAGTCGAACCCTGCGAGAGCTTGGTCAATGGCGTCGGCGGCTTCCGTGCGGGCGGCGCGCAGCGCGTCGGCGGCAGGGTTTTCGGGGGTGGGTTCGGGGATCACGCCCTCGCGGTAGCGGTTAATCATGGACACGGCCCGGTTGAGGAGGTTGCCAATGTTGTTGGCGAGGTCTTCGTTGGCCCGGTTGACCATGCGTTCGGCGGTGTAGTCGGTGTCGCCGCTGCGGGCGACCTCACGCAGCATCCACCAGCGCAACGCATCGGTGCCGTACCGGGCGGCGATGTCCGCCGGGTCTTCGGCGTTGCCGGCTGACTTGCTGATCTTCTCGTTGCCCGCCGTCAGGTACTCGTGCACGAAGATCACATCGGGTAGCCGTATCCCGGCCGAGAGCAGCATGGCTGGCCAGTACACGGCGTGGAAGCGGATGATGCCCTTGCCGATGACATGGACCCGGCGGTCGGAGCCGTTCCACCAGTGGTCGAAGCCGGCCTCGTCGGTGCCGTAGCCGGGGGCGGTGATGTAGTTGGCGAGCGCGTCGTACCAGACGTAGATGACTTGCTCGGGGTCGCCGGGCACCGGGATGCCCCAGCCCCGGGCGCGGGTCATGCTGCGGGAGACGCTGAAGTCCTCCAGGCCGGACTCGATGAACGAGAGGACCTCTCGTTTGCGGGTGGCCGGTTCGATGCGCAGCGTGTCGCTGGAGATCAGGTCGACGAGCTGGTCCTGGTAGCGGGAGAGCCGGAAGAAGTAGTTGTTCTCCTCGACGTGCTCGGGGATCGTGCCGTGCTCGATGCAGCGGCCGTCCCCGGTCAACTCCTCGGAGGCATAGAACCGCTCACAGCCGACGCAGTACAGGCCGGAGTAGGTCTTGCGGTAGAAGTCTCCGCGTTCGGCGCAGGCTGCCCACAGCTTGTCCACGCCGGGTTTGTGGCGGGGGTCGGAGCTGGTCTTGATGAAGTCATCGAAGGACAGGGCCAGCGGCTCGCGCAGGGAGGCGAATCGCGTGGCGACCTTCTCGACGTACTCGGCGGGGGTGATGCCCTCGGCCTCCGCGCCCTGGACGTTCTTGAGCGCGTTGTCGTCGGTGCCGGTCTGAAACCGCACCTCGTCGCCTCGCTGTCGCCGGTGCCGGGCCAACACGTCGGCCTCGATCAGCTCCAAGGCGTGCCCGACGTGCGGCTTGCCGTTGACGTACGGGATCGCGGTCATCACGAAGTAGCGGCCCATTCCAAACCCCTTCTCCGAGGCCCTGCGCGCCGCCCCTCGCCGCGAGGAGGCGCTAGCCGGGCCTCCTCATCGCGTTAGCGGTCAGGACACGCGCGGAAGGCCGGAGGCCATCATCATTCGGCCACCG
>JBOGDE010000107.1:0-15610 GCA_050701695.1 Micromonosporaceae bacterium
CCGGTGTCCAGGTGGTGGCTCGCAAGGCGGAGGAGGAGTCGATCCCGGTGTTGGATCGGCGACGACGACAACGCCGCGAGCCGCCGGCTGGGCGCCGGAATTCGCAAGCGAATCTCTGGCGCAGGACACTTGGCCAACGCCGCGCCGGCCCGATCGGGTCAGCTGCTGGTGCCGCCGTACGTCTCCGGCTTGATCACCTGGGTGTGCTGCACGTCCTCACCGGTGGCCGGCGCCGCCGGCTTGGCCGACGGGGTGGGCGGCCACTGCCCGGTGCTCACCGGTGACGGCGGCCAGCCCATGGCGGCGGGCTGGGTGCTCTGAGCCGGCTGGCCGGAGGTCGGCTGCACCAGCTCGGTGGCCTGGCCCTGGGCGTACGAGGACGCGGGTGGCGCAGAAGTGGGCGGCGCAGAAGTGGGCGGCGCGGAAGTGGGCGGCGCGGAGGTGGGGGCTGCCTGGTACGCCTGCTGCGCCTGGGCCTGTTGCTGGGCCTGGGCCTGTTGCTGGGCGTAGGCCTGCTGCTGCTGATAGCCGTACTGCTGCTGAGCGGCATGCTGTTGGGCGGCCTGCTGCTGGTACGCCTGCTCCTGCGCCGCCTGCTGCTGGTATCCGGACGCGCTGTAGCCCTGGCCCTGCTGGGCATACCCGGCGTGGGCCGCGGTGGCGGTTGCCGCTGCCGTGGCGCCGGCGGTCGCGGTCTGCGGTGCCACGGCGGGCTGCGACCCGTACGCCGGTGTAGGGTACGGCTGGCCGCTGAACTGCTGCTGCCCGTACCCACCGAACGCGGGTGCCGCGGCACGCGCGGAGCTGCCCAGGAACACCTTGACCACGACGAGCGTCGCGATGCCGAGCAGGCCGAATCCGATCAGGTTCCTCATGGCGAGACCCACGAAATCGCCGGCCTCGAAATTCGAGAACAGATCCATCGCCGAAAGGGCCAACCCCACCAGCATCAACAGCGCGGCCAGACCGTACTCGGCCAGCGCGACGATGGTGATGGCCTTGGCCTGGGGCAGCACCGGCGACACGTGGGTGGCCAGCAGGACGGCGAGCAGCGGCAGCCCCACCGCGATCGGGTAGTCCAGACGGATGAAGGCGGCCTGCTGGCGGAAACCGAGCTCGCCGAGGAACAGCGTGAGCACCGCATCGAGCAGCAGTAACCCGGTCACCGCGAGCAGCCCGAAGGCCACGATGTGCCGGATCGGCTTGGTGTGCTGACCGGCGGTCGCCTCGTCAGGTGTCTGGGTCGTCACAGCTCCCCCTTGCCAAGGGTGCTCGCAGCGTTCAGGAGTCGGCTACAGCCTAGTGTCTGGTCTCACGGCGTGTCCGACCGGTGGCAGGCTGCCGCCGATGTGTCAGACGCGTACGAAAGGATGGGCGGATGCGGATCGTTGTGCTCACCGGTGGCATCGGCGGCGCCAGGTTCCTGCTGGGGGTACGGCGCTGGGCGCGCGACCACGGTGGCGAGGTCATCGCCGTGGTCAACACCGGCGACGACGCCACCCTGCACGGGCTGCGGATCTGCCCCGATCTGGACAGCGTGATGTACACCCTCGGCGGCGGCGCCGATCCCGGTCGGGGCTGGGGCCGCGCGGACGAGACCTGGACGGTGAAGCAGGAGTTGGCCGCGTACGGCGCGGAGCCGACCTGGTTCGGGCTCGGCGACCGTGACGTCGCCACCCACCTGGTCCGCACCCGGATGCTCGGCGCCGGCTATCCGCTCTCGGCGGTCACCGAGGCGCTGTGCGCCCGCTGGGACCCGGGGGTACGGCTGCTGCCCGCCACCGACGACCGGGTGGAGACCCACGTGGTCTGTGACGGCCGCGCCCTGCATTTCCAGGAGTGGTGGGTACGCCACCGCGGCGCGCTGCCGGCGCAGCGGTTCGTCTTCGTCGGCGCCGAGGACGCCAAACCCGCGCCGGGGGTGCTCGACACGCTCGCCGCCGCCGACCTGGTGCTGCTGGCGCCGAGCAACCCGGTGGTGAGCATCGCCCCGATCCTCGCCGTGCCGGGGATCCGGGACGCCCTGCGCTCCGGGCCGGCCCCCGTGGTCGGCCTCTCACCGATCATCGGCGGCGCCCCGGTCCGCGGCATGGCCGACAAATGCCTCCCGGTGTACGGGGTGGAGGTCTCCGCCGCCGGGGTGGGCGCCGTGTACGGCTCCCGCAGTGGCGACGGGCTGCTCGACGGCTGGCTGGTCGACACCTCCGACGCTTCGACCGAGGTGTCCGGAGTCACGGTGCAGGCCCGGCCGCTGCTGATGACCTCCGAGCAGGAGACCGCCGGCATGGTCGCCGACGCCGCCGTACTCGCCGGGCTCACCACATGATGGGCGAGCTGACGATCCGGCCGGTGACCGGGATCGGGGAGGTGCGCCCGGGTGACGACCTCGCCGCCATCCTCGCGGGCGCCGCGCCGTGGCTGGCCGACGGCGACGTGCTGGTGGTCACCAGCAAGATCGTCAGCAAGGCGGAGGGCCGGCTGGTCGAGGTCCCGGCCGGCAATCCGGAGCTGGCCGAGAAGCTGCGCCAGGCCGCGATCGACGCCGAGTCGGTACGCGAGGTGGCGCGCCGCGGCCCGACCAGGATCGTGCAGACCCGGCACGGCCTGGTGCTGGCCAGCGCCGGCATCGACGCCTCCAACGTGGACCCCGGGTGGCTGGTGCTGCTGCCGGACGACCCGGACGCCTCGGCCCGGCGGCTGCGCGAGGGGCTGCGGCAACGAGGCGTCACCGTCGCGGTGATCGTCACCGACACCATGGGGCGCCCGTGGCGGCTCGGCCTCACCGACGTCGCGATCGGCGTCGCCGGCCTGCACCCACTGCGTGACCACCGCGGCGACCACGACCCGCACGGCAATCAGCTGCAGCTCACCCAGCACGCCGTCGCCGACGAACTGGCCGCCGCCGGCGAGCTGGTGAAGGGCAAGACCGACGGCGTGCCGGTGGCGGTGGTACGCGGCGTCGACCCGACCCTGCTCGCCGACGACGCCCCCGGCGCGACCGCGCTGGTACGTCCGTCCGACGAGGACATGTTCTCCCTGGGCACCGCCGAAGCCCGCGCCCAGGGCCTCGCCGCCGGCCGCGGTGCGACGCTGCACGCCGACGCGGTGCGTACCCTCACCGGCTGGCGGGCGCCAGACCCGGCACAGTCGGCGGTACGCGACGAGATCCTCGGCTATCTCACCACCGAGCCCGCTGCGATGCGACGGGAGACCGTCGCCGGGCACCTGACCGCGAGCGTGCTGGTGGTCGACCACGTGGCGAGCCGGGTGCTGCTGGCGATGCACGGCCGGATCCGCAAGTGGGTGCAGCTGGGCGGGCACTGCGAGCCGGATGACGCCACCCTGGCCGGTGCGGCGTTGCGGGAGGCCACCGAGGAGAGCGGCATCGCCGGGTTACGGCTGCACCCGGAGCCGATCGACGTGGACATCCACCCGGTGACCTGCTCGCTCGGCGTACCGACCCGCCACCTGGACGTCCGGTACGTCGCGGTGGCCCCGCCCGGCGCCGCCGAGCAGCGCAGCGACGAGTCCCTGGCGCTGGACTGGTTCGCCCCCGACGCCCTCCCCACCCCGCTCGCCGACGCCGTACACCGCCTGATAACGCCCGCCCTCACCCGCGCCCACGCAATGTGAGGTCGTCACACCGGAGTGGTGGCCGGGTGCTCAGCGAGATGCCGCCAGACCGGGCGGAGCTTCCCTTCCGCATTCACATGCACTCGGGTGTACGCCGAGAGCAGCACCGCTCGGCGGTCGGCGATGTCGCAACGTTGCCAGAGGCTCACCTCGTCTGCCGTCACGGTGGGGCCTCGGCGGTCACGGAGATCGGGGTGGAGGGTGACCGCGCACCGGATCAGCGCGTTGAGTAGCAGGTCTGCCTCGGCCGTGGCCGCGCCGAGGCTCTGTTGATCACATCCGGGGCCGCAGTCGTAGGCGCGGCCGTTGCCACAGTAGGTGGGAGTCATCGCGCGATCGCAGCGAGTGCAGTCGAGCAGGCCGCGTAGCAGGTAGGGGTCGGTGACAGCGGCACGTCCCGCCGTAGGCGCCATCACCGAATCACCGCTGCGGCGATGAGGGCGACGGTCAGCGCGGCGACGAGCCCTACCGTTAGGAGCAGCGCGATGTGTCGCCGCTCGACTGGCCGACGCCCGAGGACGGTATCGGCGTCCCGCCGATCCGGGCAGGGATAGCGTTCCCGGCACGCCCGACACCGCGCATTCCACGGATTCCGCACGTGCACCGCCGCGATACTTCGAGCGACAGCGAGGTCCCCGCCATATGGCACGACCGCAGGTGGCATCGGGCGCATCTGCGGGGTTTCGTCTTCGTGGTCGTCCACCGGTAGCCTCCCTCGTCAGGTCTGTACAGACCTCGCAGCTTGGCGGGAGTCCGAGGCGGTGCCCATGTCCCGCGACCCATGTCCAGGTGACATGGACGGCCTGGCTCGTGGTGACACAACGCAATATGCTCAGCGCACGCGAGTGACCATCAGACGACGCCCAGGGGACGGTCGTGACCGAGCACGCGGCGCAACCACTCACCGTGCCAGGCGACTTCTGGGCCCGCGTGCAGGTCAGCGATGCGTTACGCCGACGCGATATCGGCGCGCTGTTTCACTTGTTGAGGCGGTATACGGGCGCCAGCCAAACCAAGATCGGCGCTGCGGTCGGCCTGGAGCAGGGTTACGTCAGCAAAGTCATGAGCGGCCGCCGGTCCATCACCGCCATAGGCGTACTCGAACGCGTCGCCGATGGCTGCGACATGCCCGACGAGACGCGCATGCTCCTCGGCCTCGCACCTCGTCGGATCCAGCCGGTGCCAGCCGCGTCTTGCATGGAGCCGAACGGAGACAACGGGGTGCTGCGTAGAGATTTCCTCAGGCTCCCGTTGGCTGGAGCGGTGCCCAACCTCGACGTCCCCGACGGCACCGTAGGTCGACGGATCGGCGCCCAGGTGCCAACACAGCTACGGGAACGGGCCGCTCGACTCCGCCGGCTCGATGACGTGCTCGGCGGCGGTGACACGTACCGGGCGTACCTTGCCGAGTGCCGGGCCACTGCGAGCTTGCTGAAGAACGGCCACTACACCGAACGGACCGGTCGCGAGTTGTTGTCGGTGCTTGCGGAGCAAGCCCAACAAGCCGGTTGGGCGGCCTTCGACGCAGGTTGGCACACAAAAGCGACGCGCCTGTATGAAGCGAGCCTCCGAGCGGCCACCGACTCCGGGGACGCACCGCTGGCAGGCAATGCCCTGGCCTTCCGCGCGTATCAGATGCTCGATACCGATCCGACCGGCGCGGTCGACCTGGCCCAGACATCGTGCCGCGTCGCAGGCGGCGACGCGCCCGGCCAGGTGCAGGCGCTGCTGCAGGAACGCCTCGCCATCGCCTGTGCGGAGGTCGGAGACGAAGCCGGAACGCAAAAGGCGCTCGCCACCGCTGAATCGGCCCTTCGTGAGGATACGCACGACACGCCCCAGACTGGGCAGCCTGGGTCGACCCGCACGAACTGCGGATCATGACAGGGAGATGTTGGACCGCGCTCCGTCGACCGCTGCGTGCCGCACCGGTCCTGGAGAACGCGCTCGAAGGGTTCACCGACACCCATGCGCGGGACAAATCCCTGTACCTGTCCTACCTCGCGGAGGCCTACCTCGCCGCAGGCGAGATCGAACAGGCCGCAGACGTCACCGGAAGGGTCTGGCGCCTCTCTCAAAGCGTGGCATCAGTGCGACCTCGCCGCCGAGTGGCTCCCGTCATCCAGAGCCTCGCCAAGCATCAAACCCTGGCACCCGTGGCTCAACTGCTGGATCTCGTGAAGGTCTGATTCAACCCTCGACGTTCGGCTCTATGGTGCGGTCAATCCACCCCAGGTACGCCTCGGAGCCGGCCACGATCGGCACCGCGCTGATCTCAGGGTTGCGCCACGGGTGATGCTCCAGCAAGTGAGCCTCAAGAGCGGCGTATCGGTCACTGCGGGTCTTGAGTAGCAACTGCCACTCCTCACCCGTACCGAACTCACCCTGATGCCAGAACACCGACACCACTGGACCGACGATCTGCACCCCCGCAGCCAACCGCGCCTCGACCGCCGCTCGCGCCAGCGCCTCCGCCGCGTCCCGGCTCTCGGCCGCCGTCGACACCTGCAGATACTTCGTCATGACCGCCGAGCCTAGGGCACCATGCACACTGGACCGGCCACGTCTCAGAAGTGGGTACGGATGGCGAATCTCTGCCGTAGCAGGGCCATGTCGTGGTGGTCGCGGGCGGTCGGCTCGTACCCCTGGTGGAAGTAGACCTGCTGCGCCGCCGAGAGGCACGGCACCGTCGTACCGCCGATGCTTCCGGTAACGAAACAGTCGGCGGGATAGCGGAACGGACGCTCGGGGTCTGTCGAGGCCTGTGTGGCCGCTCCGTCTGGAGCGAAGACCAGTGGATGCAGATCCAGCTCCCGAGCGGCGCGGTCGGCCAGGACGAATCTCACCGGACGGGCGTCGAGCGTATCCGCGAAACCCGCGTCGGACAGCGCCGCCAGCAGCGCCGGTTCGTGGTCGTGGCGGTGCATCAGATCGAGATCGCGATGCTGGCGGGTCTGCTCACCGACCAGCGCGTCGATGCCCCACCCGCCGCCGATCCAGACGTCCACGCCGGCCCGGGACAGCACGGTGAGCACCGCCAACACGTCCGCGGCCAGCATCACCCCACCACTGTATGGGGCGGCGTGCGGTGACCACTTCTGGCGAAAGGGACGTGGCGGGCGCCGGCGAGGGACACCATGGGGGCATGGCGCTGGATGTACGTGTGGAGCGGGTTATCGGGCTGCCGCCGGAGAAGGTCGCGGCGTACGCGATGGACTGGCGACACGACCACGAATGGACCCAGGGGATCCGTGAGGCCGCGCTGACCAAGCCCGCCGACGGCGAGGAGTTCGGGGTCGGCGCCGAGGTGACGCGCACGGCGTACTTCCTCGGGAAGCGGATCGACTACGTGCTACGGGTGGCGGCGTACGATCCCCCGACCGAGCTGGACATGGAGTCGGTGGCGGGGCCGATGCCGATGCACGTCACCTACCGGTTCGACCCGCACCCGGACGGCACCCTGGCCAGCATCCGGGTACGCGGTGACGCCAGTACGTACTACCGGATCGCCGGGCCGATGATGGCCGCGATCGTGCGCCGCAACCTCACCAAGGACCTGCAGGATCTGGAGCACCAGCTCTCCGGAGACTGACCGACCCGGATGTCACACCCGGATGGCAGCATCGGCGGCATGACCAGCTTCGAGGATGTACGCACCGCCGCGCTCGCCCTGCCCGAGGTGACCGAGGAGCTCTCCGACGACGGGCGGCCGTGGTATCGGGTGCGGAAAAAGATGTTCCTGGTGCACCGCAGCCAGCGGCCGGACGCGGTGGACGCCGAGACCGGTGAGCGGCTCGACGACGTGCTGATGTTCCGGGTCGCCGACGAGGGCGTGAAGCAGGCGCTGCTGGCCGACCCGTCCGGTGCCTACTTCACCACCTCGCACTTCAACGGCTACCCGGCGATCCTGGTGCGGATCTCCCAGCTCGACCGGCTCACCGCCGACGAGGCCCGCGAGCTGGTCACCGAAGCATGGCTGTGCCAAGCACCGAAGCGACTCGTCAAAACCTGGTCGGAATCCCAGGGCACTAGACGTGGCTGAGGTGTGCGCTGGCAAGGCCGCAGCGGGCGCCGTGTGCGGTGTTGGCACACACGCGAGCGAGAACGCCGCTGGCAAGGCCGCAGCGGGCGCCGTGTGCGGTGTTGGCACACAAGCGAGCGAGAACGCCGCCAGCGTGCGCCTCAGCCGCGTCTAGACGTGGTCGGTGTCGCCGCGGTCGCGGAGGGCGTCGACCAGCCTCTTGACGTCCTGCGCCCGGTCCCGGTGGCAGACCAGCACCGCGTCGGGGGTGTCGACCACCACCAGGTCCCGCACCCCCAGTACGGCGAGCAACCGCCCGGGCGCCGGCACCACCACGTTGTGCGCGGCGTCGGAGAGCAGCAGCTCACCCTCGCCGATCACCACGTTGCCGTCGGCGTCGGCGGGCAGCACGTCACCCAGGGTGCGGAAGTCGCCGACGTCGTTCCAGCCGAAGTCTCCCGGTACGGTGGCGACCCGCCCGGCCGCCGCCGCTCCCTCCATCACCGCGTAGTCGACGGAGATCTTCTCCAGCTTCGGCCACTCCTCGGCGAGCACCGTCTCGCGGGCGCCGGTGGACCACGCCGCCGCGATCCGGGTCACCCCGGCGTGTAGCGAAGGACGCTGCCGGGCCAGCTCGTCGAGGAACACACTGACCCGCCACAGGAACATCCCGGCGTTCCACAGGTAGTCGCCGGACTTCACGTACTCCTCGGCGACCTCGTACGACGGCTTCTCCTTGAACTCGGCGACCCGCACCGCGCCGGGCACGCCCGGCAGCGCCTCACCGCAGCGCAGGTAGCCGTACCCCACCTCGGGACGGGTGGGGGTGACGCCGATGGTGGCGAGCTGACCGGCCCCGGCAGCGGTCATCGCCGCGCGCACCGCGTCCAGAAACCGCGGTACGTCGGCGATCAGGTGGTCGGCCGGGAAGGCGCCCATCAGCGCGTCCGGCGACTCGACCGCGATCAGCGCCGCGGCGAGCGCGATCGCGGCGCAGGAGTCCCGCGGCGAGGGTTCCACCAGCACGTTCTGCTCGGGCAACCGGGGCAGCTGCCGGGCCACCGCGGCGGCGTGGGTGACCCCGGTGACCACGTGCACCCGCTGGTACGGCACCAGGTCGGCGAGTCGGTCCACGGTGGCCTGCAGCAGGCTGCGGCCGGTGCCGGTGAGCCCCTGCAGGAACTTCGGGTTGCTGGCGCGGGACAGCGGCCACAGCCGGGTCCCGCTACCGCCCGCGGGGATCACCACGTGCAGCTCGAAGGCGCTGAGTCCCGGGCGTGACGCATCGAGGGAGTCAGCGCCTTCGGTGGGCTCGGGACTCATCAATCCTCTTCGGGACCGGCCGCCGCCCGTGCCCAGGAGTGCAGATGGGCCTCGGCGCTGGACTGCCAGGTGAACTCCTTGGCCCGCTCCACGGCGCGGCCCGACAGATCGGCGCGGCGGTCGGCGTCGGCGAGCAGCGACCCCAGGTCACGGGCGATCTCGTCGGCGTCCTCCCCGGTGTACGCCACCGCGTCGCCGCCCACCTCCGGCAGCGAGAGCCGGGGCGTGGTCAGCACCGGGGCGCCGCATGCCATCGCTTCCAGGATCGGCAGCCCGAAACCCTCGCCGTGCGACGGGTACGCCGCGACCAGCGCGCCGCCGAGATAGCCGGGCAGGTCGGCGTACCGCAGGTAACCCGGGCGCAGCAGCCGCAGGTGCACCGGCAGCTCCGCGACCGCCTTGTCGATGTCGTCGTCGTGGCCGGCGCCGCCGGCGATCACCAGCGCCGGCGGGTCGTCGTGATCCGCCACGGCGCGAGCCCAGCCGCGGATCAGGTTGGGGACGTTCTTGCGCGGCTCCTTGGCGCCGAGGAACGCGACGTAGTCGCAGTCGGCGAGCCCGAGCCGGGCCCGTACCCGCGCCTTCTCGGCGTCGGTCGGCACGTGGAAGGCATCCGCGTCCACCCCGTGGTACGCCACGTCGATCTTGGTGGGGTCGGCGTCCAGCAGCCGGATCAGCTCGTCGCGGGTGGCCTTACTGGGCACGATCACCCGGGCGGCGCGGCGCAGTGAGGTCTTGATCGCGGAGCGGAAGAAGGTGCCACGGGCCTTGTCGTAGTGCTCCGGCTCGGTGAAGAACGTGGCGTCGTGCACCGTCACCGTGACGGGCAGCCCGGCCCGCAGCGGACAGGTGTAGTACGGAGAGTGAATCACCGACGCGCCGACCTGCTGTGCGAACATCGGCAGCCCGGTCTGTTCCCAGGCCAGCCGGGCGGGCCGGTGCGAGCACGCGCTGGGCGCCGCCTCCACCCGGGCCCGCGGCAGGATACGGCCGTAGCGTTCGGCGTCGGTACGTTGGCAGACGACCACCAGGTCCACCTCTGCCGTGCTGAGCGCACCGAGCAGGCCGTCCACATATCGTCCGACGCCGCCACGGTCAGCCGGGACGCTCGTCGCGTCGACGAGCACTCGGGGCAGGCTGCCGCCGGTCACGGATCCAACTCCTCGCTGAGATGTTCTGTACCGCTGGTCTTCTGTACCACATGCCTTCTCGGCACCATGGGCTCGCAGCGGGCGCGCCGCCGCAAGCTCACGTCACCAATTTCACACGTTGTGGCAAGCCTACGCCGGACCCCGCCCGCACCGTCGACCGCCGCCCGGCGGGTTCCGCCGAGACGTTGCCGGAACGTCATACTCCGCCTGCCGTCACTCCCCGTACCGGTACGCAGCGTCACGGATCGCGGGGAGTGCCGCGACGCCCTGGTCACCGGGGCACTCCGTGGCGTTGGTCTGCCGGTGCGGGTACACCCGGGGCACCGTCACCGTGACCTTCTTGTCGTACTTGGTGTTCGGGCCGCCGGTGAGCCGGGTAGAGCCACCCGGGTCCACGCCGTACGGCGCGAACCGCCACGCCACGTAACGGGCCGCAGCGTCGATCACCGCGTCCGGCACGGTGGTCTCGGTGAAGGTGCCGATCATGGAGATGCCCGCGGTGCGTACGTTGAAACCACCCGCGTGGGCTCCGATCACCGGTTTGCGCAGCCCACCGGTACGCCCCTCCCAGAGCCGGCCGAAGCGGTCCACCACCACGTGGTAGCCGATGTCGCCCCACTCCAGCGTCACCGCCTGGTAGTGGTAGATCGACCGCATGATCTTCGGTACGTCCTCGGGCTGGTAGTCGCCGCTGGTCGCGGTGTGGTGCAGCACGATCGCGGACAGCGTGTCGGCGTACTCCGGCTTCCAGGTCATCTTGCTCTCGTCGGCGCCCCAGTCGGCGCGGGAGACGATCGCGGGCTGGCCGGGCGTGGCCTCCGGAGCGGGCACGTGGTCGCTCGGCCGGTCTCCCGGGTCGATCAGCTCCAGCCGCAACTCCCGCGGCGCGCCACCGGTGACCGTGAGCTCGACGCCGTCGCTGGGGCCGGCCCAGACCAGTCCGGCGCCGACCCGGTGCGCCGGGCGCGCGGTTTCGTCGAGGTCGAGCGCCTGCCAGCCGCTCCAGGCGCCGTGGCGGCGTACCCGTCCGGCGATGCCGCGCGGTGGGCTCGACCCGGTCCAGCTCACCGTGTACGCGCTGAACCCGTCCACCTCGCGGCGGACGGTCAGCGAGTCGGCGGCCCGGCGGGCGCCGCCCTCCGGCACCCGGTAGCTGCCGAGGTCGAACGCCCGCACCTGAACCTGTGCCGGCTCGGTGGCCGGCGTCGGTCCCGACTCCGTCGCCTGCCCCGACGCCGGCGCCGCCATGGAACTCGCCATCACCAGCGACAACCCGACCGCCCGTACCACTGCTCGGCTCATCCGCACCCACCCCCGCGCCTCGACTCCCTCCACTGATACGGGAATCCCTGCCCGCATGATCAGCAAATAGCGGGATTTCTCCGGATCGTGGAGGGCAGCGCCGGGGCTACCAGGTGGGGCGGAGCCGGCCCGGGGGCGCGAGCCGGGCCAGGTCGTCACGCAGCTGCCTCACCCGGGCGGCCCCGAGCGTGGCGACCCACGGCTGGATCGCGTCGGCCGCGGCGGCATCGGCGGCCCGGGTGCAGGCGACTCCGCGGTCGGTGAGCACCACCAGCCGGGCGCGGGCGTCGTCGGGGTGGGGCCGGCGGCGTACGTACCCCTTGCGTTCCAGCTCCTCCACCAGCTGGCTGGCCGCCTGCCGGGTGACTCCGAGGTGTACGGCGAGCTCGCTGACCGTGGCGCCGTGCGGCGTGAGCCGGACGAACGCGAATCCGTGCGCCGGCCGCACGTCGCCGAACCCGCGCGCGGTCACGCCGGCGTGGATCTGCTCGACCAGCCCGGCGGAGACCGCCAGCACCAGCGCCGGCAGGGACGCGGCCATGTCGTCGTCGGCCATGATCAGAGTTTGACACAAAGCGCAAGCTGCTTGACAATATTGTCAAGCAGCTTGCCTATTCGACGGGAGCCCCCGATGCCTCTGGTACGCCCCTCCGACGCGGTACGGCACCAGCTTCACGGCGCCGCGTTCACCTCCTACGCCGCCCCCAGCCTGGGGAGCCGGGAGCTGTGCGCCTGGCGGCTCGACGTACCCGCCGGCGTGGTCGGCGTACCCCACCGGATCGGGCGGGAGGAGGTGTTCCTGGTGCTGGACGGTGAGCCGGTGATCACCCTCGACGACGAGCCGCACCCGCTGACGCCCGGCGACGTACTGGTGGCGCCCGCCGGGGTCACGCTGCGCCTCGACACCGGCGAGCGGCCGGTCGCCGCCTGGGTCACCACCTCCGTCGGCTTCGAAGGCGTCCTCACCGACGGCACCCGCATCACCCCACCCTGGGTCCGCTAGCCCGCGGTTACGCGGCGGGGTTGGGGCGGAGCCGGAGCGGGCGGCCGAAGACGCGGGCCCGGTGCGGGCGGGGCGCGGGCAGCGTCACCGAGTTGACCAGGCGTACCCCCTCGGCCACCGCGTGGTCCTCGGGATCGTCCAGGATCGCCAGGCCGGCGGCGACCGCCAGCATCCGGTGTTCGCGCCGGGTGGCGTACCAGATCGCGGGGTCACCGGCGTGGTGGTCGAGCACCCGGCGCAACGCCGGCAGCTCGGCCGCCACCTCCTGCCACGCCCGCATCACGCTGTGCGCCAGCTCGTGGTGGTCGGACTCCAGGGCCAGGTCCACCCGGGCGGCGAGCCGGTTCGCCCAG
This sequence comes from Micromonosporaceae bacterium, assembly GCA_050701695.1. GTDB lineage: Bacteria > Actinomycetota > Actinomycetes > Mycobacteriales > Micromonosporaceae > WHSM01. The sequence continues at coordinate 12,787 of JBOGDE010000107.1, forward strand.
ACCCGGTGCAGCTCGCGCAGCAGGTCCTCCCGGTCGGCGAACACCTCGGTGACGCCGGGTACGTCGTACCACCGCACCGAGGCGCCCGGAGTGTCGTCGAGCCGCGCCAGCACCTGCCGCAGCACCCCAGCACGGCGGCGGTAGTTCTCCCATGCGGTGCCCATCTCGACCTCCTCGTCGGGTAATTCCCGAACGCTACGAATTCGCACGGCGCCCGGTCTGCGTACGGGGGTCGAGTCTTCGGGCTGCGACCCCGGACGGGTGGCGATCCGCCCGGGGTCGGATGTCGCCGTCGTACCACCTCCTTAGGCTGGGTACGTGCACATCCCGGTCCTGGACTTCATCCGCGGCCGGCCACCGTCCAACCTGAAGGGGTTGGAGTGGCCGTGGTGGATCCCCGCGTGCATGACGGCGCTGGCGGTGGGGGCGACCGTGGTCGCGGTGCTGCAGCGGGATCCGTTCTTCCCGCCCGGGCTGGACGACCTGCTCGGGCTGCTCGCGGTCGCGCCCTGGGTGATCGAGCATCTGTCGGGGTGGATGCCGCCGCGCTGGCTGTTCGCCGGGGTGGTGGCCGGCGCCACCGCGGGCATGATGATCGTCGGCCCGGTCGAGAATGACATGGCGCCACTGCTGCTGTGTCTGCTCGCCGGGGAGCTGGCGGCCACCTCCTCGGTACGGCTGAGCGCCCCGTACACCCTGGGGCTGGCCGGGGTGCTGGTCGGGATCGACGCGGTGCAACCGATCGATGGCAGCGTGGCGATCTGGATCGCGGTGATCCTGGCCGGCTGGAACATCGGCTTCGTGATGCAGTGGCAGATGAAGGAGCTGGAGCGGGAACGCAAGCTGACCGCCACCCGCTCCGCGCAGGCCGCCAGCGAGGAACGGCAGCGGATCGCCCGCGAGGTGCACGACGTGATCGCGCACTCGCTGAGCATCACGTTGCTGCACCTGACCGCCGCGCGGCGCGACCTGGAGGATGGTGATGGCGACGTCTCCGAGGCGGTCGACGCGCTGCGGGACGCCGAACGGCTGGGCCGGCAGGCGATGACCGATATCCGGCGTACGGTCGGTCTGCTGAACTCTTCGAGCCCGGGTACGGCGGCGCTGCCCGGGCTGGACGAGATCGCCGACCTGGTCGCCGAGTTCCGCCGGGCCGGCATGGACGTGACGTACCAGGCGCAGGGTGATCACACCACGCTGCCGCAGGCCACGGGGCTCGGCCTCTACCGGATCGCCCAGGAGTCGCTGTCCAACGTCGCCAAGCACGCCCCCGGCGCCCGGGTCCGCGCCGCCCTGGACCTGACCGCCGATCCGCCCCGGTTCACGGTCTGGAACAGCCTGCCCACCACCGCGTCACCGCCCGGCGAGGGCGGCGCCGGGCTGCGCGGGATGCGGGAGCGCTGCGACCTGATGAACGGGCGGTTCCGGGCCGGGCCCAACGGCTCCGGCTGGCTGGTCGAGGTACGCCTACCCGGCTCAGAGAACGACACCGCGCTGCCGGCCGAGGCGTGCGACAAGCTGCCCGCGATGTTCCGCTGGCGTACCCCGGCGGCCGAACAGTGACCCAGGTACGGGTGATGCTGGTCGACGACCAGGAGCTGGTGCGCTCCGGGCTGCGCCGGATCCTGCGCCGCAAGGATGGCTTCGAGATCGTCGCCGAGTGTGCCGACGGCGGCGAGGTCGAGTACGCGGTGCAGACCCACCAGCCCGACGTGGTGGTGATGGACCTGCGGATGAAACATGTGGACGGGATCGAGGCGACCCGCCGGCTGCACCGCCACGCCGCGCCACCGCCGGTGCTGGTGCTGACCACGTTCGACGACGACGAGCTGCTCTCCGGAGCGCTGCGCGCCGGCGCCGCCGGCTTCCTGCTCAAGGACTCCCCCGCCGAGGAGCTGATCCGGGCGGTACGTACCGTCGCCGCCGGCGACGCGATGCTCGACCCGTCGGTGACCGGGCGGGTGCTGGCGGCGTACCGGGCAGCGCCGGCGGACGCGCCGGGTCCGGCCGAGCCGCCCGACGAGCTGACCCCGCGCGAGCTGGACGTGCTGGCGTTGATCGGCCGGGGCCGCTCCAACACCGAGATCGCCGAGGAGCTCTACATCTCCGAGGTCACGGTGAAGAGCCACATCGGCCGGATCTTCGCCAAACTCGGCCTACGCGACCGCGCCGCCGCCATCGTGTACGCCTTCGACCACCGCATCGTCAGCCCCGGCTGAGCCTCCGGCAGACTGGTCACCATGTCGGACACGCCTGCCAGCCTGCTCACCGCCGCTGTCACCGAGGACCCGGCGCGGCCGTTCCTGACGTACTACGACCAGGCCAGTGGGGAGCGTACCGAGCTGTCGGTCGCCACCCTCGACAACTGGGTGGCGAAGACGGCCAACCTGCTGGTCGACGGGTGCGGCCTGAGCCCCGGAGAGACCGCGGTGGCGCTGCTGCCGGCGCACTGGCAGACCGCCGGCATCCTGCTCGGCTGCTGGGTGGCCGGGGTGGCCACCGCGCACGGGGGTCGCGGCGAGGCGGCACAGTCGGTGGAGGTGGTCTTCGCCGCCGCCGACCGCGCCGAGGAGGCCCGCGGCTGGCCCGCCGACGAGCGCTACCTGCTCTCGCTGGCGCCGTTCGGCATGCCGCTGCGCGAGCTCCCCAACGGCTTCAGTGACTACGCCGTGGAGGTACGCCAGTACGGCGACCGGTTCGTACCGACCGAGCCGGTCGACCCCGACGCCCCCGCGCTCACCGGCCTGCCCAGGGGCCCGCTCAGCCATACCGCGCTCGCCACCGCCGGGGCCGACCGGGCCGCCGCCCTCGGGCTGGCGCCGGG
>JBOGDE010000108.1:0-15547 GCA_050701695.1 Micromonosporaceae bacterium
GTGCTCGCCAAGGGGTACGCGTTCGCGTCCACCGACAAGGGCAACGTCGGCACCGCGTTCTACACCGACGGCCAGCGCCCCGGTGACGCGGTGACCGAGTGGCACCACCGGATGACCCAGCTCACCCGCGCCGCCAAGGCGTCCCTCGCCCAGCACTACGGCAGCAAGCCACGGCGTACCTACGTCACGGGGATCTCCAACGGCGGCTACCTGGCGCGGTGGCAGCTGGAGAACCGCCCCGGGCTCTACGACGGCGGCGTGGACTGGGAAGGAACCCTGTTCGCCGGAGACGCGCCGAACCTCTTCACGTTCCTGCCGCCCGCACTGCGGCATTACCCGAAGGCGGCCGCCGGTGACGAGGCGGCGCACCAGGCGATGCTCGACGCCGGCTACGCGCCCGGCTCCGAGCCGCTCTGGGTGTTCCACTACACGTACTACTGGGATCTGACGCAGCGCATCTACCGCGAGGAGTTCGATCCCGGGTACGACGGCGAAACCCAGGCCGGATACCCGTTCTGCCTGCCGGGCAGCGTGCCCGGCTGCGACACCGACTACGACTACGCCAGCCGGCCGGACGCGGTGCACGACGCCGTGGAGCGGGTATCGCTGACCGGCAACGTCTCCAAGCCGATGATCACGCTGCACGGCACCCTCGACACGCTGCTGCCGATCAGCGTCGACTCCGACGTGTACGCCGAACTCGGCACCAAACCGCGGTTCCGCTACTACCGGATCGAGGGCGGCAACCACGTCGACGGGCTCTATCCCGTACACCCGCAACTCCTCAGGCCGATGCTGCCCTGCTACCGGGACGCGTTCACCGCGCTGGAGCGGTGGGTGGACCGGCGAGTGTCGCCGCCGGCCAGCCGTACCATCCCCCGTCCCACCGATGGAGACCTGGTCAACACCTGCGGCCTCTAGCAGGTACGCCGATGAGAACGTTCGCCGCCGCGGCGCCCGCCGCCTCGCACCCTCCCACCTTCCCCGGGCGTCGCGGCGGCGAGCCTCACCGCTCAGCAGCCGATGACCCAGTAGTTGGGTCCGGTCTGCTTCAGCGTCGTGGTGGTGTAGGTGTTCCACAGACCCATGTACTGGTGGGACCCGTTGGCGTAGGTGTAGCCGCCCGATTGGTACGCCCGGCCGGCGGTGGTGTGGGCGTAGTTGCTGGACGTGACACACACCGGATCACTCGTCGTCGGTGACGGTGTCGGTGACGGTGGCGGGGTGCCGCCGCTCAGGCCGAAAAAGACGGCCTCGTGGTAGGCGGCGCAGATGGTGTTGAGGAAGTACGCCGCGGCGGTGCCGCACTGGTCTGTGCCGCTGCCGGGCCGTACCGGGGTCCCGTGACCCATCCCGCTGATCTGGTAGAGCCGCACCACGTCACCGCCGTACACCTTGAGTGTGGTGTTGAAGCCGAGGTCCCGGGTCGAGGTCGGGGTCTGCGAGACGCCCCGCACGTCGGTCCACTGCTCGACGGACTCGGTGGCGTTCCTGGGCACCACGGTGGTGTCGGAGCTACCGTGCCAGATCGCCACCCTGGGGTAGCGCCCGCCGTAGCCGGGGTACGCACCGCGCACCAGGTCGCCCCACTGCGCGGGAGTCTTGTCGACGCCCGGATTCATGCACCCGAACGCACCGCCCAGGCTGGTCGCGCACCGGTACGGAATGCCGGCGATGATCGAACCCGCGGCGAAGACGTCCGGGTACGTGGCGAGCATGACCGCGCTCATCGCGCCCCCGGCCGACAGTCCGCTGAGGTAGATCCGGGAGGAGTCCAGACCGTACGTGCTGACGCCGTAGGACACCATGCTCCGGATGGACAGCGCCTCACCCTGGCCCCGGGCGGTGTCGCCAGCCTGGAACCAGTTGAAGCAGGAGTTGGAGTTGTTGGCTGACTTCTGCTCGGCCACGATCAGCGCGAACCCCCACTGGTCGGCGTACTTGCGCCAGCCCGAGTTGGTGAAATACGTGTCCGCGTTCTGGGTGCAGCCGTGCAACAGCACCACGGCCGGTGAGCCGCCGGGCAGGCCGTCGGGCCGGTAGGAGTACATGGTCAGGTTGCCGGGGTTGCTGCCGAACGAGCTGACCTGGGTGAGCGTGGCCGCCCGGGCCGGCGCGGCCAGGGCCAGGGCGCCGAGGACTCCGATCGCGAGGGCGGCCGCCATGACCCCCATCCGCGCGGCGAGAGAACGGTTCATCTGCACTCCTCGGTTTGAGTCGAATAGTGACCTGTGTCACTACCTCTGAGGCGGCAGACTACGGTTCACGGCAATCAGACCGACATGTGCCTGAAACCTACTTTTCGACTCATCGATATGGCGCCGAACTCGCGGAGCCGCGACCGCCCAGGGCCGTCCCCGGACACGGAGCTCCGCACCACCTGGATATGTTGCCCGCAGCCGTGCCCTACGCCTGGAATGTGTTGACCGGCTACATGGCCCGCATCACGTCACCGCCCATAGCGTTCGGGGCGCACGGAAGAAATACGTGCGCTGACCTACGCGTACGCGACAGCGGGTGACTACACCCCTGACGAGGAGGTGACGGTGCCCGACAGCGACCACGCGTCGTCTGACACGGCGGCCGCGCCGGCGGTGCTGACCGCCCGCGGGCTGGCCAAGCAGTTCCGTGGGTTCCGGGCGGTCGACGGCGTGGACCTCTCGGTCGCGGAGGGCAGCGTGCACGCCCTGGTGGGACCGAACGGCGCCGGCAAGACCACCCTGTTCAATCTGCTCAGCGGGTTCCTCGCGCCCTCGGCGGGACGGATCGAGCTGGCCGGGCGGGACATCACCGGGCTGCCACCGGAACGGATCGCCCGGCTGGGCATGGCCCGGTCGTTCCAGATCACCAACCTGTTCCCGATGCTGTCCGCGCGGGAGCACATCGAGCTGGCGCTGGCCGGCCGGGCCGGGCAGGGCTGGCAGTTCTGGCGCTCGGACAAGCTGTTGGGCCAGCACGCCGAGCGGGCCGCGGAACACCTCGCCAGCGTCGGGCTGGAGCACGCCGCGGACACCCCCGCCGACACCCTGCCGTACGGACAGAAGCGGGCCCTGGAGTTGGCCCTGGCGTTGGCGTTGGACCCGAAGGTGCTGTTACTGGACGAGCCGACCGCCGGGATGGGTGCCGAGGACGTGGACCGCACGGTGGAGCTGATCGGGAAGGTCCGCGCCGGCCGCACCGTGGTGCTGGTCGAGCACAACATGAGCGTCGTGGCGAGCCTCGCCAACCGGGTCACCGTACTGCAACTGGGCAGGGTGCTGATCGAGGGCGAGTACGCCGAGGTCCGCGACGACCCGCAGGTGATCGCCGCCTATCTGGGAGAGCCCCATGCTGCGCGTTGAATCGCTCTCCGCCGGCTACGGCGAGGCGCAGGTGCTGCAGGACGTCTCCCTGCAGGTCGCCGAAGGCGAAGTGGTCACGCTGGTCGGCCGCAATGGTGCCGGCAAGTCCACGTTGCTGCGCTGCCTGATGGGGCTGCACGGCCAGCAGCGCGGGCAGGTGGAGTTCCTGGGCCGGGACCTGACCCGGCTGCCGACACATCGGCGGGCCCGGCTCGGCGTCGGGTGGGTGCCCGACGATCGCGGCATCTTCGCCTCGCTGTCCGTCGCGGAGCACCTTGCTCTGGCCCCCGCGACCGGCCCGAACCCGTGGCCGTTGCAACGGGTCTACGACACGTTCCCGATGCTGCGCGAGCGGCGGCGGTTTCCCGGCACCCGCCTGTCCGGTGGCGAGCAGCAGATGCTCGCGATGGCACGGGTGTTGCGCACCGGCGCCCGGCTGCTGGTCTGCGACGAGCCGACCGAAGGGCTCGCGCCGGTGATCGTGCAACGCATCGGGGAGATCATCCGGGACGTCAAGGCGCACGGCGGCACCGTCCTGCTCGTCGAGCAGAACGTCCACTTCGCCGCCACCGTGGCGGACCGGCACTACCTGATCGCGGAGGGCCGGATCGCCGAGACCCTCGACAACTCAGAGGTGCGGCAGCGGGAGTCCGAACTGCTGGCGTACCTCGGAATCTGATGACAGACGCGCCCCGCGGGTCAGCGGGGCGGGAGGAGGCAACTCATGCGAAGAATTGTGGGACAGTCAGCGGCGTTGCTCGCCGCGAGTGCCCTGGTGCTGTCTGGCTGCGGCCAGGGCGGCCCGGGCGGGGGCGGGGGGAAGATCTCCGGCGACAAGGTGGTGCTCGGCGTCATCAACGACCAGTCAGGTGTCTACGCCGACCTGTCCGGCAAGGGCTCTGTCGAGGCGGTCAAGATGGCCGTGGCGGATTTCAAGAAGGCCCATCCGGACTCGGCGGTCAAGGAGATCGAGGTGATCAGCGCCGATCACCAGAACAAGCCGGACGTGGCTAACGCCAAGGCCGCGGAGCTCTACGACCGGCAGCAGGCCGACGTCATCCTCGACGTCCCCACCTCCTCTGCCGCGCTGGCGGTCGCCAACGTCGCGAACCAGAAGAAGAAGATCCACATGAACGTGACGGCCGCGACCACCGCGCTGTCCGGCAAGTCGTGCAACAAATACACGTTCCACTACGCGTACGACACCTACATGCTGGCGTACGGCACCGGCACCACGCTGACCCAGGAAGGCGCGAAGAACTGGTACATCGTGTACCCGGACTACGCGTTCGGCCAGGACATGAACAAGAGCTTCACCGCGGCCATCGAGGAGGGCGGCGGCAAAGTGATCAAGAGCGACCCGACGCCGTTCCCGAACGACAACTTCTCCACGTTCCTGCTCAAGGCACCGAAGCTGAACCCGAAGCCGGACGTGATCGGCACCATGCAGGCCGGTGGCGACCTGGTGAACCTGGTCAAGCAGTACAACGAGTTCAAGCTGGCGGACAAGGGCGTGGGGCTCGCGGTCGGGCTGATGTTCATCACCGACATCCACTCCCTGGGCGTGGAGGCGTTCGAAGGGGTCACCTTCACCGACGCCTGGTACTGGAACTTCGACGAGAAGAACCGCAAGTGGGCCGACCGGTTCAAGGACAAGACCGGTACCCGGCCGTCGTTCGCGCACGCCGGCAACTACTCCGCGGCGCTGCAGTACCTGGAGGCCGCCGACCGGGCCGGCACCGACGCCTCCGACGCCGTCGTCAAGGAGCTGGAAGGCCACGAGTTCGACGACGTCTTCGCCCGCAACGGCAAGATCCGCGCCGAGGACCACCGGATGGTGCACGACGCGTACCTGGCCAAGGTGAAGAGCAAGGCCGACGTCTCCGAAGAGTGGGACTACGAAGAGATCGTCTCGACCATCCCGGCCGACAAGGCGTTCGCGCCGGTCGGGGACACCCAGTGCCAGATGGGTTGATCTGATTCATGGCTGATGTCGCGCAACAGTTGTTCAACGGACTGGTCGGGGGCGGGTTTCTCGCACTGCTCGCCCTCGGCCTGGCCGTGATCTTCGGGATGCTGCGGGTGGTCAACTTCGCCCACGGCGCGTTCTACATGCTCGGCGCGTTCGGGGCCTACCTGCTACTCGCCGAGGCCGGGATCAACTTCTGGCTGGCGCTGCTGCTGGTCCCGACCGGGCTGGCCGTGATCGGGATGATCCTGGAACGGGCCTTCGTACACCGGCTGACCAAGCTCGACCCGCTCTACAACTTCCTGCTCACCTTCGGCCTGGCGCTGATCCTCCAGGACCTGGTCAAGTCGCAGTACGGCACCCAGTCCAAGCCCTACGCCCGGCCGGCGCTGCTGGAGGGCACGGTGAATCTGGGACTGTTCGAATACCCCGCCTACCAGGTGTTCGTGCTGGCGTTCGCGGTCGCGTTGTGCCTGGCGGTGTGGTTCGTGCTGACCCGTACCCGGGTCGGGATGATCGTGCGGGCCTCGACCGAGCGGCCGGAGCTGACCCGGGCGCTGGGCATCAACGTGGGTCGCTGGGTCACCCCGGTCTTCGGGTTCGGGATCGGGCTGGCCGGACTGGCCGGGGTACTCGCCGCCCCGATGCGCGCGGTGCACCCAGCGATGGGTGCCGACCTGATCATCACGGTGTTCGCGGTGGTGGTCATCGGTGGCCTCGGCTCCATCTTCGGCGCCACCGCGGCCGGGTTCGGAATCGGGATGGTGCAGGCACTGGGCAACCTCTACATCCCGGCGGCCTCACAGATCCTGATGTTCATCCTGATGGCCGCGGTACTGCTGTGGCGGCCGACCGGGCTGTTCGGGCGTGAGGAGGTCCTCACGTGAGCATCGCCGAGACGGCCCGCGCCGCGACCAAGGCCCGCCCCGGGATCACCGAACGGGTCGCCGGCGCCGGCTCGCCGCTCCGGTGGCTGATGCTGGCCGCCGGGCTGGTCGCGGCGCTGGCCATGCCGTGGCTGATGTACCCACCCATCGCCTTCGACATCGCCTGCTTCGCGCTGCTGGCCATCTCAGTGGACCTACTACTCGGCTACACTGGGCTGCTCTCGTTCGGGCACGCCGCGTTCTGGGGGACCGCGGCCTACACCGCCACCCTGGTCGGACTACACACCGGCGCACCATTCCCGGCCGCCGTACTCGCCGGCGTGATCGCCGCCGCACTGCTGTCGGTTCCCATCGGCTACCTCGCCGTGAAGCGCACCGGCATCTACTTCGCGATGGTCACCCTCGCCTTCGGGCAGATGATCTACTTCCTCGCCAACCAGTGGCGCTCGGTCACCGGCGGCGAGAACGGTCTGGTCGGGCCGCCGCCGCGGCTGTTCGGACTGGACCTGTCCGACCCGTTCTTCTTCTACTACGCCGGGCTGCCGTTCATCCTGCTCGGCATCCTCGCCGCCTGGCGCGTGGTGCGCTCGCCGTTCGGGCGGGTGCTGGTCGCGATCCGGGACAACCCTTCCCGGGTACGCGCGCTCGGCTACCCCGCGTACCGCTACAAGCTCGGCATCTTCGTGATATCCGCGGCGCTTGCCGGACTGGCCGGCGGCCTGTTCGCGATCAGCCACAGCTTCGCCTCGCTGCAGGAGGTCTACTGGACCACCTCCGGCAAGGCCGTCATGATCGTCGTGCTCGGCGGCATGGGCACCCTGTGGGGCAGCGTGATCGGTGCGTACCTGGTGGTGCAGCTGGAGTACTTCCTCTCCGATGCCGGATTCGAGGAGATCGGGATCGTCACCGGAAGCATCTTCGTGCTCGTGGTACTGCTGTTCCGGCGCGGCATCTGGGGCACCGCCCGGCACGCGGTAGGGCGGTTCCGCCGACGACACGACTGAGTTCTCCCGGTGAAACGTTGCGGGTCGTCGTACCGACGGAGCAGGTGGGGACGGTGACCACAAGCGGCCGCCCCCAGGGAGGAACGACCATGCGTACCCGCAATCTGGCCGTCGCCATCGGTACGGCAGCCGCGATGCTACTCGCGATCGCGCCCGCCAACGGCGCGTTGATCGACGCGTCCGAGCTGCGCGCCGTGGCGCCGACCGGCGACGACGTCTTCGACATCCGGGCCGGCGCCGACCCGGTGGCGCCCACCACCGCGCAGGCCGAAGCCGCCGCGGCGTTGTCGGCCACCGCCAGCGGGGCCGGTGTCCGCTGGGACCGCCGTTTCGGTACGCCGCGGATGATCCGCCACGACGGCGGCGCCCTGTCGGCACCCCGCTCCGGCACCGCGGTGCAGGTGGCGAAGGCGTGGGTCGCCGAGCACCGGGCGGCGCTGGGCCTGTCGGCCACCGACGTCTCCGCGCTGAGCGTCACCCGCGACCACCCGTTGCCCGGCACCTCGGTACGGGTGGTGCAGCTGGCGCAGACCTTCGGCGGCGTGGCCACCACCCGCGGCGGCCGGATGAGCCTGACCGTGGACGGCGACGGCCGGGTCTGGTCGTACACCGGGAACACCGTACGCAGCGCCGCGCTGAAGGCGAGCTGGGAGCTCTCGCCGACCGCGGCGATGAGCAAGGTCGCCGGCAGCCTCGCCTCCGGGGTCGACTACTCCCCCAGCGTCACCGGCACCCGCGCCGGCTACCAGGTGATTGGCAAGGGGCCGTTCGCCGCCTCCTCGTACCTGCGTAAGGCCAGCTTCCCTACCGCCGGCGGGGTACGGCCGGCGTACCGGGTGCTGTTCGTCAAGGGCCTCTTCGAGGCGTACGACACCGTGGTGGACGCCGCCGACGGCCGGATCCTCTACCGGCGCAGCCTGACCCACTCTGCCTCCGAGGGCACGGTGTACGAGAACTACCCCGGCGCCGAGGGCGGCGGTACGCCGGTGATCAGGTCCTTCGGCCCGAACCCGCAGTCACCCAGCGGCTACGTCGACCCGACCGGCCTCGCGGGACTGCCCGGCCCGACCACGTTCGGCAACAACGCCAACAGCTACGCCAACTACTCCAACTTCCTGGTGCCCGCCGACCAGGGCCCCCGCCCGGTCAGCGCCACCAGCCAGTTCAACTACGCGTACGCCAACAACTGGGGCCGCAGCGAAGGCGCCACCGCGCCACCGTCGTACGCGCTGGACCTGGACCCGGCGGCGACGAACCTCTTCTACCACCACAACCGGATCCACGACGAGCTGTACGCGCTCGGCTTCACCGAGTCCAGCGGCAACTTCCAGGTCAACAACAACGGCAAGGGCGGCAGCGGCGCCGACCCGCTCATCGGGCTGGTGCACGCGGGTGCGGCCACCGGTGGCGCGCCGACGTACACCGGGCGGGACAACGCGTACATGCTGACGCTGCCGGACGGGCTGCCGTCGTGGAGCGGGATGTTCCTCTGGGAGCCGATCGACGACGCGTTCGAAGGCCCGTACGCCGACGGCAACTTCGACGTCTCGGTGATCGAGCACGAGTACGTGCACGGCCTCACCAACCGCTACGTCAGCCCCGAGGACGGTGCGCTGGGTGCCCACCAGTCCGGCTCGATGGGTGAGGGCTGGAGCGACTGGTACGCCCTCAACCACCTCGACCGCAGCGGGCTGGACACCAGCTCCGTGGTCGGCAAGTACGTCACCGGCAACGACGAGCGCGGCATCCGCAGCTGGAGCTACGACGCCGACCCGACCCAGTACGGCGACATCGGCTTCGACCTGGTCGGCGCCGAGGTGCACTCCGACGGCTCGATCTGGACCGCGATCCTGTGGCAGGTGCGGAAGGCTCTGGTCGCCAAGTACGGCCGCGCCGCCGGCAGCGAGATCGCGCAGCGGATCGTCACCGACGCGATGCCGATCACCGCACCGGATCCGTCCTTTGTCGACGCCCGGGACGCGATCCTGACCGCGCTCGACATCCGCTACCACTCCCGGTCGGACTACGCCACCATCGCCGACATCGTCTACACCGGCTTCGCCGGCCGGGGGCTCGGCAAGTACGCCACCACGAACGGCGGCGAGGACACGGACCCGGTGCCGTCGTACGCCCACCGCAACCCGGGCCGCAACGGGACGCTCAGCGGCAAGATCGTCAACGCCTCCACCAACAAGCCGGTGGCGAACGCCAAGGTGATCATTGGTGAGTTCGAGGCGCGGGTCACGCCGCTGCGCAAGACCGGCGACACCGGCAAGTTCAGCGCCCCGGTGGTCGGCGGTACGTACACGCTAACCGTCAGCGCGCCGGGGTTCGGCTCGCGTACCTTCCGCGACGTCGCGATCCAGCCGGGTGAGACGACGGCGCTGAAGGTCAAGCTGGCGCCGAACCTGGCGTCGAAGGCGAACGGGGCCACCGTGGTCTCGTCCACCTCCCGGGGTGCGGACAAGCTGCTCGACGACACCGAGGCGAGCAGCTGGAAGTCCGGCGAGAACGGCAACGCGGTGATCCAGCTCGCCCAGCAGGCCGACATCACCTCGGTGCAGGTCAGCGCGTACACCAGCTCTCGTTTCGAGGGGCTGAAGAGCTTCACGGTGCAGACCTCGACCGATGGCGAGAACTGGCAGACCACGCTGGTCAAGGCCGACGGGTTCTCCTACGACGCGCCGCGGCCGGTGGCGCCGGACCTGCACTACAAGACCTTCACGCTGCCGAACCCGGTACGGGCGAAGTTCGTGAAGTTCTGGACCGACGCGCCGCTGGGCAACACCAAGACCCAGATCCAGACCGGGGAGCTGCAGGTGTTCTCGTCCACCGCGAGCGGGGTGCAGCCGCTGCCCCCGGAGCCGCCGGACGAGCCAGTGACCGAGACCGGCACGATCGCGGCCGGCAACCCGACCACCGGTACGGTCGACGACGACGCCACCGGCGTGACGGCGAACGACTTCAAGTCCAGCTGCACCGCGCCGCCGGCCTCGCAGGGCGCCGACGGTTGGGTGACCACCCTGCCGGACAGCTTCGGCGACGGCGCCCACGCGGTGACGGTGACCGGGGACTCGCCCGCGCCGTACGACATCGACCTGTACTTCTACGACGCCGACTGCAACCTGCTCGGCGCTGCCGCGTCCTCGGCGGCCGACGAGTCGGGCACCCTGCCGAGCGATACCAAGTACGTGCTGAGCCAGCTCTGGCTAGGTACGGCGGTCGGCATCACGGTGAAGGCGGTCGACACCGCATAGCCGGGACACGGGCCCGGGGCGGAGATGCCGCTCCGGGCCCGTACCGACGGCTCAGTCCTCGGCGAGCACGATCACCCGGTCGTGCGGGCTGAGCGTCACCCGCGCCCCCTTGTCCGGGTTGATCACCACGCCGTACTCCGGCGGCTGGTGCGACTGCGCCGCGATCCGGTAGCCGATCGCCACCTCGCCACGCCGCCGGGCCGCCTCCACCACCGTGTAGAACGTCACCGGCATGCCGAGCCGTACGTAGTAGCCGGCGTGCTTGAGGTAGATCTCCGAGCCCTCCGGATCGAGCAGGTCGCCGAACACGTCGGCCAGCCGCGGGTTCTCCGAGATCTGGGTCATCAGCAGGGAGATCAACTTGTCGCTGACCACGAAGTCGTCGGCCTTGGTGACCTGGGCCAGGACCCGGTTGCGGTCGTCGGCCATCTCGCTGACCACCGAGAACCGGTCGCCGATCTGATGTTCCATGTCGCGCAGGTGCAACAACGTCACCAGGTTGCGGGAGTCGGCCAGCTGCGCGTCGATGTCGTCGCGGCACAGCACGATGACGTGCTCGTACCGCCCGACGTCCAGGCCATCCAGCACCGCCCGGTCCGCCCCGTCGGCGCCCTTGAGGGCAACGGTCGCGTTACGCAGCATCGGCGCCTGCTCGTGAACCCGCAGCCCGGCGTCGTCCCGGTCGGTGACCACGTGGATCTCCGAGCCCCGGGTCAGGTAGGCGTCGAGCTCCCGGATGATGATCGGCGCCCGGTCGTTCCAGCCCAGGATCAGGGTGCGCTCGGGTGCGTTCGGCCGCCCGTGCACGGCCACGATCGCCTGCTGCTCGACCATCGGCCGATGTGAGGCGAGCACCACGGTGTCGTCGTCCTCGGAGATCGCGATCACCTGGTCGCCGGGCTGGATGCGGGTGTGCATCGGCGGGTTCAGCAGCACCCGGCGCTGGGAGACCAGCCCCAGCACGGTCGAGGTGCGGTACGCGTGCAGGATGTCCCCGAAAGTCCAGCCGGTCAGCTCGGGCTGCGGCTGGGTGTAGATCTCGTCGCCCTCGTACACCAGGAGGGAGCTGTACACCACCGACAGGCCGGACTGCAGGCAGGTCTGCACGATCAGCCGCGCGGTGACGTCGGCGACGTCGACCAGGTGTGTCTCCGCCCCTCCCGCCAGCTTCGCCGCCGCCATGTTCTCCGGGCTGCTGACCGCGGCCACGATGTGGTACGGCTCCGGCCGCCGGCCCGGCGCGTTGGTGATCGCGAGCAGCGTCTTGACCAGGTGCGCGTCGGGATCGTCCTCCTCGGACGGCAGCACGATGATCGACTTAGATTCGTCCGGGTTGACCATCCTGATGTCGTCCGGGTCGATCGGGTCCCCGGTACGGCACACCACCCTGGTGCCCTGGGTGTCCGGCACGTTGGCACGGATCTGGTCCTCCATCTCGACCTTGTCCCGGTCGGCGAGGATCGCGATCGCGGCGCGCTTCTGGTTCGAGTTCGCCTCGGCCAGCTCGGAGATGATCGTGAACACCTGGTCGGACCAGCCGAGGATCACGGTGTGGCCGCTCTCCAGCACCTGGGACCGGCCCTTGCGCAGCTCGGAGAGCTTGGCATCCAGACCGGTGGTGAGCACACCGATCAGTGCGCTGAAGATCAGGATGCCGCCGAACGTCACCCCGAGGCTGAGCACCCGGAACGCCCATCTCGGCTCGTCACCGGTGACGGTGCCCGGGTCGAGGACCCGCATCAGGCTCTGCCAGAACGCCTCCAGCGGGCCCTGTTCGGCCAGTTCGCCGGAGGCGGTGAGCGCCAGCGCGATGCCGCCGAGCAGCACCAGCACCAGCACGACCACCCCGAGCCAGCCGATCAGGGCCGGTGTGCCCTTCGCCATGGTGTTGTCGAACCAGTAGCGAAAACGCTGACGGAACGTGACCTTCACGGGCCCTCCACTGAGACGGATTCACGTGCCGGGAAGGCCGCAAGCTATCACGCTGCGTCAATGTCCTGGCCGCCCCGAACCGCCCATTCCGCCCAGCATCACAGTAAGGTGCCGATGTGGGTGACTGACCGTTACCGGCCCCTAGCCGACGGCCGCCATGATCTCGTCGGAGACGTCGAAGTTGGCGAACACGTTCTGTACGTCGTCGCAGTCTTCGAGCGCGTCGATCAGCTTGAACGTCCTGCGGGCCGCCTCCTCGTCCAGCGGCACCGTCACCGACGGCAGGAAGCCCTGCTCGGCCGACTCGTAGTCGACCCCGGCCTCCTGCAGCGCGGTACGTACGCCGACCAGGTCGGTCGCCTCGCAGACCACCTCGAACGACTCGTCGAGGTCGTTGACCTCCTCGGCACCGGCGTCCAGCACCGCGGTCAGCACGTCATCCTCGGACAGCTCGCCGGCCTTCGAGACCATCACCACGCCCTTGCGGCTGAACATGTACGACACGCTGCCGGCGTCGGCGAGGGTGCCCCCGTTACGGGTGAGCGCGGTACGCACCTCGCCCGCGGCGCGGTTGCGGTTGTCGGTGAGGCACTCGATCAGGATCGCCACACCGCTCGGGCCGTACCCCTCGTACATGATCGTCTGGTAGTCGGCGCCGCCGGCCTCCAGGCCGCCACCCCGGCGTACCGCCCGGTCGATGTTGTCGTTGGGTACGGAGTTCTTCTTCGCCTTCTGGATCGCGTCGTAGAGCGTCGGGTTGCCCGCCGGGTCAGCGCCGCCGGTACGGGCGGCGACCTCCACGTTCTTGATCAGGCGGGCGAACAGCTTGCCCCGCTTGGCGTCGATCGCGGCCTTCTTGTGCTTGGTGGTCGCCCACTTGGAGTGGCCGCTCATGTATCTCCTCCGTACCAGACGTTCAGCAGTTGCCCCGCGCTGCGGCTGCCACGATCTCCACGAAGAGCCGGTGGACCCGGGGGTCGTTGGTCAACTCCGGGTGGAATGCCGTGGCGAGCACGTTTCCCTGACGTACCGCGACGATCCTACCGCCGGCCACGCCGCCGTCGATCCGGGACAGCACCTCGGCCCGCCCGCCCACCGACTCCACCCAGGGCGCCCGGATGAACACCGCGTGCACCGGGCCGTCGATGCCGCCGATCGTCAGGTCGGTCTCGAAGGAGTCGACCTGCCGGCCGAACGCGTTGCGCCGCACCGTCATGTCGATGCCGCCGAAGCTGCGCTGGTCCGGCCGGCCGTCCAGCACCCGTTCGGCCAGCATGATCATCCCGGCGCATGACCCGTACGCCGGCATCCCCTCGGCGATCCGTTTGCGGATCGGCTCGTACAGCTCGAACTCGGTGGCGAGCTTGCTGATCGTGGTCGACTCCCCGCCGGGGATCACCAGCGCGTCGACGCTGAGCAGCTCCTCGGTACGGCGTACCGGCACCGCCTCGGCGCCGGACTCAGCGAGCAGCCTGACGTGCTCCCGGACGTCGCCCTGCAGCGCCAGGACACCGATCAGCGCCATCGGCTACCACCCCCGGGTGGCCAGCCGCTGCGACTCGGGAAGCTCGGCGACGTTGATCCCGACCATCGCCTCGCCGAGGCCGCGGGAGACCTTCGCGATCACGTCCGGGTCGTCGTAGAAGGTGGTGGCCTTCACGATCGCGGCGGCGCGCTTGGCGGGGTCGCCGGACTTGAAGATCCCCGAGCCGACGAACACACCTTCGGCGCCGAGCTGCATCATCATCGCGGCGTCGGCCGGGGTGGCGATGCCGCCGGCGGTGAACAGCACCACCGGCAGCTTGCCGGCCGCGGCGACCTCCGCGACCAGCTCGTACGGGGCGCGCAGCTCCTTCGCCGCGGCGTACAGCTCGGTGGAGTCCAGGGTGGTGAGCTTGCGGATGTCGGCGCGGATCTGCCGCATGTGGCGGGTCGCCTCGACCACGTTGCCGGTGCCGGCCTCGCCCTTGGAACGGATCATCGCCGCGCCCTCGGCGATCCGGCGCAGCGCCTCGCCGAGGTTGGTGGCACCGCACACGAACGGCACCGTGAACGCGAACTTGTCGATGTGGTTGGCCTCGTCGGCCGGGGTGAGCACCTCGGACTCGTCGATGTAGTCCACGCCGATCGCCTGCAGCACCTGGGCCTCGACCATATGGCCGATCCGGGCCTTGGCCATCACCGGGATCGAGACCGCGTCGATGATGCTGTCGATCATGTCCGGGTCGCTCATCCGGGCCACCCCGCCCTGCACCCGGATATCGGCCGGCACCCGCTCCAGGGCCATCACCGCGACCGCGCCGGCGTCCTCGGCGATCTTCGCCTGCTCGGGGGTGACCACGTCCATGATCACGCCGCCCTTGAGCATTTCGGCCATGCCGCGCTTGACCCGTGCGGTGCCGACGGTGGGCGTGCTGCCGGCGCTGCTCTGCGACGTGGTGGCGGGCTCGGTGCTGGACATGGTGCGGCTCTCCTCGCGGGTGGGACTCGCCGGCCTGCGCCGGCTCACAATCTGCTGGATCCAGGCAAGCGTACGTCGCTGCCGCGCCGGTCCGGAGCAGCCAATTCGCCGCTCGTGGCCCTTGGTGGCCCCCGTCACGCCGCCGTCACGGCGCCGGATCGGCTTACCCACGGAAAGGGTCGACCCCTGGGTTCCGCTCGCGGCGGACCGGCTGGACAATGGCCGGCTTCCCCAGGGGTCGGGTAGCTGTCTGGTACTCGCCGTACCGCTGCTACACGGCCTCGACGATACGTTTGCTATCGAGCACAGCGGCTAGCGGACAGCCACCTCACGAGTCCTAGAACTATCCACCTTCGGACCACCTCCTTTCCCGTGTACCGCCACGCTATGCGGCCGTCCCCGCCGGCGGCAATCGCATTAGGCCCTAACCGTCGAGCACGGGATCTTCGATGTCGAAGTAGCGGGGGCGGGGGTGCCGCCGGTCCAGGCCGAGCAGCCGTACCACCGGGCGGCGACGGGCGGCGAGCGTCTCGCGTACCAGGTCGGTGTGCACCTGACGCGCCAGTGCCACCCGCCGGCTCGCGCTGAACAGCTCCAGTGCCGCGTCGCCGTCCGAGCCCGCCGGCAGCTCCCGCAGTGCCCGGGTGAGCCGGTTCTCGGCGATCTCGCGGCCCTCGTCCACCGGCCGCAGTGCGG
>JBOGDE010000109.1:0-15520 GCA_050701695.1 Micromonosporaceae bacterium
GTTCCGGCCGGACGCCAACGCGCGCCGGTTCCAGCGTTCCGCCGAGCGGATGTCGATGCCGAAGCTGCCCGAGGAGCTGTTCCTCGGTTCGCTGAGCAAGCTGCTGGAGGCGGACCGCACCTGGGTGCCGACCCAGGACGAGGCGAGCCTCTACCTGCGGCCGTTCATGTTCGCCAGTGAGGTCTTTCTGGGGGTACGCCCGGCGCACGAGTACCTCTACCTGGTGATCGCCTCGCCGGCGGGCGCGTACTTCTCCGGCGGCGTGAAGCCGGTCAGCCTCTGGGTGTCGGACAACTACACCCGGGCCGCGCCCGGCGGCACCGGCGAGGCGAAGTGCGGCGGCAACTACGCGGCCAGCCTCGCCGCGCAGGCCGAGGCGATCGACGCCGGCTGCGACCAGGTGGTGTTCCTCGACGCGGTGCAGCGGCGCTGGATCGACGAGCTGGGCGGGATGAACCTGTTCTGCGTGTACGACGACGGCACGCTGGTCACCCCGTCGTTGAACGGCACGATCCTGCCCGGCATCACCCGCGACTCGGTGATGACGCTCGCCCGCGACATGGGCCACCAGGTGGTGGAACGCCCGTACGCGCTGGAGGAGATGCGCACCGACGCCGGGTCGGGGCGGCTGCGGGAGGCGTTCGCCTGTGGCACCGCCGCCGTGATCACGCCGATCGGGGTGATGCGCTCGCCGTCCGGCGAGTTCACCGTCGCCGACGGCGGCACCGGTGAGGTCACCGCGCGGCTGCGCAGCACGCTGCTGGACATCCAGCACGGCCGCGCCGAAGACCCGTACGGCTGGGTGCACCGCTTCGCCTGACGGCCAGCGCCACTGTGACCGTCCGGACCGGGCGGCACGCTAGCCGAGCAGTGGGGTGCCGCTGCGTAACGCCAGGGCGACCGCGCCGAGCACCTCGGCGCGGTCGCCGAGCGCGGACTCCAGCACGGTGACGTCGGCGGCGGCGGAGCGGATCGTGCCCCGGGTCAGCGACTCCCGGATCGGCGTCAGCAGGATCTCGCCGGCGGCTCCCAGCTCACCCCCGACGATCACCCGTTCCGGGTTGATCAGGTTGCACACGGTGGCGAGCGCGGCCCCGATCGCGTGACCCGCGTCGGTGATCGCGCGGCGGCAGCCGGCGTCGCCGTCGCGGGCCAGCCGTACCGACTGCTGGATCGTCAGACCGGCGCCATGGGTGGGGCGCAGCGCGTCGAGCACGGCGCCGGTGCCGGCGGACATCTCCAGGCAGCCCCGGTTGCCGCAGCGGCAGATCGGGCCGGCGGGGTCGATCACGGTGTGGCCGATCTCGCCGGCGGTGCCGCCGGCCCCGGCGTACGGGCGGCCCGCCACGATCAGGCCGGCGCCGATGCCGGTGCCGACCTTCAGGTACGCCAGCTCCGAGGCGTCCCGGCCGGCGCCCCACATCCACTCGCTGATCGCCCCCAGGTTGGCGTCGTTGTCGACGGTCACCGGCAGCCCGAGCGCCTCGGTCATCGCGGTGGCGGCGGTGACCCCGACCCAGCCCGGCAGGATCGTGGAGTCGCCCAGCTCGCCGGTGTCGCGGTGCACCGGCCCGGGCAGCCCCATCCCGACGCCGACCACCTGGTCGCGCTCGGCGCCGGCTTCGGCGAGGAGTTCGGCGACCAGGGCGACGGCGCTGGCGATGTCGTCGCGGGCGTCGCGGTCACGGGTGAACGTCAGATTCCGCTCGGCGAGCTGGGTGTGCGCGAGGTCGGAGACCGCCACCCGCAGGTGCCGCCGGCCCAGGTCGATGCCGACCGCGACCCCGGCGGAACGGTGCAGTGCCACCAGGATCGGTGGCCGGCCGCCCCGGGTGCCGGTGGCGGGTACGGCGCGGGAGTCCAGCTCGTCGACCAGCCCGGCGCGCTGCAGCTCGGCGACGATCGACGACACCGTCGAGGGGGCCAGCCGGGTACGCCGGGCCAGCTCGGCGCGGGAGGCCGGCCCGAGTCGGCTCAGCGCGGCCAGGATCCGGTCCCGGCCGTCGAGCCGCTGCCGTTCGGCGCCCGCCGTACGCCCCGGACCAGCCATCGGTTGCCGTACCTCCGCTCCGGTGCAGGTTTCTCCGCTGCTGACCTAACCATATGGTCGTGGTCGCGTCGAGATCTGGCAAGAAGGCCCGTTGACGAGCCAGAGACCCGATACTACGGTGAGGTTAATTCGATTCGGAAGATACTGGCGCATGACGCCGGGGTAAGGGAGGTGGCGCGCATGCGGCGAATCGCGGTGCTCGCCGGTGCTGTGGTCACGGGGCTGGTGCTCGGGGCATGTGGTGGCGGCGGCGGTGGTGGCGAGACCAAGGACGTCGAGGTGTTCACCTGGTGGACCGAGGGCGGCGAGAAGGCCGGTCTGGACGAGCTGGTCAGTACGTTCGGCAAGCAGTACCCGGACTACAAGTTCGTCAATGCGGCGGTCGCCGGCGGCGCCGGCAGCAACGCCAAGAACGTGCTCGCCTCGCGGCTGCAGTCCAACGATCCGCCGGCCTCGTTCCAGGCGCACGCCGGCGGCGAGCTCTCCGACTACATCAAGGCCGGGCAGTTGCAGGACCTCACCGCGCTGTACAAGGAGGAGGGCTGGGACAAGGTCTTCCCGCCGGGCGTGGTGGAGTCGCTGACGTACCAGGGGAAGATCTACTCGGTGCCGGTGAACATCCACCGGGCCAACGTGGTCTGGGCCAACCCGGCCGTACTCACCAAAGCCGGGATCACCGAGCCGGCCGACTCGATCAGCGGCTGGATCGCCGACCTGGAGAAGTTGAAGAAGGCCGGTGTCAAGGAGCCGCTGGCGGTGGCCACCGACTGGACCCAGGTGCACCTGTTCGAGACGGTGCTGATCGGCTCGCTCGGGGCGGACGCGTACACCGGGCTGTGGAACGGCAAGACCGACTGGAGCTCGGCCGAGGTCACCAAGGCACTCAACGACTACAAGACGCTGCTCAGCTACACCAACACCGACCGTTCCGGGCTGGACTGGCCGGACGCGCTCAAGTACGTCACCGACGGCCGCTCGGCGTACACCGTGATGGGGGACTGGGCCGCCGGCAGCCTCGCCGAGCAGAAGCTCGAAGAGGGCAAGGCGTGGATCTGGCACCCGGTGCCGGGCAACGACGGCATCTTCGACTTCCTCGCCGACTCGTTCACGCTCCCGGTGAACAACCCGAACGACGAGGGCGCCAAGGCGTGGCTGAAGGTGTGCGGCAGCGCCGACGGGCAGAAGACCTTCAACCTCAAGAAGGGCTCCATCCCGGTACGCACCGACGCCTCGCCGGAGGACTACGGCCCGTACCAGCAGGCGGCGATCGAATCGTTCGGCAAGGACACCGTGGTGCCGTCGCTGGCGCACGGGGCGGCGGCGTCGATCGGCTGGCTCACCGACATCACCTCCGCGGTGGGTGAGTTCGGCACCGGCGGCGACGTGGCGAAGTTCCAGACCGCGCTCGCCGACGCGGCCGGCAAGCACACCCCGAAGTAGCACTCGCTGGTCCCGGGCCGGCTCCGACCGGCCCGGGACCGCGCACACCTGGGAGGGCAACGCGTGAACCGTGGCATCCGCAGCTGGGGTCCCGGCCTGCTGCTGGTCGCCCCGTCGCTGGCCGCGATCGCGGTCTTCGTGTACGGCCTGATCGGCTACAACATCAACATCTCGCTCACCGACCAGCACACCGGCCTGCCGTCGGAGACCTACGTCGGGCTGGACAACTACACGGAGCTGTTCGCCGAGGACCGGTTCCAGCACGCACTGGGCAACCTGGCGACGTACACCGTGGTGTTCCTGGTCGGCACCATGTTCTTCGGGCTGCTGTGGGCGCTGCTGCTGGAGCGCGGGGTACGCGGCGAGGGGTTCTTCCGGGCGGTCTACCTGTTCCCGATGGCGGTCTCGTTCGTCGCGTCCGGGGTGGTGTGGCGCTGGCTGCTCAACAGCTCCCAGGGCGAGAACGCCACCGGGCTGAACCGCCTCTTCGGCGGGGTCGGGCTGGGATTCCTGGAGAACCCGTGGTGGTCGGATCCGGACTGGGGGATGGCGGCGATGGCGCTGCCCGCGATGTGGCAGCTCTCCGGGTACGTGATGGCGCTGTTCCTCGCCGGGCT
Organism: Micromonosporaceae bacterium; assembly: GCA_050701695.1. Classification (GTDB taxonomy): domain Bacteria; phylum Actinomycetota; class Actinomycetes; order Mycobacteriales; family Micromonosporaceae; genus WHSM01. The sequence goes on from JBOGDE010000109.1 coordinate 4,108, forward strand.
GCGCGGCATCCCCGAGGAGCTGCGGGAGGCGGCCCGGATGGACGGCGCGACCACGTATCAGATGTACCGGCACGTGATCTTCCCGCAGCTGTCACCGGTGGCACTCTCCGCGCTGATCATCATCGGTCACATGTCGCTGAAGGTGTTCGACCTGATCATGGCGGTGTCGGGGGCGATCTTCCTGACCGAGGTGCCGGCCACGTACATGTGGACCACGCTGCTCGGATTCGACTTCGCCAAGGCCGCCGCGATCGCCGCGGTGCTGCTCGGCGTGGTCGCGGTCGTGATCATTCCCTACCTGGTATGGACCGTACGATCGGAGCGCCGGTCATGAGTGTTGTCGCGGCCCCCCGATTCTCCGTGGCGCGGACGGTGCGGTATCTGCTGCTGTTCTCGATCCTGGCGTTCGTGCTGATCCCGGCGTACGTGCTGGTGATCACCAGCTTCAAGCCACAGGCCGAGACCTCCTCGGCGCAGGCGTGGCTGCTGCCCGAGCAGTGGACGACGCAGGGGTGGCGCACCGCCTGGGAGGCGCTGGCCGCGCCGCTGGGGCGGACGTTCGCGCTGGCGATCCCGGCGTCGATCCTGTCGGCGGTGCTGGGCTCGATGAACGGGTTCGTGCTCTCCCGATGGCGCTTCCCGTACGCCAACGCGGTGTTCGCGCTGATGCTGTTCGGGATGTTCATCCCGTACCAGGCGGTGATGATTCCGCTGCGGCAGCTCACCCTGGAGCTCGGGCTGGCGCCGGGGATCCCAACGCTGATCCTGGTGCACACCGTGTTCGGGCTGCCGATCTGCACCCTGATCTTCCGCAACTACTACGAGTCGATCCCGATGGACCTGATGGAGGCGGCCCGGGTCGACGGTGCCGGGATGCTCCGCACGTACGCCTCGATCGTGCTGCCGGTCTCGGCGCCGGGCTTCGTGGTGACGCTGATCTGGCAGTTCACGTCGGTGTGGAACGACTTCCTGTTCGCGATCTTCCTCTCCAACACCCGCAACGGACCGGTCACGATCTCCCTGCAGGCGCTCGCCGGCGGCCAGCTGTCGAACTACTCGGCCAGCATGGCCGGCGCCCTGATCGCGTCCCTGCCGACCCTGGTGGTCTACATCCTGCTGGGCCGGTATTTCGTCGGCGGCCTGATGGCCGGCTCGGTCAAAGGCTGAGTGCGGCACTCGGCGTTCATCTCCACGTCGGAAGCGGCAGGCATACTTGCGCGGTGCGGATCTCGGGTCGGGTAGTGCGCTTCGCTGTTCTGGCGGTGCTGGTGGTGGCGTGTGCCGTGGTGCTGCTGGTCGTCGGGCTTCCGGCTCCCGGCACCCTGGCCTCCCTTATCGGGGGTACGGGGATCCCGGCACCGCTGCTCGCCGTGACCGCCGCCGCGGTGCTGATCGTCGGGCTGGTGCCGCGTACCTTCCTGGCCGCCGTCGCGGGGCTGGTGTTCGGGCCGTGGGCCGGGACGGCGTACATCGTGGCCGGCGCGACCATCGGGGCGATGGTGGCGTTCGGGCTGGGCCGCTGGCTGGGGCGCGACTTCGTCGCCGTACAGCGCCGGCTGGCCCGCATCGACGGCTGGCTCACCCAGCGCGGCACACTCGGGGTGGTGACCGTGCGGCTGTTGCCGGTGGCACCGTTCGGTCTCACCAGCTACGCCTTCGGGACCAGCGGGGTCGGGGCGGGGGCGTACCTGGTCGGCACCGTGGTCGGCATGCTCCCCACCTCCGTGGTGTACGCCAACCTGGGCGCCTCCGCGACCCGCCCCGGCAGCCCCGGATTCTGGATCGCGGTCGGCGCCGCCGCCTCGATCTGGGTGGCCACGCTGGGCCTCACCGGCTGGCTGCACCGGCGCCGCGCGTCCCGGAATGCGGGAGCGATTTCCGAATCCTGAGCGGTCCGGTATGCTTCCGCACGTGACTCGACTCCGGCTGCACGCCAGCCTGATTATTCGCACCTAGCGCGCACGTACCCCTCACGTGTCGCGCAGACCTCCCGCGTTCAGCGGGGGGTCTTCTTGTTTTCCCCACCTGATACACGCTCCCGGAAGGACCGCCGAGATGACCGGCACCGAGTTCCACGTCTTCGACACCACGCTGCGCGACGGGGCACAGCGCGAGGGGATCACGTACTCCGTCACCGACAAGCTCGCCGTGGCGCGGCTGCTCGACGAGCTGGGCGTCCGCTTCATCGAGGGCGGCTGGCCGGGGGCGATGCCGAAGGACACCGAGTTCTTCGCCCGCGCCCAGACCGAGCTTTCGTTGCAGCACGCGCAACTGGTGGCCTTCGGAGCCACCCGCAAGGCCGGCGTCGCGGTGGAGGACGATCCGCAGGTACGCGCCCTGCTCGACTCCGGGGCGCCGGTGCTGTGCCTGGTCGCCAAGTCCGACGTACGGCACGTGAAGAAGGCGCTGCGCACCTCGTACACAGAGAATCTCGCGATGGTGCGCGACACCGTGAGTTACGGGGTGGCGCAGGGGCGGCGGGTCTTCCTGGACTGCGAGCACTTCTTCGACGGCTTCCGCGCCGACCCCGACTACGCCACGTCTGTGGTGCGGACGGGCTTCGAGGCCGGGGCGGACGTGGTGGTGCTCTGCGACACCAACGGCGGGATGCTGCCGAGCTGGGTCGGCGAGACCATCACCGACCTGCGTCGCCGGCTGGGCGGGTCTCCGCGGCTCGGCATGCACGCCCAGAACGACACCGGCTGCGCGGTGGCGAACACGATCGCCGCGGTGCAGGCCGGCGCGATGCACGTACAGGGCACCGCCAACGGGTACGGCGAGCGGCCCGGCAACGCCGACATCTTCACCGTGGTCGGCAACCTCGCTCTCAAGCTGGGCATGCCCGTCCTACCGGACGGCTGCCTGGAACAGATGGCGCGCGTGTCGCACGCCATCGCGGAGATCGCGAACCTCGCACCCGACACCCACCAGGCTTACGTCGGGCACTCGGCATTCGCTCACAAGGCGGGGCTGCACGCGAGCGCGATCAAGGTGGACCCGGACCTCTACAACCACGTGGACCCGGCCACCGTCGGTAACGAGATGCGCATCCTGGTGACCGAGATGGCCGGCCGGGCCAGCGTCGAGCTGAAGAGTCGCGAGCTCGGCGTGGACCTGGCCGGCCACCCGCAGGCGCTGTCGCGGGTCACCGACCGGGTCAAGGAGCTGGAGGCCGCCGGCTGGTCGTTCGAGGCCGCCGACGCGTCATTCGAGCTACTGGTACGCGGCGAGCTCAACGGTGGGGTGACCCGGCCGTTCACCCTGGAGTCGTACCGGGTGATCGTGGAGCACCGCGAGGACGGCGCCGTGGTCAGTGAGGCGACGGTGAAGGTACGCGTCCGCGGCGAGCGGGTGATCGCCACCGCCGAGGGCAACGGCCCGGTCAACGCGCTGGACTCCGCGCTGCGCCAGGCGCTGGTACGCCACTACCCGGGGCTGGCCGACGTCGAGCTGGTCGACTACAAGGTGCGCATCCTGGAAGGCTCCCACGGCACCGGCGCCATCACCCGGGTGCTGGTCGAGTCGTCCGACAAGCACCGGGAGTGGACGACGGTCGGCGTACACGAGAACGTCGTCGAGGCCTCCTGGACCGCCCTGGTCGACTCGCTGACGTACGCCGTCAGCGCCGAGTCGGCCTCGGCGTAGCACCGGCCGGGCTCGCGGGGGCGTTGGCCAATCGGCGGCGCGGGGGATCGATTTCCTTGCCGCCCGTTGGGCAGTGCCTGATCCACCCGCGTTCAGCCGATGGTCGCCCACTTCAGGATCCCGCCGTACAGCGGGAGTCCGGGATGCCGGAGTCGGTGGAGATTCCCGCGCCGGTCAGCACGGTCACCGCGCGGGCCGCCGCGAGCCAGCCGTGCAGGTCGCCACTGGCCATCGCTAGTAGCCTCGGGTGCGGCGGGCCGCGGGACGGTTCGCCGGGGAGACGCCGACGGTGCCGTTGCCGCGGAGGGTGCGTACCAGTTCGCCGCCGACGCTGATACCGACAGCGAGCGCCAGCGCCACCGCGATCGCCTGCGAGAGGTTGAGCAGGCCCTGGTTCACGTCCCCCAGGTTCATCTCCACCAGGCCACGGTAGAGCAACGTGCCGGGCAGCAGCGGGCCGATCACCGGGACCACGTACGGCAGCGCCGGGCTGCGCTGCCAGCGCGCCACCAGATGCGCGAGCAGTCCGACCGCGGCCGCGGCCACCCCGGAGGCCATCACCTGCGGTACGTCGTTGGTGCGTAGCAGCACATACGCCAGCCAGATCAGCCCGCCGCCGACCGCGGAGGCGGCCACCGCGCGCAGCGGCGCCAGCAGCGACATCGCGAACGTCACCGAGATCCCGATCGCGCCGATCACCTGTGCCGGGCGCAGCGACGCCCCGATGTAGGGCAGCGCACCGAGCGGCATCGTGACACCGAGCCGGGTGGCGACGTACACCGAAAGGCCCACACCGGAGACGATCGCCGCGACGATGAAGAAGACCTCCAGCAGTCGGGCGCCGGCGCTGACGAACGAGCCGGTGATGCCGTCCTGCACGCTGGCCACCAGGGGACGCCCCGGCAGCAGCGCCATGATGGCACCGGTGATCACCGCGGACGCCGGCAGCGAGATACCGCTCGCGATCAGCCCGATCCCGGTGCCGGAGGCGATCGTGGCGGCGGCGGCGTACTGGTAGAACTCCGCGACGCCGCGCCGGGCCAGCAGCGCGGTGGTGCGCTCGGCGACCACGGTGGACAGGAACGCGATCGCCGCCACCAGCGTGCTGCCGCCGGTCAGCAGGCTCGCCGAGGCGGCCAGCAGCGGCAGCGACAGCGCCACCAGCCAGCTCGGGTAGCGGGACCGGCGCCGTTTGATGGTGCGCAGCCGGTCGAACGCCTCGTCCAGGTCGACCAACCCGAGCGCCGCGTCCTCGACCAGCTTGTGGGTGGCCACCAGCCGGGTGTAGTCCGGGTAGCGGCGGCGCACCACGCGCTCCCCGGTGACCGGGGCGGCACCGCCGCCAGGCTGGCAGGACAGCGAGATCGCGGTGAACGTGACCGCGGTCTCCGAACGCGGCAGCCCGTACGCCACCGCGAGGCTGCGCATCGCCTCGTTGACGGTCTCGGTGCCCTCGCCGCTGCCGAGCAGCAGCTCGCCGACCCGCAAAGCCAGATCCATCGCCCGGTACGTCGCCGGGTCCTCTGGCTCCTCCTCCTCGTACGCCTCCTCGGCGCGGCGGGCGGCCTGGGCGCGCAGCTTCGTCCAGGCGGCACGGGCGAGCTGCCGGCGCCGGGTCGCGGTGCGCTGGTCGTACGGTGGCATGGCTGGAGCGCCGTCCTGTCGCAGATCGGTGGGGTTGGGGCCAGCTTCCGAGGCTACGTACCGACCCCGCCCACGCGCTCGGAACAGCGCCGTGACCTGCGACAACTTTGAGTTCAGGAGGCGCCGGGCGGGCGGTGGGGACGGGCCGATAGATTCGACATGTGTCGTCCGCGCCACATGCTTCCCTGCTACATGTGTCGTCCCTGCAACATGCGTCATCCTCGTGGAGGAGGAAGAGTTTGCGGATCGTGCGGTTTGCCCATCAGGGCGGGATGTCGTTCGGGGTGCTGGAGGGTGAGCCCGGGACCGTCGCCCAGATCGACGGGCACCCGTTCGGGGAGATCACGTTCACCGGTGAACGCTGGGCGGTCGCTGACGTACGGCTGCTCTCGCCGATCCTGCCGTCGAAGGTGGTCTGTGTCGGGCGCAACTACGCCGAACACGCCGCCGAGCACGGCTCGGAGGTGCCGGCCGAGCCGCTGCTGTTCCTCAAGCCGTCCACCTCGGTGATCGGCCCCGGCGACGCGATCAAGCTGCCGGTGCAGTCCCAGCAGGTCGAGCACGAGGCGGAGCTGGCGGTGGTGATCGGCGCCACCGGCGCGCGGCGGGTCTCCCGCGAGGACGCGATGAAGACCGTGTTCGGCTACACCTGCGCCAACGACGTCACCGCACGCGACCTGCAGCGCGCCGACTCGCAGTGGACCCGGGCCAAGGGCTTCGACTCGTTCTGCCCGATCGGGCCGTGGATCGAGACCGACGTCGACGTCTCCGACGCCGAGGTGCGTTGCGAGGTCAACGAGGAGGTACGCCAGCTCGGCCGTACCAAGGACATGGTCTTCGACGTGCCCACCCTGATCTCGTACATCTCGCATGTGATGACGCTGCTGCCCGGCGACGTGATCCTCACCGGCACCCCGGCCGGCGTGGAGCCGCTGGCCGCCGGCGACAGCGTGGAAGTCCGCATCCAGGGCATCGGTGCCCTGACCAACCCGGTGGTGAGCCTTGACTAGCGTTCGAGTTCGGTTCTGCCCCTCGCCGACCGGTGTGCCGCACGTCGGCCTGGTCCGCACCGCGCTGTTCAACTGGGCGTACGCCCGGCACCACGGCGGCCAGTTCGTGTTCCGGATCGAGGACACCGACGCCGCCCGCGACTCCGAAGAGTCGTACGGGCTGCTGCTGGAGGTGCTGCGCTGGCTCGGCCTGGACTGGGACGAGGGCCCGGCCGCCGGTGGCCCGTACGGCCCGTACCGGCAGAGCGAGCGGCGCGAGATCTACCGCGACGTCGTCGCCAAGCTGGTCGACGGCGGCCACGTGTACGAGTCGTACTCCACGCCGGAGGAGGTGGAGGCCCGGCACCACGCCGCCGGCCGCGACCCGAAGCTCGGCTACGACAACTACGACCGCACCCTCACCGACGAGCAGCGGCAGCGGTTCCGCGACGAGGGACGCACCCCGGTGCTGCGGCTGCGGATGCCGGACGAGGACATCAGCTTCACCGACCTGGTACGCGGCGAGGTCACCTTCAAGGCCGGGATGGTGCCCGACTTCGTGGTCGTACGCGGCAACGGCGACCCGCTCTACACCCTGGTCAACCCCGTCGACGACGCTCTGATGAAGATCACCCACGTGCTGCGCGGTGAGGATCTGCTCTCCTCCACGCCCCGCCAGATCGCCCTCTACCGGGCGCTGGCCGCGCTCGGGCTCGCCGACGGGCCACCCCGCTTCGGTCACCTTCCGATGGTGGTGGACGAGCGGAACAAGAAGCTGTCCAAACGCGACCCTCGCTCGGACATCCTCTCGTACCGGACGCGCGGGTTCCTGCCCGCCGGGCTGCTCAACTACCTGGCGCTGCTGGGCTGGTCGATCGGCCCCGACCGGGACATCTTCGGCCTGGAAGAGCTGGTCGCCGCGTTCGACGTCTCCCGGGTCAGCCCGAACCCGGCCCGGTTCGACGAGAAGAAGTGCGAGGCGATCAACGCGGCCCACGTACGGCTGTTGACCGTGCCGCAGTTCGTGGTCGCGGTGACGCCGTACCTCGCCTCGGCCGGGCTGGTGTCCTCCCCGCCGTCGGACGCCGACGCGGCGCTGCTGGAAGCGGCCGCACCGCTGGTGCAGGAGCGGGTCCAGGTGCTCTCGCAGGCCGCCGAGATGCTGGCGTTCCTGTTCACCGACGAGGAGAAGTTCGCCCCCGACCCCGACCACGCGGCCAAAGCGCTCGGCCCCGACGCCGCGCCCGTGCTGACCGCCGCGGCCTCGGCACTGCAGTCGCTGCCGACCTGGGACGCGGCGAGCGTCGAGGAGGCGCTCAAGACCTCCCTGGTGGACGGGCTCGGCATCAAACCCCGAAAAGCCTTCGCGCCGGTACGGGTCGCCATCTCCGGCCGTACCGTCTCGCCCCCGCTGTACGAGTCGATCGAGCTGCTCGGCCGCGACCGTACGCTCAGCCGGCTCCGCCGCGCCGCCGAAGCATGATCACCACCGTGGCATGATCACCGCCGTCCTGTTCGACGTCGACGACACACTCACCGACTACCACGGGGCGGAACGGGCCGGCATCCTGCGCTACCTCGCGCAGCTCGGGGTGCCCGCCGCGCGGCAGCCGGCCGGCGCCGACCTGTGGCGCGCAGTGCAGCAACGGCACTTCGCCCGGTACATCGACGGGGAGCTGAGCTTCGCCGGGCAGCGCCGCGCCCGGGTCGTCGACATGGCCGAGTGGCTCGGCGATACATGTGCCGACCCGGACACCTGGTTCGAGGGGTACCGCGCCTGCTACGAGGCGGTGCTGGCGCCCTTCGACGACGTCGCCGGCTGCCTGCGGCGGCTCGACCGGCTCGCGCTCGGCGTGATCAGCAACAACGACGAGGCGTACACCCGTAAGAAGCTCGAGCTGACCGGGCTCGCCGGCCACTTCCGCTGCGTCCTCGGCCGCGACACCGTCGGCCGCGCCAAACCGGACCGCGAGATCTTCCACGCCGGCTGCGCCGCGCTGGGCGTGGGGCCGGCGCATACGGCGTACGTCGGTGACCACCTCGACATGGACGCCCGCGGCGCCACCGCCGCCGGGCTCACCGGCATCTGGCTCGACCGCGGAAGCGCGGGGCCGTCCGACACCGGGCCGTCCGACACCGGGCCGGTTGACAACGGCGTGTTGCGGATCCGTGGTCTTGGCCAGCTACCAGGGTTGATCGAGGACCTGACGGCCGCCACACCGGCGGCATCACGAGGGTCAGATCACGCCCGCGGATAGGCGTATCCGGTTTGGGTCTGCCGTACTCCGTCAGGTACAGTCTGGTCCCGGTGCAAGTGCACCGATGGGGTATGGGGTAATTGGCAGCCCGACTGGTTCTGGCCCAGTTAGTCTAGGTTCGAGTCCTGGTACCCCAGCCATCAGTGCGCCAGCACTGACGTGCGGTCCCGTCGTCTAGTGGCCTAGGACGCCGCCCTCTCAAGGCGGTAGCGCCGGTTCGAATCCGGTCGGGACTACAGAGTGGAGAGCCCTGTCTGCGATCGCAGACCGGGCTCTTTCGTTTGTGCCGGTCGGGGGGACGACCCCCCGAGCCCCCCGCGGGCGCCGCCTCGTCTGCCCGCTTGCGCTTCGTTGCGCGGGGTTCTTCACTCGGCTTGCGTACGGACCTACGTGCGCCCGCATCTGCGCATCCGCGCATCCGCGCCCAGTGCATCGCGTACCTGCTGCCGCGCGTTGCCCGCGTTGCCCGCGTTGCCCGCCGCCCCGCGCTGCCTGCTGGGGGGATGAACCCCACTTGGTGCGTCAGCGGTATCGCGACACGCCGGTGCGGTCGGCGTGTCGCGCACTGGTTGGCGCACCAAGTGGGGGCGGTCTGAGCCAGACGGGGCGGGCGGGGCGGGGGGTGGGCGGGTTAGCGCCGATTTTCGCGAAGCGTTCTTTGTCTGATCTTCGGGGTTCGTGCGGCCGTGCTCGTGGTGCGGCAGAAGTTGGATGTGTTGCCTGGTAGGCGATTCCCCGCAGGGCGGCGTGGTCATGGCGCGGATTGGTGAGGGCCTCTCGCTGACTGGTAGGGAGAGTTTCTGCTGGCGTTGTCCAGCCGTGCGGTAGCGCTGATCGAGATGGTCGAGCAGCGCGACCCCGCGCTGGTGTTCGCCAATCTCGGCGACATCGACCGGATGGGGCACTCCGACCTGACCGGCACGACGCTCAAGGCTGCCCGCGCCGCCGCGCTGGCCGACACGGACCTGCACCTCGGTCGCTTCATCACCATGCTGCACGACACCGGCCGCTGGGACTCCTCGCTGCTGATCGTGCTCGCCGACCACTCCATGGACTGGTCGCTGCCGCACCGCCTGATCTCACTGAAGTCCCACTTCGAGAACAACGCCATGCTGGCCGGCGCCGTGGCGTACGCCCAGAATGGTGGGGCTGAGCTGCTCTACTGGACCGGCGACCCGGACCGGACCGACGCTGCCACCGCGCAGATGCGGCGGGTGCTCAGCGACATCGAGGGGGTCGCCACGGCGCATGATCCGCGAGACCTCCGGCTCGGCCCCCGGGCGGGCGAGCTGGTGGTCTACTGCGAACCTGGGTGGCGGTTCAGTGACCCGGACCAGTGGTCCAACCCGATCCCCGGCAACCACGGCCACCCGGTCACCGAGCCGATCCCGTTCCTGGTGACCGGTGGCTCTCCCCTGGTACGCCGCGGCGCGACGTCCGCCGCGACCGCACACACCATCGACGTGGCCCCGACGGTGGGCAAGTACTTCGGGCTACGGCCGCCCCGGGGCGGATACGACGGCACGGTACGCCGCGAGGCCTTAACGGGGGCCCCGCAGCGCGCCTGAGTGCGCCGCGAGCGGTGAGGGAAACCGAGGTCAGAGGCCAGACCACAGGCACGTCGTGCTTGCCGCCGCCGACGTCGACCACCTACCAGTACGACGTGCAGTACTTGCTCTGGACCCTGTTGTCGATCCCGTTCCACCACCAGGTGCAGGCCCGGAACTTCACGTCCGACCGAGACGTGCTGCCCAGTGCGCTGGTGTATCGCGAGTACGTCGAGCGGACCGTGCGGGTCTGTTGACCCCAGTCGTAGCCGTAGCTGTTCCCGTCGATCTGCACCCTCCGGCAGCCGGGGTCGGCGCAGTCCCAGTCGTAGTAGTTTCCGCCCCTCATCCAGTACTGGGCAAACGCGTACTCCCGGCCCCGGAAGGTGCCGACCCGCAGCGAGACCGCGAAGTCCTTGTCCGAGATGTAAGGGTTGTACTTGATGGCCTCGGTGCGCAGGTTGCTGAGGCAGCTCTTCGGGACCCAATGCTGCGCGGTCGACGGGCAAGAGGCCGCCTGCGCGGCGCCCAACGTGCCGAGCCCGACCAACCCACCAGCCGCCAACGCCGCCGCGGCCACACCTACGATCAGGCTGCGCCGCAGCCGCCTACCAAGCCGACGACGCCTCACCGGCGCGGCCGACGACACCTGCAAATCCACATCTACTCCTTCAGATCACGTCACTGTCAGTGAACCGGACCGCCGTATCGTGGATGACGGCCCTCTCACGCCACGCTCACGCCGCTCGCACACCACTCGCACTCCGCTAGGGTCTGCCGCTGCACTGACCCACACCCCGACCCCGCCCGGGCCAGCCAATCGACGCCGAGCGGGCGGTCGGAGGACCCCGCGGCGGCACCGCCCGGGACCTGTGGCCCTGCCGGGAGGGCGTACGCCACTCGTCAGCGAGAGCGCGAGGGACCAGCATCCAGAGGCGGAGGCTGGTCCGATCCCGCACGAGAAGGGGCTTGCCATGAATGACAAGGACAGGCGGAGACGATCCAGCTACGGCGGCGGTGGGGGCAACGCCGTGTACGGCCTGGGACTGATCGGGGCCCTGGTGTACTACATCCAGGCCGCGGACGGGTTCTGGTCGGTCGTCCTGGGAATCCTCAAGTCCCTGGTGTGGCCCGCGTTCGTCGTCTACGACCTGCTGAAGTTCCTGGCGGCCAGCTGACCCGAGCCGGTACGCCGGTCCAGGCGACCCCGGACCGCGCGCCCCCGGGTCTGCCGGGCCGTGAGTCATACTGTGGGTATGGCCAAGTCCCGCGTGCTGTACGCCGACCACCGGCCGTACACCGTGTCCGACAGTCTGGAGGAGCTGTCGGG
>JBOGDE010000110.1:0-15430 GCA_050701695.1 Micromonosporaceae bacterium
ATCCGGCAAGGCGGAGGTTTGCCCGGATACCGGTGTTGTATCCGGGTGAACCGACAACGCCTCCGGGCGTCGCCTGGACCCGCCGCAGCCGGCGCGAGGTATCACGACAGCCTCTCTCAGGCGGCGGCGCGGGTGAGGATGCGGTCGAGATAGCGGGCGACGCCGTCCTCGTCGTTGGAGAGCGTCACGTCGTCGGCGACGGTGAGCAACTCGGCGTGGGCGTTCGCCACCGCCACCCCGCGCCCCGCCCACCGGAACATCGGTACGTCGTTCGGCATGTCCCCGAACACCAGCACCTCGTCGGCCGGCACCCCGAGCGCGTCGGCGACCACCGCCAGCCCGGTCGCCTTGGTCACCCCCGGCGGGCACAGCTCCACGAACTCCAGGCCGGCGTGGGTCGCCCCGCACAGCTCGGCCGGCAGCACCCGCCGTGCCACCGCGAGCAGCTCGTCGGCGCTCAGCTCGGGTGCCCGTACAAAAGCCTTCAGCAGGGGTACGGCGAGCGCCTCGATCCGGGTCCGCACCTCGAACGGCGCCGGGTACGGCCAGCGCACACCCGCCTCGCCCCACAGCGGTGCGCCGGGGTGTTCCAGCGCCTCGGCGACCAGCTGCAGCGGGCCGGTCTCGGCCTCCATCAGCCGTACCGCCTCGGCGGCGGCGGTGCCGTCCATCCGGGTGCTCCGCAGCACCCGGGGCGGGCCACCGTGGTCCAGGTCGACCACGTGCGCGCCCTGCGAGAACACCATGAAGTGCGCGTCGGCGACGTGTTCCCGGCACAGGTCGATCAGCCGGGGGCCGCGGCCGGTGATCCCGACCAGGGTGACGCCGGCGTCGCGTACCCGGCGCAGTACGTCGACGGTGTAGTCGCTGACCGTGTAGTCCTCACGTACCAGCGTGCCGTCCAGGTCGGAAGCCACCAGGCTGGGCAGCCAGGTGCCGCTCCGGGTCAGCCGAACCACTTCTCCAGTACGCATGCCACACCGTCCTCCTCTACGGACGCCGTGACCTCGTCCGCGGCGGCGCGCACCTCGGAGGGTGCCTGGCCCATCGCGACCGAGCGGCCGGCCCATTCGAACATCGACAGGTCGTTGCTGCCGTCACCGATCACGAGGACCTCGTGCGCCGCGACGCCGAGATCCCGGGCGAGCAAGGCTACTCCGCTCGCCTTGCTGACGCCTGGTGCGGACACGTCAACCCAGCCTGAATATCCGATTTCGTACGAGTAACGTGCCGTGTCCAGCCCGGCGTCGGCTACCCAGCTGGTGGCCACCTCGCAGCGGCTGTGCGAGGTCGGCACCGCTACCCCGGGCACCCGACCGGAGAGCCGGATGGTCTGTGACCGGCCCAACTCTGTGAGCCCCACCTCGTCCAGGAACGTGGACGGAAAATCGCGGGGGAACCGCGCGGTGTAGCGGTATCCGGCCAGCCCGTGCTCGACGGCGAAACCCGCATCGGGACGGGCCGCCGCCAGGGCACGCAGCGCGGGTGCCGGATCCATGAACCGCCGGTGCACCGGGCGGTGCGCCACCACGTCGTACACCAGGGAGCCGTTGGAGCAGACCATGCTGAGCGCTTCCGGCTCGTCGAGCCCGGAGCCGTCCAGCCCGGAGGCGTCCGGCCCGGCCCCGGCGTGCGGGCCGCCCAGACCCAGCGCCTCGGTGGTGGGCAGCGCGGCCCATACCGGGCGACCGGTCGCGACACTCACCGGCACCCCGGCGGCGATGGTCGCCCGTACCGCCCGGCACACCCGCTCGCTGGGGATCAGCTCGTTGATCCCCACAGTGGTGCCGTCCAGGTCCAGCACCACCAGGCGCGGTCGCCAACCGCGGTCTTGTCGGGGTATCCGCTGCCCCGTGGACCCCGACAACTCCGCGGTCTCCTTCACCGGCGCACCGGGGCGAGGACGTCCGTGCCCATCAGGGGTTGCAGGGCTTTGGGGAGCTTGACCGAGCCGTCGGGCTGCTGGTGGTTCTCCAGGATCGCGACGATCCAGCGGGTGGTGGCCAGCGTGCCGTTCAGCGTGGCGGCGGTCTGCGGCTTGCCGACCTCGTCGCGGTAGCGGATGTGGAGCCGGCGCGCCTGGAACGTGGTGCAGTTCGACGTCGAGGTCAGCTCCCGGTAGCGCTGCTGGCTGGGCACCCAGGCCTCGCAGTCGTACTTGCGGGCGGCGCTCGACCCCAGGTCGCCGGCGGCCACGTCGATCACCCGGTACGGCAGCTCGACCTTCGCCAACATCTCCTCTTCCCAGGCGAGCAGCCTGGCGTGCTCGGCCGCGGCGTCGGCCGGCTTGCAGTACGAGAACATCTCGACCTTGTCGAACTGGTGCACCCGGATGATGCCGCGGACGTCCTTGCCGTAGCTGCCGGCCTCCCGGCGGAAGCAGGACGACCAGCCGGCGTACCGCTTCGGCTCGGCGAGGTCGAGCACCTCGTCGCGGTGGTAGCCGGCGAGCGCCACCTCGCTGGTGCCGACCAGGAACAGGTCGTCGTTGGGCAGGTGGTAGATCTCGCTGGCGTGCGCGCCGAGGAACCCGGTGCCCTCCATCGTGTCGGGCCGTACCAGCACCGGCGGGATCACCGGGGTGAAGCCGACCTCGACCGCCTGCTGGATCGCCAGCTGCAGCAACGCCAGCTGCAGCAGCGCGCCCTGCCCGGTGAGGAAGTAGAACCGCGCGCCGGAGACCTTCGCGCCGCGCTCGGTGTCGATGGCACCGAGCAGCTCCCCCAGCTCGAGGTGGTCTCGCGGGTTCTCCAGCTCCGGCTTCTCGCCCACCTCGCGGATGGTGACGAAGTCGTCCTCGCCGCCGGGGACGACGCCGTCCTCGACCAGGTTCGACATCGTGAGGTTGGCCCGCTTGAGTACGGCCTCGGCGTCGTTGACCGCCGCCTCGGCCGCCTTCACCTGCTGCGCCAGTTCCTTGGTACGCGTCAGCAGCGCCTGCTTCTCCTCGCCCTGCGCCCTGGCGACCTGCTTGCCGAGCTGCTTCTGCTCGGCCCGCAGCGACTCGAAGCGGGCGAGGGAGGCACGCCGGCTGGCGTCGGCGGACAGCAGCTCGTCGACCGCCGTCTCAGGCTCGCCACGCAGCCGCTGGCTGGTACGGAAAAGGTCGGGGTCGTCACGCAACGCACGCAGGTCAATCACGACATCCGAGCCTACCGGGCTCACCGTCACAGACCATTCCGATATCCCTGGCTAGGGCTGGCCCTGCGGCGGCTGCGGCGGATACCCGGGCGGTGGCGCGAGAGCCTGCTGCTGCACGGGCGGCTGCTGCGGGACCGGCGGATGCTGCGGCGCGGGGGGCTGCTGCGGGGTCCAAGCCTGGGGCGCGGGCGGCTGTGGATTGCCGGGTGTCGGAGCGGGCCCGGCCGGTGCCGGCTGCGCCGGCGGCATCTGCGGCGCTCCCTGGTACGGCGCCCCTTGGTACGGCCCCCCCCGGTACGGCGGGCCACCGGGCCCGGACCTGACTGGGTTGCCGCCGTGGCCACCCGGCGGCGCGGACATCGGGGCAACCGGAGGAGCCGACATCGGGGCCCCGGACATCGGAGCCGCGGACATCGGGATACCCGACATCGGAGCGGCGGCCGGTCGCCCTGGCCCTCCCCACGGCGGGGCCGACACCTGGCCCGGCTGCGCTCCGGGGCCCGGCGGCCGGTATCCGGGCGGCGGGGAACCCCCGACGACGGCCGCCGCCGGACCGGTCATGTGGTTGAGGCCGGCCGAGATCCCGAGCAGCAGGCTCGCCAGCGCGCCCAGCAGCAACCCGACACCGACGCTCTTCTCGACGGTGTAGAGGATGCCCGCGCCGTCACCGATCTGCCCCTGCTTGGTCATGAACTCCTGGTACGCGTTCGCCATCGCGGAGAGGTCGGCGCTGATCAGTACCACGAGGAACAGCGACAGCGCCGCACAGCCGGCTGCTCCGATCCGCAGCCAGAGCTGGATCTTCCCCTGCGCCATCAGGGCCAGCACCACGAGTGCGATCAGCCCGAGGGTGAACACCAGGTAGAAGATCGCGTAGATATCGGCGTACGAGCTGAACTCCGGTCGCTCCCCGAGGTGACGCGACGACCCGGCGTACGGGTTGGTGTACTGCTCCTCGGTGTCACCCACCAGCAGGGTGCCGATGCTGACCGGCTGCTCCTGCTGCCAGCTCGACTCCTTGTACTGCGAGGTGGTGGTCACCGTGTACCAGTTGAAGACCGCCGCCAGGTACGTCAGCAGCATCCCCACCGCGGCGAACAGGCACGCCACCTTGCGCATGGTCGACAGCTGGCGGAAGTAGCCGCCGACCGTGGGTGCCAGCCAGCTGGACGGTGGTGTCGCGTACGGAGCGCTCATGATTCCCCCACTCTGGTGCCCACAGCGGATCCTGCCGCAGCGACGCAAGCGGCGACCACACTGGCCATTCCCGCGTACCACCCGATGCCGAGACCAACCTGGTCACCGGCGGCGCTGATCCGCACCGCCAGCCACACCACGGCGGCCAGACCACAGACCGCCGCCACCGCGGCGACCACGGCCCGCGGCCGCCGGCGTGGCATCGCCAGCGCGGCGGCGGCGCTCATCGCGTACCCGACCAGGGGTAGCAGCAGGTAGACCACGAACAGCGAGGAGGTGAGCCGGGTGCTCTGCGCGACCAGGTCGAGCAGCCCGTGGCCCTCACCGGAGATCCGGGCCCAGTCGAAGACCAACGCGGCCAGGTAGGCCGCGAGCCCCACCGCCGCGGCGCCGAACGTCACCCACTGCCCCGCCGTGATCCGCACCGGTACGCGGGGAACCGCCGGATAGCTCATCGCCTCCCCGTTCAGCTCCGTCGTGCGCCCCACACTGTCTCACAGCGGGGCGACAGGGTGCCGCATCCCCGGGTCAGGGCCGGGACACGATCCGCTCGAAGAGCCCCACGAACACGGTCACGCCGATGATGCCGGGGAACGCGGTGTAGACCCCCCAGCCGTACCCGACGGTGTCCGCATCGCCGAAGTACTCGGCGCCCTGGGCCAGCACCGCACCGATGATCAGGGTGGCGATCACGGCACTGAGCAACCCGAGCCCGGAAGCGGCGAACCCGGCGAGCCGCAGCACCTGACGGCTCTGCGGCGGCGCGAACAGCAGCCCGAAGGCGCAGCCGATCAGTCCGAGGGTGGCGATCCGATACATCCAGGACAGCCCGCCGCTGGTCACCTCAGCCATCCCGAGGCTCTCCGTCTCGGCCACCCCGAAGTGCTCCAGGGTCGCGGTGAGCCAGCCGGCGACGTACGAGATCGCGATCAGCAGGGTGCCGGCGATCCCCGAGACGAGCCCGATCCAACCCACCACCGACAGTGTGGAGACGTTGAGCCCGCCGAGGCTGGTGCCGACACCGGGCGCGGAGGAGAGCACCGGTTGCACCAGCGCCACCTCTTCGGTGTCCCGCGCCCCGTCCGCCTCCTCAGCAGGCCCGCCCGACTCAGCGGGCCCGTCCGGCACAGCGGGCTCGGCGGGCTCATCCTCGGCGGGTCGGGGCTCGGCGTCGCTCATCTGCCTCGTCTCACCCATGACCCGGTGGCATGCCCTGGTACGGGTACGGCTCAGGCTGCTGCTGCGGGAACGCCCCGGTGTGCCCCTCCGGCGGCGGTCCCGGCGTCACGCCCGGCACCGTGGCGCCCTCGGGCGCGGGCTGCGATAGACCCGCCGCGACCCCCAGCACCAGCACCGCCACGAACGCCAGGATCAGGCCCCAGCTGACCTCGTCGACGGAGTCCCGGGCCGTCTGATCGAGGCTGGAGCTGACCACCACACCGCTCAGCAGGCCGAGCAGCAGCAGCGACAGCACGCCGGCGGATACCCGCAGCGGCAGGTTGAACCGGCGGGGTGCGAACTGCAGCCCGATCAGCGCACCGAACAGCACCAACAACCCCAGGGTGTACGACAGTCCGCCGCTGCCCGTCGCGCCGCTGTAGAGGGTGTAGCCGTACTCGCCGCTGGACTCGTGGACCTCCCAGGGCAGCGCCAGCGAGATCACCGCCATCAGCAGCCCGAACCCGGCGACCCCGGTGGCCACCCACTCCAGGGTGCTGCGGGCGGTCATCCAGGCCGGCATGGGCCGGGGCCCCACCGGCCGGTACGGCGACACCGGAGCACCTGTCACCGGGTACGGCGGCCCGCTGGGGGGACCCGGGGCGTACTGGGACATCCAAACCTCCACGCGCTCGGCGTCGGACTCGCAGGCGACGGCCGCATCATCGCACGCGTGGTCCAGCCACGGGTCCCGGCCGGGACCGGCCCACGGCGGGCGGTTGGGATAGGGCCTGTCCTGTGGATCTTGGTCGAGCGAGACAGGTGCCAGGCGGCGGCGGTGGCGAGCAGTCCGGCGGCCAGGGCATGCTCGGCGGCCTGCTCGGCAACTGACCCGCTCGCGGCCGCGGCTTGCGATGCGGAGGCCGCGGCCGCGCGGCGCGGCATACACCGGGCAGAATCGGTGCCGTGCCGGTGGAGATGAGTCGCGAACGGTTCGAGGAGCTGGTCGGTGACGCCCTCGACGAGATCCCGCCCGAGCTGCTGAAGCTGATGCAGAACGTCGTGATCCTGGTGGAGGACGAGCCACCGCACGGCGAGCCCCTGCTCGGCCTGTACGAGGGGTACGCGCTGCCCGACCGCGGCTGGGACTACGGCGGCGTGCTGCCGGACCGGGTCACCATCTACCGCAACCCGATCCTGCGGATCTGCCATACCGACGACGACGTGGTGGACGAGGTCGCGATCACCGTGGTGCACGAGATCGCGCACCATTTCGGTATCGACGACGCCAGGCTGCACGAACTCGGGTGGGGCTGACGCGCTACTGTCCGGCTAACACTTGTCCTGGATCCGAGGAGCACGAACGTGCGTGGCGACGTCTTCAATTCAGAGAACACGGCCCAGCCGCCGACCCAGGCTGGGATGACCCTGCAGAACAGCTACTGCATCAAGTACGCCGTCAACGGCGAGGTGCTGGCCAAACAGGGCGCGATGGTGGCGTACCGGGGGAATCTCCAGATCGAGACCAAGAGCCAGGGGGTCGGCAACTTCCTGAAGCGTGCCGTCACCGGCGAGGGTGTGGCCCTGATGAGCGTCAAGGGCCAGGGCGAGATGTGGTTCGCCAACTTCAAGGAGAACGTCTTCGTCCTGGAGCTGGACCCGAACGACTACCTGTCCATCAACGGGCGCAACGTGCTGGTCTTCGACCCGAGCCTGCAGTACCAGATCTCGATGGTGAAGGGCGCCGGGATGTTCGGCGGCGGCCTGTTCAACTGCGTGTTCTCCGGCCAGGGCAAGCTCGCCATCACCTCCGACGGCGCGCCGATCATCATCCCGGTCACCCCACAGCTCCCGGTGTACGTCGACACCGACGCGATCATCGGCTGGTCCAGCCAGCTGCAGACCTCGATCCACCGTTCCCAGGGGCTCAAGTCGATCCTCAAGGGCGGCTCGGGCGAGATGTTCCAGATCGTGTTCCAGGGTCAGGGCTTCGTGATCATCCAGCCCAGCGAGGGCCACATGGTCCCGGCCGCCGGCGGTGGCGGCGGCGGTGGCCTGCTCGGCGGCCTCGGCGGCTGACGCCCGGCGGCCCCGGGCCGGCGCTTCCCGATCTTGAGGGCGGGCTAGGCTCCAGCGCGTGGAGCTGGTGCATTCGGGCAAGGTCCGGGACGTCTACCGGGACGGCGACGACGTCATCCTGGTCGCCTCGGACAACGTCTCGGTGTACGACGTCGTGCTGCCGACGCCGATCCCCGACAAGGGCCGGATCCTCACCCAGCTGTCGCTGTGGTGGTTCGAGCAGCTGGCCGACCTGGTGCCGCACCACGTGATCTCGGCCGAGGACGTACCGGCGGAATGGGCGGGCCGGGCCGTACGGTGCCGGGCGCTGCGCATGGTGAAGGTGGAGTGCGTCGCCCGCGGCTACCTCACCGGCGGCGGCCTGTCCGAGTACGAAGCCACCGGCGCGGTCTCCGGCATCGCGCTGCCGCCCGGGCTGGTCGACGGCGACCAGCTGCCCGAGCCGATCTTCACCCCGTCCACCAAGGCCGACGTCGGCGACCACGACGAGCCGATCCCGTTCTCGCGGGTGGAGACGGTGGTCGGCGGCGAGCTGGCGGCCGAGCTGCGCCGGCTGACCCTGGCCGTCTATCGGCGGGGCGCCGACATCGCCGCCGAGCGGGGCATCATCATCGCCGACACGAAGCTGGAGTTCGGCCACGCCGCCGACGGCACCCTGATGCTCGGCGACGAGGTGCTGACCCCCGACTCGTCCCGGTTCTGGCCCGCCGACGAGTGGAAGCCGGGCGCCCGGCAACCCTCGTACGACAAGCAGTTCGTACGCGACTGGGCCGCCGGTACAGGCTGGGACAAGAAGCCGCCGGCACCGGAGATCCCGCTCGAGGTGGTCGAGGCCACCCGTGCCCGCTACGTCGAGGCGTACGAACGCCTCACCGGCTCCCACTGGCGCTGACCGCGACGTACCGGCGATTCCCTTCCAGTACGGGGTCTGAAGCAGCAGGTTTCGGAATCCTGGTCGGTACACCCGGCACTTGGCCAACGGCTACCCAGGGAGTGTGCGCTGACATGTTCAGGACGGTGTCGCCACCAGCGGTTGCACTGCGTCGAGGTCACGCTCGTGTATGCGAAGCAGGCGACCGCGCTGGTCGCATGCCGACTGGTGTGCTTTGTCGGGTCTGGCTTCAAAACGACCGCCACTGCTGCCCGTAGTCGCCCTGTCGCAGGCCCTTAAGCCGATGGTGCAGCTCCTCAGCCACGTCGGTGCGGTGTCTAGCCAGGCGCAGCGGTGCGGAGAGCGTGTGCAGGTCGCGCAGGTCCCGTAGCGTGTCGTGGCCCGGCCACGACCTGATGTCCCAGCCGTAGATGGCCGCGAACTCGTCCAGCGTGTCTGCTGAGCGCCCGTACCGTACGCCCTGGTACGTGATGATCAGATCCAGCTCGCGCGGTCCGTGGCTTACTGAATCCCAGTCACCGAGCACCACGTCTTCGCCGTCCCAGAGCAGGTTCCCGGTGCGTGGGTCACCGTGGATCAGGCCGTACCCGAGGTTGGATTCGAGGCCGCGGTAGGCGTCGAGCAGTTCGTCAGCGCGGCGCTGGAGAAACTTGTACTCCTCGGCGCTGAGCACGGTGCGACCGTGGGTGGCCAGCTCCCGCATGAATCCGTTGAGCGGCTCGTACGCCGGCAGCGGCAAAGGTGGCGGCCCCAAGGTGTGGAGTTGCCGCAAGATCCGGGCTAGTTCGCGCACAGGTGGAAGCTCACGGTTGTCTTGCGGGTAATAGCGCCAGAAGGTGACGACGCTGTCTTCAACCACAACGGGCTGATCGACATCGAGTGGTGCGGTGGCCGGGAATCCCTTGGCGAGCAGCCAGCGCGTCAACTGCACGCTCAGTCGCGACGGGTCAAGGTGACCTGTCGAGGCGATGCGGGCGACTGCGTCGGCTCGGGGCAAGTGGTAGACGGCAGTGGCGTGGCGTCGGAGCAGTACGGCGTCCTGGCGGTCCAGCCCGGTAATCGTGCAGGCTTGGGTCAACGTGGCCGCGTCGTCGGTGGTCATGCCGGCATGATCGCCCGCGTGTCATCCAGGAAGCCGTCGACCTTCGCGTGCAACTCGCGGGCCACAGCCGAGCCACGCGCCGGCCCTTGCTCAAGGTAGACCTGCAGCTTTCGCAGCGGGCGGTGCAGTCCGGCGATGCGCTCGGTCTCAGGAAGCGCGAGTACCGGTGTGAGCGCAGCGTCGGCGGCTGCCGGGTCGACTGTCCGATGGGGCTTGAGCAGATGGGCCTGAGCGAGCGTGATACGAGAGAGCGCGAGGTCGCCGTAGGAACGTTCGCCGGGCGGCTCGGACTCGTAGGCGGCGATGGCTCTCTTTGCGTGGACCTCAGCCATGTAGCCATCAGCCAGTAGCGCCCCGCTGCTGGCCGCGTAATAGGCCTGCTTCGCATGCGGGAAGGTCAGAATGCCACCCATCCTGTCGAGTTCACGGGCTTCCCCCCGCTCGGCGAGGGTCTCAGCTTCGCGCTGCGCCTCCGTGGCGGCAGACGCGTTGCCCCGCATCGCATAGGCGCGCGCCTTGAGCGCGGCCAAACGAGCCGATCCGGTACTGCGGTCGGCGTAGCGCTGTCCCCGCTCGGCGTACTCGATGGCGCGTTCCGGACGCCGCAGGCAGTAGGCGATCAGGCTTTGGGTGCCGAAGATCCACGCCAGCAGACTGTGGTGCCCAGCTTCTGCGGCCAGTCGCGCAGCTACCTTGGCCTGGCCTGCAGCCGCTCGGCGATCACCAAGGTCGATCGAGGCGTGGGCGAGCATGCCTCCGGCCAGGCCTGCCACGAACAGCAAGGTTCTCACGTCGCCGCCGCGTCGCTGCTCCGTCAGCAGCGCATAGGCTCGGTCGCGAATGGTCACCAGGTCATCGAACACGCCGTCGATTGGCCGGTACACGTACTCCCGGGCGAGCCACCCCAACTCCTCGGCAAACTCTTCGACGGTCTCGCGGCTTAGTGAGCGGGTCTCCCACTGGTCGAGGAAGCGTTGAGATTCGTCGGCGGCTTGAGTTACCCGCGCACGAAGGCTGCCGGCACGTCGACCTTGCGTCCGCTCCAGTTCGTGAATGCGCTCCTGCTCGACGGCGCGAGCAGCCTCCTCGTACTGCCGACGGACTTGATCTTCGATCTCGTCGTAGGCCGTCGTGAGTTGGCCGCCGGTGCGGAGCAACTTGTCGCAGCTGAGCCAGTAAGTGCGGCTGCCCTTCTGGTGGCCAGTTTCGATGTTGGCCTGGCTGCTGCGGCTGACGTTCACCTGCTTGGCGAACTCGTGCTGGCTGTACCCCGCGGCTTGCCGAAGGGCCGCGAGCTGCCGCCCGAGCGCACGGCGCGCCGCCCTGATCACCTTCTGATCGACCATGCCGAATTCTCCGTCCCGAGAGCGGATGTCGGGAACTTGTCCGGGAATTGTCGCAGACCGCCGACACGTCTCGGCAGCGTCCACGACCACCGTCTTTGCTGGACGGCGAGGTCAGGCGGTCACTGGTTCGTGACGATCCGTTCTGGTACCCGTGCGGATCTGACCGCCGGATCTCCGCAAGCCGGCACCGGGGCAGGTGCCGGGCACCGGAACCGGACACGCCAGGCGTCGAGGGATCGGCACCACCCTCCGGCCCGTTCCGACCCCGCCTGCCCCGGTCTCATCCACCCCGCAGAGATCGGTTAAGGACGGTGACCAATAGTGGCGGCAGTGATGCCGGACGGCACGTCGTACACCCAGCCACCGGGCATCTGGCTGCTGGAAGAACTCATCTGGTGCCTGTTGTGTAGCCGCCTCATGCACCCCGCACCATGGTGGATCGCACGCGCTACTACGCCTGCGGGCTGGATTGCCCTCAGCCGGACCTGCTCGCCATCCGAGTCGAACAAGACTTATTGCTGCCCGCGATGGTGCGCGCCCACCAGGTGTTGTATGGCGTCGGGCGTCAGATCGCCACGGACGCCAGCGGGAGCGGCCTAATCTTCACCGGTCCGACGCCCTGGCGGCCGACCGGCACCTTGGTGGTGTCCTCAGAGGAGCTGCGGCGCTGGCAGCACACCGACCCGCGCGACCACCGCGCCATGCTGCTCGCCGCGTACATGCGCGTGACGGTGGACGCGGCGGGCACTGTGACGCCGGTCTGGCGGCCCACCGAGGGGGCAGCGATGAGTAAGGCTGCTGGAGCGACGCACTCATGGTGACCGAACCCCGTCCACCAGAGCTGTACCCGCCACCGGGTGAGCCGGTGCCGTGCGCCCGGTGCGGCGGACCGATCGTGGATACGCCGATCGGGTGGCTGCACCTTGATCAGTACCGGGCACTCGACGGCTGGCTGTGCCCCGAGCCGCACATGAGCATGGCTGAACCAGCACGGGTGGCGGTCACGCCGCCGACTCAGGGCCGAGTGAGTGTTCCGCCACCCGAAGCGAAGCTGTCGCCACGTCCCCGGCCGACGCCGATTCCGCCGCGCAAGGAACGGCCACAAGACGGCTCAGCGCCACCGGAATGGCCGCCGCCATCTGGCGATGCGGCCTGGTGGGAACACCGCGAGTAGGTGCACCACGCCGCCCCCTCTTCACCTCTCACCCCGAAGGAACCGTCGTCATGACTGGACTGTCGATCATGTTGCTGACTGGACTGGTACTCGGCTGGGTTGCTGGCAGCCGGTTCGCCAAGGCCGCACGCGGGTGGCGGGATCTCCGCGTGCACAACGCGCAGGTGCCGGTCTTGCGCAATTTGGCGCTCGTGCTGACGCGGGGTGCCGTGGGGTTCGCGGTGCTGGCCGTAGTGGTTGGTGCGCTGGCGCTCTACCTGCTGGCCACCGAGTCCGGTCACTAGTTTCTGGAGGTTCCTGTGCGCAGTCCGTTCGATGCCGACAACCTGCCGCCGTTGGAGCCGCCGGCGAAGCTGGACCGTGATGTCGCGCCGTACTGGTCGATCGTGGCCGAGCAGTGGGAAACAGACGACGAGGTACGGGACCGGATTCTGGTCGGGATGCTGGCACGGGCCGACCAGTCCACTGTGGTTCCGGTGGTGCGCGAGCGCCTGGTGGTCGAGGCCGAGCTGGTGCTGGCCGACCACCGGGCGGACGAGGCCGGGAACTGTTGCCTGTGCACGGCACGGTCGGATGGCCGGTGCGACATCCCGTATCCGTGCTGGGGTGTGCGGCTGGCGCGGCTGGTGTTGCCCGATGCCGATGTGGCACAGTCCGAACGCCGTCCGTGATTCCGAAGGAGACTGTCCGTGTCGGTCGATGAC
The DNA here is from genome assembly GCA_050701695.1 of Micromonosporaceae bacterium. Lineage (GTDB taxonomy): Bacteria > Actinomycetota > Actinomycetes > Mycobacteriales > Micromonosporaceae > WHSM01. Next base: position 12,794 of record JBOGDE010000110.1, read on the forward strand.
ATCAAGGCCAGTGCAGATGCCGCCCGCCAAGCGATCCAGAACGCCCTGGCCGCTGCACATGCGGCCAGGGCTGAGGCTCAGCAACTGGCCCAGGATGCGGCAGCTAGAGGGTGGGAGGGTGTGGCGCGCACCGTGATGGCCGCCCAAAGCGCGTTGGAGGTGGTTGCCTCCAGCCTGGGCAGCGCCCACGATGCCACGGATGGCGCTGCTGGTGGCGCAGCCGAGATCACGACCCAGCTTGCGCCCAAGGACATCGCGGCTCGGGCCGCTGGAGTGATTGCCCAGCACGACCAGGCGGTCAGCGGCATTGGCGCGGCCAGCGGCAGTGTGCGGCAGGCATACCAGTACGCGCAGCAGGTCGAAGCCAATCGCCTGATCGCTGTGGTGGCCGCTGTGGCTGACAGCCTGGGCACGGCTCGTCAGGCCGTAGTGGCCGCCAAGAGCACGGCCGAGGCCGAGCGGCAGGAGGCCGGCGCCTGGGGAAAATGAGCGGGGGCGGGAGTGGTGGTTCGCTGCCGCCCCCGTTATTCAAACCCAGCGGCGAAGATTTCGACCCGGCTCCGTACTTGGCTGAACTGCCGAAGCGAGTATTTGGTCCGGGCCAAAGCGCCAAGACGCGGGGGCTGTGGGTAGACAGCTCGGGTCAGAAACGCTCCCTCATGAGCGGTGAACACGAACCCGAGTTTCGTGAAGCTCAAGCCCATGCTGAGCGACTTGGGCTGGTGCGCGAACCGTACAAGCTGGCGACGGCCGCCGATATCGAATTGAAGTTCGCCATGCGCATGCAGCGCGAGGGCATTACGCATGCGCGTATCGTGCTCAACAACCGGCCCTGCCCCGGTAGGCTCGGCTGTGATGAGTTGTTGCCGAAGTTCCTGGAAGCAGGCTCGACGTTGACGGTCCATGGGCCGGATGGGTTCAAGAAGACGTACAAGGGAGAAGCACGGTGACGATCGTGGAGGCGTACTTCAAGCACGAGCATGCCGATGCGCCGATGCGGCTCTCGACACCAGAGGATGTTGACGCCCTGGTCGACGCCATGCTGCGGGAGCCGTACGAGAACTCGGTGGCTGCCTTGTACGTCGAAGGGCGGCTCAATGCGGCTCGGGTGCCGGACCACGAGCTGCTGCTGGCGGTCAACCAACAGGACAAGGTTGGCGGGCTGCGTTACATGGGTGGTGATGGGACGTACTACGCCACGGGCAAGCGCAGCGCCTACGAGCAGGTGGTGTACTTCTACACGGGGAGTCAGCGGGAGTTTCCCAGGGATTCCGAGCTGCCGCTTGATGTTGTTCGGCGGGTGGTAAAGGAGTTTCTGGCTTGGGGTGGGGAGAGGCCAGGGGGTATCGAATGGGTTGCAGCTTAAGATACATCCGTCTACTGCGGAAACGCACCCAAGCCCTTACAGTGTGCTCCGATGTACGATTGGACTTCCGCTGGTAGTTCGTCACCCTGGGGCGCTGTAAGTGAGGGGCTCGATCCCACTTTCTCAAATGCTTGTCCGGACGAGCCCACCCGCGCCCGCTACGTCGAGGCGTACGAACGCCTCACGGGCTCCCACTGGCGCTGAATCACCTCCAGTCGCGCCGGGGGACGAGGTCCGCCACAGGTCGCGCACGGGGTTTCCGCCGGGTGGTCGAGGTCGGGGTCGCGCCGAAGAATGGCGGCGTGCAGCCGCTGCACCGTACGATCCGGGTCCATTCCCAGAATGTCAGCGAGCGCCTGGCGGTGTCGCTGGTAGAGCTCGAGCGCCCACGTCACGCGACCCAGCCGGAGTTGGCCAGCATGAGGAGTACGGTGGTGCGCTCGCGACACGGATTGGCACCGAACAAACGCTCCAGATCGGCGGCGGCGGTTAATGTGTCGCCGAGTCGCAATCGAATTTCGGACAGATCATCCTGGGCGCCGAGCCGGAGCCCGTGCAGCCGCTTGACCTCGGCGGCGGCCCAGGATTCAACCTCCGCACCCTGCAACGCGTCACCCCGCCACAGCCCCAGCGCCTGCTCCAGCCTCGCCATAGCCGTCGTGACCTCGCCGCCCGCCATGGCCCGTCGCGCCACCCCGACGTGCTCCTCGAACTGCCAGCTGTCCACTCGGCTGGTGTCCAGACGGAGCCGGTAGCCCGCCTCGTCACGGCGCAATATGTCCGGTACGCAGGCGACGCCGACCAGAGCCCGGCGTACCCGTGCGAGATTGCTCTGCAGCGTCCGCATCGCCGTCGGTGGCTCCTCGTCACCCCACAGCGCGGTGATCAGGCGCTGCGGTGGGATCGGCCGGTCGGCGTGCAGCGCCAGGACGGCGGCGAGCGCGCGTGGCCGACCGACGGGCAGCGGTGCCACACCGTGCGGCCCGATGATCTCCACGGGTCCGAGAAGCTTTACCTGCACTTTCATGTGCCACCTCACGCCACTGTCTGCCGGGGGAATAGCAACCTATCGGCACGGTAATGAATTCACTATCCTCATTCCGACATTGTGCGATTACCGGCACCGCAGCGGCGCTGCATCATCTGTAACTGGATAGGTCCCTGAATCGAGGCGTCTGGGAGCCGTGTGGGGGCTTGATGGTCAGGCGGTGGTGGGGATCCAGGGTTGGCCGGCGGCGGCTTGGATGAGCGCGTCGAGCATGCCGATGTCG
>JBOGDE010000111.1:0-15285 GCA_050701695.1 Micromonosporaceae bacterium
GGCTCTCGATCCGCGCCTTCTCGAACACCATCCGGGTGAAGCCGCGCTGTGCCAGCTCCGCCTCGACCGCCGCGTACTCGGAGGTCATGCGGCGCCGCCCGCAGTCGGCCCGGAGGTGAGGGAGCGCAGCGACCGAGCCGCAGGGTCGGCTACAGGGCGGCTAAAGGCCGCATGTCCCGCACGAGCGGAGCGAGTGCCATCGAGCCCGGTCATGCCGGTAACGCTGCCAGAGCGGCGGTGAGCCGGGAGTGCTCGGTCTCGGCGGCCGCCAGTCGGTCCCGGATCTTCTGCACCACCGGCTCCGGTGCCTTGCCCAGGAACGCCTCGTTGCCGAGCTTGGCCCGGCACTGCGCCAGCTCCTTCTCGTTCGCGGCGAGATCCTTGGTCAGCCGCGCCCGTTCGGCGGCGACGTCAATGGTCCCGCGGGTGTCCAGTTCGACGGTGACGCCGCCGCTCAACGCCAGCGTGGCGCTCGCCGCGAACTGCTCGCCGGGCTGGTCGAGCCGGGCCAGGGAACGGATCAGCGGCTCGTGCGCGGCGAGCCCGGCGTCCAGTCCGGCCAGCCGGGTGGCCACCCGCTGGCCGGGCTTGAGCCCCTGGTCGGAGCGGAACCGGCGGACCTCCGTCACCACCCGCTGCAGCGCGGCGACCTCGGCCTCGGCGGCAGCGTCGGCACGGGAATCGTCGGCGACCGGCCACGCCGCGATCATCACCGACTCGCCGTGGGTGAGCGCCCGCCACAGCTCGTCGGTGACGAACGGGATCACCGGGTGCAGCAGCCGCAGCAGCCCGTCGAGCACCTCGCCGAGCACCCGGCGGGTGGCGTCGGCCGGTGGCCCTTCGGAAGCCAGCACCGGCTTGGACAGCTCCAGGTACCAGTCGCAGACGTCGTCCCACGCGAAGTGGTAAAGCGTCTCGCAGGCCTTGGCGAACTCGTACGTGTCCAGCTGCTCGCTCACCTCCGCGGTGACCGCGCGCAGCCGGGACAGGATCCAGCGGTCCACGGTGGACATCTGATCCGGCACCGGGCCGGAGACCGTGGCGCCGTTGAGCAGCGCGAACCGGGTGGCGTTCCAGAGCTTGTTGCAGAAGTTGCGGGACCCCTGCACCCACTCCTCGCCGATCGGTACGTCCACCCCCGGGTTGGCGCCGCGGGCCAGGGTGAACCGCACCGCGTCGGAGCCGTACCGGTCCATCCAGTCCAGGGGGTCGACGGCGTTGCCGAACGACTTGGACATCTTCTTGCCGAACTGGTCTCGCACCATGCCGTGCAGCGCGATCGTGCGGAAAGGCACGGCACGGCTCTCCGGTTGCTCTTTCATCGCGTACAGGCCGAACATCATCATCCGGGCGACCCAGAAGAACAGGATGTCGTAGCCGGTAACCAGCACGGTGGTCGGGTAGAACCGCTTGAGGTCCTCGGTCTGGTCAGGCCAGCCGAGCGTGGAGAACGGCCACAGCCCGGACGAGAACCAGGTGTCGAGCACGTCCTGATCCTGGGTCCAGCCTTCCCCGGTCGGCGGCTCCTCGTCGGGGCCGACGCAGACCGTCTCGCCGTCCGGGCCGTACCAGACCGGGATCCGGTGCCCCCACCACAGCTGGCGGGAAATGCACCAGTCGTGCATGTTGTCGATCCAGTCGAAGTACCGCTTCTCCATGGACTTCGGATGCACCTCGACGGTCCCGTCGCGTACCGCCTCGCCCGCCGCCGCGGCCAGCGGCGCCACCTTGACGAACCACTGCAGCGAAAGCCGCGGCTCCACGGTGGTCTTGCAGCGCGAACAGTGCCCCACCGAGTGCACGTACGGCCGGACCTCCTTGACGATGCGCCGCTGCGCCCGCAGCGCCGCCACGATGGCCGGCCGCGCCTCGAACCGGTCGAGGCCCTGGAACGGCCCGTGCGCGGTGATCACGCCGTGCTCGTCCATCACGGTGATCGACGGCAGGTCGTGGCGCTGCCCGATCTCGAAGTCGTTCGGGTCGTGCGCCGGGGTCACCTTCACCGCGCCGGAGCCGAACTCCGGGTCGACGTGCTCGTCACCGACGATCGGGATCCGCCGGCCGGTCAGCGGCAGCTCCACCTCGCTGCCGATCAGATGCGCATAGCGCTCGTCAGACGGGTGCACCGCGACCGCAGTGTCCCCGAGCATCGTCTCCGCCCGGGTGGTCGCGACCACGATCTGGGTGTCGCCCTCGCCGTACCGGATGGAGACCAGCTCGCCGTCGTCGTCGGTGTGCTCCACCTCGATGTCGCTCAGCGCGGTGTGGCAGCGCGGGCACCAGTTGATGATCCGCTCGGCGCGGTAGATCAGGCCGTCTTCGTACAGCTTCTTGAAGATGGTGAGTACGGCACGCGAGAGCCCCTCGTCCATCGTGAACCGCTCGCGGGACCAGTCGACCGAGTCGCCGAGCCGGCGCATCTGATCCAGGATCATGCCGCCGGACTCGGCCTTCCACTGCCAGACCCGCTCCACGAACTTCTCGCGCCCCAGGTCGTGCCGGGACAACCCCTCACCCGCGAGCTGGCGCTCCACCACGTTCTGGGTGGCGATGCCGGCGTGGTCCATGCCGGGCAGCCAGAGCGCGGCGTACCCCTGCATCCGGCGGCGCCGGGTCAGCGCGTCCATCAGGGTGTGCTCGAACGCGTGGCCCAGGTGCAGCGAGCCGGTGACGTTCGGGGGCGGGATCACGATGCAGAACGGATCGCCGTCGCCCCGGGGCTGGAAGTAGCCGGCCGCCTCCCAACGCTCGTACAGCGGTGCCTCGACGGCGGCGGGAGCGTACTTGGTGGGCAGGTCCATGGGGGTGCTGCTCTGTGGGTCTGGTGTCGCGGTCACCCGGTGAGTTTACGTACCCATCGTGGCAGAGTTGCAGCATGGACGCGCTACTCGGTCTGTTGCACCCCGGTTGGCGGATCGTCATCGGCCTGGTAGTGGCGCTCGCGGTGGTGGTCACCGGGTACCGGATGCTGCGGCGCGGCCCTTCCCAGATGCGTACCGGCATGCTGCTGGTGGTGGCAGCGATCATGGCGCTGGTGGCGGTCACCGTACTGCTGGACTGAGCCACCGTGCCCCTGGACTGAGCCACCGTGCCGCTGGACTGGGCGGCTACAGGCGGCGGTTGGCGAGGCTGGGCAGCTCGGCACGGATCGTCGCGAGCCGGTCCAGATCCAGGTCGGCGACGGTGACGCCGACGACATCGGGCGCCTGGGCGAGCACCGTACCCCACGGATCGATCACCATGCTGCGACCGAAACAGGTACGTCCCGGCTCGTGGTCGCCGATCTGCGCCGCGGCGAGTACGTAGCACTGGTTCTCGATGGCGCGGGCCCGCAGCAGCACCTCCCAGTGGTCCCGGCCGGTGTGCAGCATGAACGCCGCCGGCACCACGATCAGCTGCGCGCCGGTGAGCCGCCGGTACAGCTCCGGGAACCGCAGGTCGTAGCAGACCGACATACCGAGCCCGACACCGTCGAGCTCGGCGACCACCGTCTCGGCCCCCGGCGCGACCTGCTTCGACTCCTGGTACGAGACCCGCCCCGGGATCTCCACGTCGTACAGATGGATCTTCCGGTACGTGGCCCGCAGCTCGCCCTGCGGGTCGAACAGCAGGGAGGTGTTGTAGGTCCGCTCGGCATCCGGGCCGGACTCGTGGAACGAGCCGGCGTGCACCCAGATCCCCAGCGTGCGCGCGGCGTGGGCGAAGAACTGGCCGAACTCGCCGTCGATCGGCTCCGGCGCCGGCGCGGTCGCGGCCGGCCCGAGGTAGTCGACGTACTCGGGAAGGACGGCGAGCCGGGCACCCGCTTCGGCGGCCTGCCGCAGCAACCGGCGCGCCACCGCGAGGTTGGCGTCCCGGTCTTCCCGGCTGTTGAGCTGACACACCGCGACCCGCATGCCGCCAGCCTAAGCCCGCCAATCGCGGCGTACGAACTCCGACCCGGTCTGGGCGATCGCGGGGCGACCAGGCACCATCGAGGCACCATGACTCTCGTTGACCGGCTGCCGCCCGAGCCCTCCCCCGACGCCCTGTACGACACGTTCGCCGACTGGACCTCCGCAGGCGGGCTCGATCTCTACCCGGCGCAGCAGGAGGCGCTGATCTCGCTGGTCTCCGACGAGAACGTCATCCTCGCCACCCCGACCGGCTCCGGGAAGAGCCTGGTCGCCACCGGCGCGATCTATGCGGCGCTCGCGTACGACAAGGTCAGCTTCTACACCGCGCCGATCAAGGCGCTGGTCTCGGAGAAGTTCTTCGCGCTGTGCGAGGTGTTCGGGCCGGACAACGTCGGGATGATGACCGGCGACTCCAGCGTCAACGCCGACGCCCCGATCATCTGCTGCACCGCCGAGATCCTCGCCAACATCGCGCTGCGGCAGGGCGCCGGAGCCGACGTCGGCCTGGTGGTGATGGACGAGTTCCACTTCTACGGCGAGCCGGACCGCGGCTGGGCCTGGCAGGTGCCGCTGCTGGAGCTGACCGGCGCGCAGTTCCTGCTGATGTCGGCGACGCTCGGCGACGTGTCGTTCTTCGCCGAGGACCTGACCCGGCGTACCGGCCGGGAGACCACCGTGGTCAGCTCCGCCGAGCGCCCGGTCCCGCTCACCTTCCGGTACGCCTTCACCCCGATCCACGAGACCCTCGCCGAACTCCTCGCCGGCGACGACGCGCCGATCTACGTCGTCCACTTCACCCAGGCGGCGGCGCTGGAACGCGCGCAGGCGCTGATGAGCGTCAACGTCTGCAGCCGCGCCGAGAAGGACATGATCGCGGCGGAGATCGGCGCGTTCCGGTTCGCGGCCGGTTTCGGCAAGACCCTTTCCCGGCTGGTACGCCACGGCATCGGCGTACACCACGCGGGGATGCTGCCGCGGTACCGCCGGCTGGTGGAGCGGCTCACCCAGGCCGGCCTGCTGAAGATCGTCTGCGGCACCGACACCCTCGGGGTGGGGATCAACGTACCGATCCGGACCGTGCTGTTCACCGCGCTGTCCAAGTACGACGGGGTACGCACCCGGCATCTGAAGGCGCGGGAGTTCCACCAGATCGCCGGCCGCGCGGGGCGGGCCGGGTACGACACCGTCGGCACCGTGTTGGTGCAGGCGCCCGAGCACGTGGTCGAGACCGAGAAGGCGCTCGCGAAGGCCGGCGACGACCCGAAGAAGCGCCGCAAGGTGGTACGAAAGAAGCCCCCCGAGGGCTTCGTGTCCTGGGGCGAGCCGACGTACGAACGGCTGGTGGGCGCCGAGCCGGAGCCGCTGGGCTCCTCGTTCGTGGTCAGCCACGGGATGCTGCTCAACGTACTGAGCCGCGACGGTGACGTGTTCGCCGCGATGCGCCGGCTGCTGGAGGACAACCACGACGACCGGCGCCAGCAGCTGCGCCACATCCGGCGCGCGCTGGCGATCTACCGGGCGCTGCTGGCCGCCGGCGTGGTACTGCCAGGGCCCGAGCTGGCCCCTGACTTCCAGGTCGACTTCGCGCTCAACCAGCCGCTGTCGCCGTTCGCGCTCGCCGCGATCGAGCTGCTGGATCGGGACTCGCCCTCGTACCCCCTGGATGTGCTGTCGGTCATCGAGTCCACACTGGACGATCCGCGACCGGTGATGAGCGCGCAGCGGTTCAAGGCCCGCGGTGAGGCGGTCGCCGCGATGAAGGCCGACGGCATCGAGTACGAGGAGCGGATGGAGCTGCTGGAGGAGGTCACCCATCCGCGGCCCCTCGCCGAGCTGCTCGACGAGGCGTACCGGATGTACCGCAAGGGCCACCCGTGGGTGGACGAGCACCAGCTCTCCCCCAAGTCGGTCGCCCGCGACCTGTACGAACGCGCGATGACCTTCACCGAGTACGTCAGCTTCTACCAGCTGGCCCGCTCCGAGGGGCTGGTGCTGCGGTACCTCGCCGACGCGTACCGTGCCGTACGGCTCACGGTGCCCGAGGAGGCGAAGACCGAGCAGCTGCTCGACCTCGAGGAATGGCTCGGCGAGCTGGTACGCCAGATCGACTCCAGCCTGCTCGACGAGTGGGAGAAGCTCCGGTCGCCGGAGGCGGAAGCCGTGGCGCCGGCGCCGCACGACGACAAGCCGCCCGCGGTCACCAACAACCGCCGCGCCTTCCGGGTGCTGGTCCGCAACGCGCTGTTCCGCCGCGTCGAGCTCGCCGCACTCCGCCGGTACGCCGAGCTGGGCGAGCTCGACGCCGAGGCCGGCTTCGACAGCGACACCTGGCAGGAGTCGCTGGAGCCGTACTGGGAGCAGCACGACACGATCGGCACCGGTCCCGACGCCCGCGGCCCGGCGCTGCTCCTGATCACCGAGGAGCCCGGTCTCTGGCGGGTACGCCAGATCTTCGACGACCCGGACGGCGACCACGACTGGGGCATCTCCGCCGAGGTCGACCTTGCCGCCTCCGACGAGCTGGGCGCCGCCGCGGTCACCGTCACCGCCGTCGACCAGCTCTGACCCGACTCCGGGCCATTGGTCGTGGCGGCCCGGCCGGACCCCTTGACCGGAGCGGTGTCGGCGGGAAGGCTGGCCGGCACCACACACCCGGGCCCGGCTTGGAGAGATCGTCTATGAAGAGTTCCGGCTGGGCAGCGTGCGCTGTCGTCGTCGCGGCATTCGCCACCGCACTGGTTCCCCTTACCTCCGCGTCAGCGGCGGCTCCGCCGAGCGAGGTGACGGTGGCAAACGCGGGCACCTACTGTGAGGGCTCGGCGGTGCGGCGGTGTATTGACATGCGCTGGAACGACAGGAACAACCCCGACATCGCGTTCGCGTACGCCTGGATCGAAGACGCCGACGGCGGCGCCAACTACGACGTCGCCGTCACTAATATCCGGGTCCAGGAATACGTGAATGACTGGTCTACCCGAACCTGGACCATCAACAACGACTACGACGGCTGGTACTTCGTCTCCGACTACGGCAGGTCACACAACTTCGACTGCTCCGAGAAGTGGCGCTATGTGCGCGCCAGGGCACTGTTCAAGTGGAAGCCGCACGGCTGGAGCAGCTACTCGTCGAAGTGGATCAACAGCTACGGCTACTGGTGCGACGGATACAGCAACGGTTGAGCTGACAGGTGGTGCGGAGCGGTGATGCGTCATCGGACCATGCCGGGAACGCCACCGCTCCGCGGCACACCTCGGTCGACCTGGATATCGGCTGGGCGTCCGGGCCGTACGCCTAGGTCGATCCGGACACCAGCAGCAGCGCCAGGGCGGCCAGGCCGAGGCCGGCCACCTGGACTGGGCGTACCCGTTCCCGGTCGACGGTGAGCGCGAGCAGCACCGTACTGACGGGGTAGAGCGACGCGACCGGGGCCACCACCGCCAGCGCCCCCTGCTGGGCGGCCAGCAGGTAGAGCGCGTTCGCGGACACGTCGAGCACGCCCGCGCCCACTACCCACCGCCAGGAACCGGGGGCACGCAGCGACACCCCGGTCGCTACCGCCAACCCGGCGCCGAGCAGCACCGAGGTGACCCGCGCCGCGACCAGGGGCCACATCCCGGCGCTCTCACCCGCGCGGTCCAGGGCGATGAAGAAGACCCCGAAGGCCACCCCGGCGAGGATCGCGGAGCCCAGCAGCGCCGGCGTCACCGGGCTGCGGTCACCGTTCGGCGCCATGCTGACGAATCCGATCGCCACCACGGCGCACACCACACCGGTGAGCGTCAGCGCACTCGGCCAGCGCTCCAGCGCGAGCCCCACGAGTAGCGGCACCAGCGCCGCCGTCACCGCGGTGGTGGGCGCCACCACCGCCATCGCGCCGGTGGACAGCCCTCGATACAGCAGCACCAGACCGATCAGCCCGGCGACCCCGGCCAGCGCGCCCCAGCCCAGCCCGGCCACCCCTGGGACACCACCGACCAGCAGCGCCGCACCGAGGATCAAGGGAAGGCTGATCGCCTGGGAGAGCGCGGTCACCGCGAGCGGATTGACCCGGCGGGCGGCGACACCGCCGCAGTAGTCGGCTGAGCCGTAGACCGCCGCGGACGCCGCGGCGAGAAGCAGGACCGTCACCCGGGAAACCTACGGTGCGGAGCCCCCGCGGCGTCCAGCCATTTGACGCAGGTCACCCTGCTGGCCGCTGTCTGACGCGGGCGGCGGCTACGCGGAGCGGTCGCGACGCTCGCGGGACCGCTTCGGCAGCTCGCGCCGCACGATAGTCGGGTTGACGTTCTCCAGGACCACCTCGCGGGTCACCACCACACGCGCCACGTCGGGGCTGCTCGGCACCTCGTACATCACGGGGAGCAGCACCTCCTCCATGATCGCGCGCAGGCCGCGGGCGCCGGTGCCGCGCAGGATCGCCTGGTCGGCGATCGACTCCAGCGCGTCGTCGCTGAACTCCAGCTCGACGGCGTCCAGCTCGAAGAGCCGCTGGTACTGCTTGACCAGCGCGTTACGCGGCTCGGTGAGGATCTGGATCAGGGCGTCGCGGTCCAGGTTCTTCACGCTGGTGAGCACCGGTAGCCGACCCACGAACTCCGGGATCATGCCGAACTTGAGCAGATCCTCCGGCATCACTTCGCCGAACACGTCGTCGGTGGAGTTGTCCAGCTTGCTGCGCAGGTGCGAGCCGAAGCCCAGTCCCTGCTTGCCCACCCGCTGCTCGATGATCTTCTCGAGCCCCGCGAACGCGCCGCCGCAGATGAACAGCACATTGGTGGTGTCGATCTGGATGAACTCCTGGTGCGGATGCTTGCGGCCGCCCTGCGGCGGGACGCTGGCGGTCGTACCCTCCAGGATCTTCAGCAGTGCCTGCTGCACGCCCTCGCCGGAGACGTCCCGCGTGATCGACGGGTTTTCGCTCTTACGGGCGATCTTGTCGACCTCGTCGATGTAGATGATCCCGGTCTCGGCGCGCTTGACGTCGTAGTCGGCAGCCTGGATCAGCTTGAGCAGGATGTTCTCGACGTCCTCACCGACATACCCGGCCTCCGTGAGCGCGGTGGCGTCGGCGATCGCGAACGGTACGTTGAGCAGCCGCGCCAGGGTCTGCGCCAAGTGGGTCTTGCCGCAGCCGGTGGGGCCGATCAACAGGATGTTGGACTTGGCCAGCTCCACCGCGTCGGCGTTGGCACGGGGGCCACCACCGCCGTCGGCCTGGATCCGCTTGTAGTGGTTGTAGACCGCCACCGAAAGGGACCGCTTCGCGGAGTCCTGACCGACCACGTACTGGTCGAGGAACTCGCAGATCTCCTTCGGCTTGGGGAGCTCGTCCCACTTCACGTCACCGGAGTCGGAGAGCTCCTCTTCGATGATCTCGTTGCAGAGGTCGATGCACTCGTCACAGATGTAGACCCCGGGACCGGCGATCAGTTTCTTGACCTGCTTCTGCGATTTGCCACAGAAGGAGCACTTGAGTAGGTCGCCGCCGTCTCCGATACGTGCCACCTAGGCGTCTCCCTGCCTCGCCGACCGAGCGCTCCGCGCCCAACCTCTACCTGCCGGATCTGTGGTCAAGCTCTGTGTAGCCTCGACGTTACATGGTCGGGGGCCCGATGCGGACCCCCAACCGCCGCATTCACCGCGCGCCGCTACCCGCGGACGCGGTCGACTTCTTCCTGGTACCGAGCACCTGGTCGACAAGTCCGTAGTCCAGCGCCTCCTCGGCGGTGAGGATCTTGTCCCGGTCGATGTCCTTACGGACCTGGTCCACCGCCTGCCCGGTGTGCTCGGCGATCATCTCCTCCAGCAGGGCACGCATCCGCATCAGCTCCTTGGCCTGGATCTCGATGTCGGAGCCCTGCCCGTACATGCTGCCGCTGATCCGGGGCTGGTGGATCAGCACCGTGGAATTCGGCAGCGCCATCCGCTTGCCCGGGGCACCCGCTGCCAGCAGCACCGCGGCCGCCGAGGCAGCCTGGCCGACGCAGCTGGTGACAATGTCGGGGCGCACGTACTGCATCGTGTCGTAGATCGCCGTCAATGCGGTGAACGACCCGCCGGGCGAGTTGATATACATCGTGATGTCCCGGTCCGGGTCCATCGATTCCAGGCAGATCAACTGGGCGATGATGTCGTTGGCCACCGTGTCGTCGATCGGCATGCCAAGGAAGATGATCCGCTCCTCGAACATCTTGGTGTACGGGTTGGTCTCCTTGACCCCGTACGAGGTGCGCTCGATGAACGACGGCAGGATGTACCGGTTGTGCACCGCCGGCATCACGCGCTCGGCGCTATGGGTGAACTGCTCAGGCACGTTTGCTCTCCTCTGTCTCGCAGCCGGCGGTCAGTTGCGTGTCCCGGCGCCCGCGGGCACCTGCGAGGCCTGGGTGATCACGCGGTCGATGAAGCCGTAGTCCTTGGCCTCCTCGGCGGTGAACCAGCGGTCCCGGTCGGAGTCTGCCTCGATCTGCTCCACCGGCTGCCCGGTGTGGGACGAGATCCGCTCCTGGATGGTCCGCTTGATGTAGAGCATCTGCTCGGCCTGGATCGCGACGTCCGCCGCGGTGCCGCCGATGCCGCCGGACGGCTGGTGCATCATGATGCAGCTGTGCGGCAGCGCGTACCGCTTGCCCTTGGCTCCGGCGCAGAGCAGGAACTGACCCATCGAGGCCGCCAGCCCGATCCCCACCGTGGCTACGTCGTTGCTGACCAACTGCATCGTGTCGTAGATCGCCATCCCCGAGTAGACCGAGCCACCGGGCGAGTTGATATAGAGGAAGATGTCGCGGTCGGGATCCTCGGCGGCCAGCAGCAGCAGCTGCGCGCAGATCTGGTTGGCGATCTTGTCGTCGACCTCACTGCCAAGGAAGATGATGCGCTCGCGCAACAACCGGTTGTAGACCTGGTCGTCGAAGCCACCACCGGCCGGGTCAGCCCCACGGCTGGTCGGCGTCGCGGGTCCGGCAATCGGCGCGGCCGGGATGTGAAGCTCAGACATGGCAGCCCTTCGCGATCTTGTCGGATAGTCCTCGTCGGGACGGGTCCGGTGCGCTGCGGCACCGGCCACGTCAGGTACGACGTCTACCGCCGACCCTAGCCCGCTGGTCGGCGCGGCGGCCCGTACACATGCGTCTGTTCGCTCTCAGCGCATCGGGGCCACCGGCGGGCCGCTACTGCTCGGCGCCGGCGTCCCCGGTCGGCTCGTCCGGCGCCTGGCGCAGCGCCGCCAGGTCCACCGGGTTGCCGGCGGAGTCGGTCACCGTGGCACGATCCACCACCACCGCGAGCGCCTTACCACGCCGTACGTCGGCCACGATCGCGCGCAGCTGCCCGCTGCGCTGCAGCTGCTCGGCGTACTCCTGGGGAGCCATCCCGGCCTGCTGGGCGCGGGTGATGACCTCCTGGGTCAGCTCGGAGTCCTCGACGCCCACCTGCTCGGCGTCGGCGATCGCGTCCAGCAGGATCTGGGTACGCACCGCGTCGCTGGCGCTGGTGGTCAGCTCCGCGGTCAGGTCGTCCTCAGTCTTGTCGTCCTCGGCGAGGTACTCGTCGAGGCTGGACCCGATCCGCTCCAGCTGGTCGGACATCGCCTGCCGGCGGTAGTCGACCTCCTCGGCCACCACGCCCTCCGGCACCGGCACCTCGGTGGCGGCCAGCAGCGCTTCGAGCACCTTGTCGCGGGCCTGGTAGGCCTGCTGCATCTGCTTCATCCGCTCCACCCGGCCGCGTACGTCCTCGCGCAGCTCCTCCAGGGTGTCGAACTCGCTGGCCAGCTGCGCGAAGTCGTCGTCGAGTGGGGGCAGCTCGCGCTCCCGTACCGACTTCACGGTGATCGCCACGTCGGCGTCCTGACCGGCGTAGTCGCCACCCACCAGCTGCGTGGTGAAGCTCTTCTCCTCGTCGGCGCTCATCCCGACCAGCGCCTCGTCCAACCCGTCCAGCAACTTCTGGGAACCGACCTCGTGGGAGATCCCGGTGGCCGAACCGCCCGGCACCTCCTCACCGCCCACCGTGGCGAGCAGATCGATCTGGACGAAATCGCCGTCCTGCGCCGGCCGCTCCACGCCCTTCAGCGTGGCGAACCGGTCGCGCAGGGTGCCGACCTGCTCGTCGACCTCGTCCTCGGAGATCTCCAGCTCGTCGACCTCGGCGGTGAGGCCGGACAGGTCCGGCAGCTCCACCTCGGGACGTACGTCCACCTCGGCGGTGAACGCGAGCTGGTCGGTCTCGTCGAGCTTGGTGATCTCCACGTTGGGAGTGCCGATCACCTTGACGTCGTGCTCCCGGATCGCCGCCATATAGTGCTCCGGGATCGCCTCGCGGGCCGCCTCTTCCAGCACCGCGGGCCGCCCGATCCGCTGGTCGATCAGCCGGGTGGGCACCTTGCCAGGACGGAACCCGGGCACCCGTACCTGTTCGCCGATGGTCTTGTACGCCTGGCGTACGGCGGGCTCCAGGTCGGCGAAGGGCACCTCTATCGACAGCTTGACCCGGGTCGGG
Source organism: Micromonosporaceae bacterium (assembly GCA_050701695.1). Taxonomy (GTDB): domain Bacteria; phylum Actinomycetota; class Actinomycetes; order Mycobacteriales; family Micromonosporaceae; genus WHSM01. Next base: position 12,396 of record JBOGDE010000111.1, read on the forward strand.
CTCAACGTCTCCACGGTGCTCTTCACGTTCTTACTCCTTGGTCGTCTGTGGTGGTGTGACCAGGGACCCTGCCAGGGCCCCTGATCATGATCAACCCAGTCGGGGTGGCGGGATTTGAACCCACGGCCCCTCGCTCCCAAAGCGAGTGCGCTACCAAGCTGCGCCACACCCCGGGCGGTGCCAGTCTAGGCGGTCCCGACACGGCGGTGATATCCGGTTCGGACTATGGGCGGACCGCCCGCTACGCTAGACGGGCCGCTGCCCCGGTGGCGGCACGCGGACGTAGCTCAATGGTAGAGCCCCAGTCTTCCAAACTGGCTACGCGGGTTCGATTCCCGTCGTCCGCTCCAACCCAAAACCCCGAGCCAGCCGGGGTACGCACGTCCGGCCTTTGCGTCCAGTACCGGTACCTCATGTCCTGGGCCATTAGCGGGCCGGTCACCACAGGTCGGCGCGTACCACGTGCTCCCGGACCACCCGCTCGAGTTCGGCGGTCTCACCGTTGTGGCCGGTCCTGCGCCGTACCTCTCGGCGAAGTGCGTCCAGAACCGGGGGCGACACCAGGACGCTGGCGAGTGCTCTGGGCGATGTCGCCGCCTTCACCTTCCACAGCTCGTCGAGCAGGTGCCGCTTCATCGCCACCTTGCTGAGATGGAAGAGGTCGTCCACCTTGGTGCTCAGAGGCTCGGCACCGAGGACGTCCACGGCGAGCGCAAGATCGACCTGCACGGGCAGGCCACCGGTCAGGTGGTGTACCTGCCAATGCTGGCCGTTGGTGAGCACCATCCATTCCACGCCCTCGTTCAGGGCGTACATCTGGACCTGCCGCAGGTGTCGCAAGCCGAGCTTCTGGGTGCAGCGCTTGACCTCGATGAACGACACGAGCTGCTTGTCGATGCGGACGCCGTAGTCGGCGAACTCACCCTTGACCTGGTACTCGGTGGTCAGATCCTCGTACTTGTCGTAGCCGAGCCCCTCGCAGAGGAAGTCGGTCACGAGCAGCCGCGTGTCACCTACGTTCGCGTCGCGGGCCACGAGGTCTGACAGCGGTTTGGCGAACTTCCGGAACGCGGTACGCAGGCGATGCTTTGCCTCCTGCTGCCACTTGGGCACCGCCTTGCCCCCGGTGGCGCGAGGCGCCGCCCCGTCACCTGACAGTGCGGGCGCCTGCGCCTCGTCCAGGTTTGCCATGGCGCCTACCGCCTCGGCATCGGTGCTGATGACTGCGGAGCGTAGGGTCCCGCTCCCCGTACGCGAACCCCTTCTGTCTTGAGAACGACACTTGCCGCGCGCACCGGGCCACAGCGTGTCCGGTCCTAGGGTTGGCGGATGCCAACGGCTCGGTTCAAAGACCTCTGTATCGACGCGTACGACGCACACCGGCTCGGGCAGTTCTGGGGAGCGGTGTTCGCTCTGCGGCTGGTCGACCACGACGACGGGGACGCCCAACTCGACGGTGCTCTATCCGAGCAGCGGATCTGGGTCAACACCGTGCCGGAGCCGAAGACCGTCAAGCACCGGGTGCATCTCGACGTCGCGGTCGAGGATGTCTCCGCCCTGGAGCGGCTCGGCGCGGCGGTACTGCGCGAGCCGGGCGAGGACCGCCAGTGGACGGTGATGACCGACCCCGAGGGCGGGGAGTTCTGCGCGTTCGTACGCCAGGCGGCCCGGCCACTGCTGGCGCTGGTGGTCGACGCCGTGGACGCGCGGCGGCAGGCGGCGTGGTGGCACACGGTGCTGGGTGGGCGTACGCGGCAGCACAGGCCGGGCTGGTGGGCGCTGGCGGACATCCCCGGCGCACCGTTCGAGGAGCTGTTGTTCATCGAGGTGCCGGAGCCGAAGACGGTCAAGAACCGGATCCACTGGGATCTCACGATACCCGAGCCGCAGCCACTGGTGACCCATGGAGCCCGGATACTTCGCGAACCCGACGGGATGGTCCGCTGGCATGTCCTGGCCGACCCCGAGGGCAACGAGTTCTGCGTGTTCGCCAACTAGGCCCTGTCCTGTCGATCTTGGTCGAGCGAGACGGAGTCCAGGCGACGTCCGGCAAGGCGCAGTTTCGCCCGGATCCCGGTGTTGGATCCGGGCGGTTCTGCAACGCGGCCGGTCGTCGTCTGGGCCCGTCGTAGCCGGCCAAAGATCGGCAGGACAGGGCCTAGCCCGGATGACATCGAGGCGTTGGACGCGTGCTAACGAAACGAGTCCTGTGCTCCGTTCGCACGTGTCCAATGCTTCCGCTCGAACAGGTGGGCTAGAGCCAGGAGACGAGCCAGTCCCAGAGGTCCACCACCCACGGGGTCTGGCCGAGGAAGCCGAGGCCGGCGGCGGCCAGGTACGCGCCGGTGAGGGTATGGGCGCCGCGGGCGTTGCGGCGTACCCGGCCCATCAGGCGTTCCCACAGGAAGCGGCCGACCAGCCGGGCCAGGATGAACACGCCGACCCCGATCACCAGCACGAACAGGAAGATCAGGAAGCGGTCCAGGAAGCCGTCGCGGCCGTTGGAGACCGACCAGATCCCCCAGCAGACGAACGCGAACAGCACCCCGACGCCGGTGATCTCCGATCCCCGTTTCAACACCACCGACAGCTCCGGCGCGGGACGCTGTGGACGCTGGTCGGCGGGCCAGGGGCGTACCGGCTCGGACTGGGCGGTCGGGTCCGGCTCCTTCACCGGTACGGTCGCCACGCCCCGGATCCCGCCATCGGCCGACGGCTGCGGGGGCGGCGCCACCTTGGTCGGCTCGGGCCGGTGGGCCGGCGGCCCGCCTCCCACCCCACCGACTCCCACTCCGCCGGGCGGCCGGACGCCTACGGGTGGTGGGGCTCCCGCACCGCCGGGGGGTGGGGTGCCTGCGCCGGCCAGCGGTGCGGTCGCGAAGCCCACCGG
>JBOGDE010000112.1:0-15244 GCA_050701695.1 Micromonosporaceae bacterium
GGCCTGCCCGGCGCCACCGCCGCAGGCCCGCCCGGTGCCACCGCCGCGACCGCGACGGAGCCACCCGGCGCCGCCCCGGACCGTACGGTGCTGGTGGCCCGGGTGTCCGGCGCCATCACACCGGTGACGGCGAAGTACCTGACCGATGGCGTCGCCGCGGCCGAGCAGGGCGGTCATCACGCGTACCTGGTGGAGCTCGACACCCCGGGCGGCCTGGACACGTCGATGCGGGAGATCATCAAGGCGTTCCTGGGCTCCACGGTGCCGGTGATCGTGTACGTGACACCGTCCGGCGGCCGCGCCGCATCGGCCGGCGCCCTGATCACGCTCTCGTCCCACGTCGCCGCCATGGCTCCGGGCACCACGATCGGCGCCGCCACGCCGGTGAACGCGGAGACAGGTGAGAAGGCCAGCGACAAGGTGATCAACGACGCGGCGGCGTACGCCGAGTCGGTGGCGGCGCAGCGGGGTCGCAACACCAGCATCGCGGCGGAGATGGTGCGCTCCGGCACGGCGATCACCGCGGACCGGGCACGTGAGTCCGATGTGGTGGACCTGATAGCGACGGACCGCCTTACGCTGCTGTCCGAGCTGGACGGCCGCTCGCTGTCCACCGCCGGCGGGAGCGTCACCCTGCGTACCAGGGAGGCCCGGATCGTGGAGCACGACTTCGGATTCCTCCGCCGGCTGCTGCAGCTGATCGCCGACCCGAACGTGGCGTTCCTGCTGATCTCGATCGGCACCCTGGCGGTGATCTACGAGGCGGCCAACCCGGGCGTGGGGTTCGCCGGGATCGCCGGCGCCATCATGCTGATCCTCGGCTTCTTCGCACTCAGCGTGCTGCCCGTGAACGTCGCAGGGGTGTTGCTGCTGGTGCTCGCGCTGGGGCTGTTCATCGCGGAGGTGATCGCCCCGCAAGGGGCCTTCGCCGCGGGCGGCGCCATCTCTCTGCTGCTCGCCGGGATCTTCCTGTTCGAAGGGCCGGTGGCGGTCAGCATGGCGGTGCTGCTGCCCATCGTGCTCGTGGTCGGTGGCGGGGCGCTGTTCGCGGGGCGGCTGGCGCTACGAGCGAGGCTCGCCCGCCCGATCAGCGGCCGGCACGCGTTGATCGGACGTACCGGCGAGGTCACCGCCGGGGGCCAGATCCTGCTGGAGGGGGCGTGGTGGAGCGTGCGCGGCGCGCACGGAGCGCTGCCCGAAGGCCAGCCGGTACGCGTCACCGACGTCGTCGGCCTGGTCCTGATCGCCGAGCCGACCGAGCCCGGCGAAGCCGCCACCAGCACCGATCCGGACCAGGCCGAAAAGCCGAACCGGGCCGAAGAGCCAGACCAGGCCGGAGGGCCAGACCTGGCCAAAGGGCCAGACCAGTCGAGTCGACAGCACCGGAAAGGCGAGTCATGAGCAACCTTTCACTGGGCCTGATCTTCGCGCTCGTCCTGGCCGTGGCGCTGTTCATCGCCGCGGTGCGGGTCTTTCCCGAGTACGAGCGCGGAGTGATCTTCCGTCTGGGGCGGGTCATCGGCGCCAAGGGTCCCGGCCTGTTCTTCATCATCCCGATCGTCGACCGGGTGTGGCGGGTGTCCCTGCGTACGGTCACCATGGACGTGCCACCGCAGGACGTCATCACCAAGGACAACGTGACCGTACGGGTCAACGCGGTGAACTACTTCAACGTGGTGGACCCGGTGAAGTCCGTGGTGGCGATCGAGAACCACATCGTCGGCACCTCGCAGATCGCACAGACCACGCTGCGCAGCATCCTGGGTCAGGTGGACCTGGACGAGCTGCTCATCAAACGCGACGAGATCAACCAACGACTGCAGCGCATCATCGACAACCAGACCGACCCGTGGGGCGTCAAGGTGACGGTGGTCGAGATCAAACATGTCGAGCTCCCGGACTCGATGCGCCGGGCGATGGCGCGCCAGGCGGAGGCCGAGCGGGAGCGGCGCGGCAAGGTGATCCACGCGGAGGGCGAGTTCCAGGCCGCCGAGAAGCTCAGCCAGGCCGCCGCGGTGCTGCAGCGGAACCCGGCCGCGCTGCAACTGCGGATCCTGTCGACCATGGCGGAGGTGGCCACCGAACGGACCTCCACGCTGATCTTCCCGGTGCCGATTGAGCTGCTGCGCCTGGTCGATGCCCTGCGCGACGTCACCAGCCAACGTGGCGGCCGCGCCGAACCGGAGCAGCCGGGGCAGCCGGGGTAGCCGGGGTAGCCGGGGTAGCCGGCGGTTACGGGGTGACCAGTCCGGTCTGGTACGCGAACACCACCAGCTGTGCGCGGTCCCGGGCGCCAGCCTTCGCCATCGCCCGCGCCACGTGGGTCTTCGCGGTCAGCGGGCTGACCACCAGCTGCGCGGCGATCTCGTCGTTGGAGAACCCGCCGGCGACCAGTGTCACGACCTCCCGCTCCCGGGCGGTCAGCACCGCCAGCTCCGGGGCCGGCCGTACCGGTGCCGGCGCGGCGGCGACCGACCGGGAGATCACCGCCCGGGTGACCGCCGGGGAGAGCAGTGCGTCGCCGCGCGCCACGATCCGTACCGCCTGCAGCAGCTCGTCGGGTTCGATGTCCTTGACCAGGAACCCGCTGGCGCCGGCCCGCAGCGCCGCGAACACGTTCTGCTCCTCGGCGAACGTGGTCAGCACCACCACCCGCACCCCGGTCAGCGCCGCGTCGCCGGTGATCCGCTGGGTGGCGGTGACCCCGTCCACTTCGGGCATCCGGATGTCCATCAGCACCACGTCGGGGCGCAGCTCGCGGGCCAGCGCTATCGCCTGGCCACCGTTGTCGGCCTCCCCCACCACGTCGATGTCCTCGGCACTGTCCAACAGGGACCGGAATCCTCCCCGTACCAGAGTCTGGTCGTCGGCCAGCAACACCCGGATCACAGCTCTCCCTCACTCCCGGCCCGCAGGGGCAGCCGCGCCCGTACCCGGAACCCACCGGCGGGCAGTGGCCCGGCCTCGCACTCGCCGTCGACCGCCGCCGCCCGCTCCCGCATCCCGGTCAGCCCGTGCCCACCGCCGCTCGTCCCGCCTGTCCCAGGACCGTCGTCGCGGACCTCGATCGTGAGCCAGCCTGGCTCCCAGGCCAACGTCAGCCAGGCCCGCGCCGCCGCTCCGGCGTGGCGCAGCACGTTGGTCAGCGCCTCCTGCACGATCCGGTACGCCGCATGGTCCACCGGCGGTGCCAGCTCGCCCGCCGCGACGTCGCCCTCGCAGCTCACCTCGACACCGGCGGCACGTACCGCCGCCAGCAGCCCCGGCAGCCGGTGCAGCCCGGCAGAGCCGTCGGTGACCGCGGCCGGCTCGTCGTCGGAGCGCAGCACGTGCAGCGTGGCGCGGATATCGCCCAGCGCCGCCTTACCGGTCTGCCGGATCGCCGCCAACGCCTCCCTGGCCCGCCCCGGCTCCCGGTCGAGCAGGTGCAGCGCGCTGCCGGACTGCACCGTGATGGTGGTGATCGCGTGCGCCACCGTGTCGTGCAGCTCGCGGGCGATCCGCAGCCGCTCCTCGGCCACCCGCCGTTCGGCCTCCTGGTGGCGCTGCCGCTCGGCCAGCGCGAGGCGTTGCCGCATCTCCTCGGTGTACGCCAGCCTGCTGCGTACCAGGGCGCCCGCCAGCAGCGCCACCGCCGCGAGCGCGGCCTGCGGCAGCACCAGCGTGAGCGCCGCCAGGGGCGACTGGTCGCCGCGCACCGCGACCAGGTACCCCATGGAGAGGAACGCCGCCGGGACCGGCACCGCCGGCCACACCCGCCCGGTGCGGGCCGAGTCGTACAGCGGTACGGCGAGCACCAGGGTGGGCAGGAAGCCGGGGTAGTCCAGCGCGTAGTAGACCAGCAGCACCACGGCGACCAGGTAGAGCGCGGCCAGCGGCCAGCGCCGCCGCAGCAGCACCGGAGCCGCCATCGCCGCCCCCAGCGCGTACGCCAGCAGGTCCGGCGCCCGGGAGGCGACCTCCGGGCTGGAGGCGATCCCGATCCACGCGGCGGCCGCGGCGGCACCGGCCAGCGCGATGTCGACCAGCCAGCCGCGCACCCTCGTCACGCGATCACGGTACGCGTGCGAGCGGGTGCCCGCCCGCACCACGTCCTCAGACCCGGCACCAGGCAAACTCGGCATCAGGCGTCAGCGGCAACACCTCGAAACCTTTCGAAAATGTCAGACAGAATCAGCTTGCGACGATTTATCAGTATTTAGCGGGCCGGAGCCGTCCGGGAAGCTCTGGCGAACAGCGTTCACCCGCTGCTACTTTGCTGTCACCTGGACGAAGGGACGGCTCTGGAGAATTTTGCCGTGATCGAGTAGCCTCGCGGCATCAATTGACACCCCGGCGACACCCACACCACCCCAGGCCCGTGGAACGGGGCGCGACCCATGACAGCTACGGCTGTGCCCTCACCGCTCACCGCCAGCAGCCCGCGCCACACCGAACTACACCTGGGCCCGATCCACCACGTACGGGTCCGCGTACGGTCGGCACCCGTCATCACACTGCTCTCGCTCGTCGTCTCCGCCCTGGGCGGCCCCCGGCAAGGGGTCTCCGCCGATCTCGCGCGAGTGGTACGCGCCACCGCGCCGGGCGACGCCGTCAACGAGGTGTGCCCGGTCTTCGATCGGCACAGCGCGATGTTCCCCTCCAGTCTGCTGCCCCTGGGCGGCGGGGAGCAGTCCGTACCGGAGCGGATCGAGGCGATGGCCGAGCTGGCGCCCGATCGGCTGTGGCACGAGCTGGTGGAGATGTTCGAAGGAGTGCCACCGGTGGTGTGGCAGGTGGCGATGCGCCACCCACGACGCTGGTTACGCCAGTTCGCCCGCCTGATGTCCGCGACCTGGCAGGTGTACGCACCGATCTGGCGTCACACCGCCAACCTGCGATCCCGGGAATCCGAGCGGGTCGCCGCGGCGGCCGAGCGTGGTGCCCTGGAGCTGCTGCTCACCGGCCTGAGCCACCGCAGCCGGTACGCGCACGGCGGGCTGTACCTGCCCGCCAGCTACCCCCGCCGCAGCGAGCTGGGCGATCGGATACTGACCCTGATACCGCTCACGTCCGGTCACTCGGCGTCGGCGTTCGACGTCGATTCGGCGGAGCAGGTCTGGGTGGGCTACCCCCTGCCCGGCATGACCTCCGGCCGGGAGTGCGACAGCATCGGACGGGACCGCACCGCCGGCTTCGACCCGCTCACCGCACTGCTCGGCCCGATGCGGGCATCGATCCTGCGGGTGCTCCGGTACCCGACCACGATGGGCGCCCTGGCACGCCGGCTGAACACCTCACCGAGCACAGTTACGTACCACTTCGGGCAGCTCGCCGAGGCCGGCCTGGTGATCCGCCAGCGGTACGGGCGGGAGGTCCGCGCCGAACGCACCGAACGCGGCGACGCGGTGGTGGACGCGCTTTCCTGAATCCGCCCGGGAAACCGCCCGGAAAGCCGCCGGGTTGAGCTACCGCGGGTACGGACAATTGCCGCGACCCCCTGCCCACAACTGTGTGGGAGCAACGTTTCGAGAAACCTCGAATAGCTGTTTCCGGTGCATATGGGCGTGTGAGCATGCAGCCACCATCCGGCCCGGACAGGGAGCGCGCCATGCATGTCGCCGGTACGCCTACTCCGATACCACTCCGGAGAATCCTCACCTCACTGATCGCCGGCGCGGTGGGCATCGCGCTGGTCGCGACCCTGGATCTGCAGCCCAGTGCGGCCGCGCCGAAGGACGCCGGCGACAAACCGTGGCAGGCGCAGCAGGAGAAGTCCGTGCCCGGGGTGAACGCGAAAGTGACCCCGCGCAAACCCGATCCGGCTGCCGCGGCGGCGCTCACCTCCGCCCCCAGCGTGCGCTGGCCGTCGCCCGGCACCGCCGAGGTGGCCGTCCCCGAACCAGCCGCCGCCGCGGGCGGCTGGACGGCCCGACCCAAGGAACGGGCCGGCAACCTGCCGGTATGGATCGGTGCCGGCAAGTCCGCCACCACGGCCCAGAGCCCCGGCAGAGCACGGGTGCAGGTCCTCGGCCGGCGCGGCGACGCGCTGCTGCTGCGGATCGGCCGCGGCGACGGCCAGGCCGGCACCGCGCAACTGTCCGCCCGGGTCGACTACTCGGCGTTCCGGCACGCCTACGGCGGTGACTGGGCACTACGGCTGGGACTGGTCAAGCTGCCCGAGTGTGCACTGCGTACCCCGGAAGCGGCCGGATGCGCCGCCACCCCGCTGCCGACTCTGAACCGCGGCGACGGACAGTTGACCGCCGAGCTGACCACCAGCTCCGGTGCGGACCTGTTCGCGGTACAGGCCGCCTCCTCCAGCTCCGCCGGCACGTACCAGGCCAGCGATCTCGCGCCATCGGCGACCTGGCAGGCGGGTGGCTCCTCCGGTGATCTCACCTGGAGTTATCCGATGGCGACGCCACCGTCGATCGGTGGTCCGGACATCGACCTGGAGCTGGCGTACTCCTCGGGCAGCGTGGACGGGCGCACCTCGTCGACCAACAGCCAGCCTTCGTGGGCGGGTGAGGGGTTCGACCTCACTCCAGGCGGGTCGATCGAGCGCCGCTACAAGGCGTGCGCGAACGACCTGAACGGCAACAACGGCACCCGCAAGACCGGCGACCTGTGCTGGGGCACCGACAACGCCACCTTCTCGCTCAACGGCAAGGGCGGCGAACTGGTCCGCGACGACGCCACCGGACAGTGGCGGATGCGCGCCGACGACGGCTCCAAGGTCGAACGCCTCACCGGCGCGGCCAACGGCGACAACAACGGCGAGTACTGGCGCATCACCTCTCCCGACGGCACCCAGTACTACTTCGGCCGACACCGGCTGCCGGGCTGGGTCTCCGGCAACACCACCACCAACTCGGTGTTCACGGTCCCGGTGTACGGCAACCACTCCGGTGAGCCCTGCCACACCAGCAGCTTCGCCAGCTCCTACTGCAGCCAGGCGTACCGGTGGAACCTCGACTACGTGGCCGACCGGCACGGCAACACGATGAGCCTCTACTACGTCCGTGAGTACAACAAGTACGCCCGCAACCAGACCTCCACCACGCTGTCCAGCTACCACCGCGCCGGGCACATCCGCCGCATCGAGTACGGCCAGGCCGACGGCGCCGTCTACACCACCGCCCCGGTCGCCCGGGTCTGGTTCAACACCGCCGAGCGGTGCGTCCCCGGCAGCGCCTGCACCACCTCGCAGCCGGCCACCTACCCCGACACTCCGCTGGACCAGACCTGCAGCGGCACCACCTGCACCAAGTACAGCCCGTCGTTCTGGACCCAGAAGCGCCTCGCCAGCGTCACCACCGAGGTCCGCAGCGGCACCAGCTTCACCCCTGTGTCCACCTGGACGTTCCGGCACCTGTTCCCCGACCCCGGTGACGGCACCCGGGCCGGGCTGTGGCTGGAAGGCATCACGGAGACCGGCAGCGTCGGCGGCGCCGTCGCCGTACCAGAGATCAACTTCGACGGAGTGCAGCGCGCCAACCGGCTCGACGCCTACGGCGACGGGATACCCCCCATGAACTGGTGGCGGGTCAGTGCGGTCCACGAGGGCAACGGCGGCGAACTGGCCATCACGTACTCCGGCCCCGAATGCACCGCCACCACCCTCCCGGCGCCGGACAGCAACGGCAAACGCTGCCACCCCCAGAAGTGGACCACCGACGCCGGATCAGAGCGCACCGACTGGTTCCACAAGTACGTCGTCACCCAGGTCAGCGAGAACGACCGGGTGGGCGGTGGCGAGCCGGCCACCACCAGCTACCAGTACCTGGGGCCGGCGGCGTGGCACTTCGACGAGGAGGACGGCCTGGTCGACACCAAGTACAAGTCCTGGTCCCAGTGGCGCGGCTATCAGAACGTACGCGAGACCAAGGGATCGACCTCCGGCCCGCGGTCGGTCACCGAGCACACCTACTTCCGCGGTATGCACGGCGACAGGACGGCATCCGGCGGCACCAAGAGCGTCAGTGTCACCGACTCCACCGGCGGCACCGCCGTCGACTCCGACGCGCTCACCGGCGAGCAGCGGGAGGAGATCACCTACAACAGCGGCGTCATGGTGGACCGCACCATCACCGGCTACTGGGTCTCTGGTGCCCGTGCCACCCGTGTGAAGAGCTGGGGCACCACCCGGGCGTACCAGGTGGAGGAGTCCGACGCCGCGCAGGCCGAGACGGTGACCGGCGGTGGCGTACGAGCCATGAAGTCCACCAACACCTACTCCGCGGCCGGCATCATGCTCACCTCCGAGGATCTCGGCGACACCGCGACCAGCGCGGACGACACCTGCGCCCGGTACGAGTACCTGTCCAATGCCGGTGCAGGAATCAGCGAGGTCCCGGCCCGGGCACAGGTGGTCTCCAAGGGGTGTGGTGCCACATGGACCAACGCCGACGTGATCGCCGACGAACGTGCCTACTACGACGGGGCGACCACGTACGGCACGGCACCCACCCGAGGAGACGTGACGAAGGCCGAACGGCTGAAGGGCTTCAGCTCGACCGGCCAGCCCCTCTACCAGACGTTGTTCACCGCGACCTACGACGCCGTCGGACGGCGCACCAGCTACACCGACGCACTGGGGCGGCGGACGAGTCGTGGCTACACCCCGTCGGGGCGCGACCCCCTGACCAAGGTCCTCGACACGCACCCGAACGGTCACGTCGAGACCTCGCTGATCAATCCGGCCTGGGGCAGCAGGATCGCCGATATCGACGCGGCGGGCCGGCGTACCGACATTGCCCGGGACCCGATGGGTCGGGTGAGCAAGGTCTGGCTGCCGGGGCGTACCAAGGACGTCGACACCCCCCACTTCGAATACGGCTACCTGGTGCGTGTGGACGGACCGAGTGTGGTCACCACGAAGTCATTGCAGGCCAACGGCACCATCGAGACCAGTTACCAGTTGCTCGACGGGTTGGATCGGGTCCGGCAGTCGCAGGAACCGGCACCGGGCGGCGGCCGGATCGTCACCGACTACGTGTACGACTCCCGGGGCCTGGAGGTGAAGGAGAACGGGCCGTACTACAACGACGCACCACCTGGCACCGACGTACTTGTGCCAGACGAGACACAACTACCGACCCAGAAACTGATCCTGTACGACGGCGCCGAACGCCCCACCGCGGAGGTCTTCCGCTCGTACGGGCAGGAGCAGTGGCGTACCGGCCACGCCTACGGCGGCGGCGTCCACACCTTGGACCCGCCGACCGGTGAGGCGCCCAGCACCCGGTTCACCGACGTCCGGGGCCGGCAGACCGAGCTGCGGGAATACACCACCGCCTCGCCGAGCAACAGCTACGACACCACGACGTACCGGTACGACGCGGCGGGCCAGCTCACCGAGGTGAGCGACCCGGTCGGCAACACCTGGCGGTTCGGCTACGACCTGCGGGGGCGCAAGATCCGTGAGGAGGACCCGGACGCGGGGGTGAGCACCTACACCTATGACGACGCGGACCAGTTGGTGACCAGCACCGACGCCCGGGGCGTCACCCTCGCCCACACCTACGACTCACTGGGCCGCAAGACCTCGGTCCGGCAGGGCTCGACCACCGGGCCGGTGCTGGCGGCGTGGACCTACGACACCGTTTCGCCAGGGCTGCCGGCCAGCGCCACCCGGTACGTCGACGGCAACGCGTACACCCAGCGGGTCACCGGCTACGACCCCGGCGGCCGGCCCACCGGGATGGAGATCGTGATCCCGGCCTCGGAGGGAGCCCTGGCGGGCACCTACCGCTTCGGCACCACGTACCGCGGCGACGGCGAGGTCGCCACGCAGACCCTGCCCGGGGTCGGTGGCCTGCCCGCAGAGACCCTCACCTTCGGCTACAACGATCAGGACCTGCCCACCACCCTCACCGGGGCCACCACGTACGCGGTGGGCACCTCGTACACCGCGCTCGGGGAGCCGGCCCTGGTCACTCTGCGGCCGACCGGCGGCAAGTGGGTCCAACGCGGCTACACCTACGACACCGCCACCCGCCGACTCACCAACGTCGTGACCAACCGCGAGGTCTCACCCCGCCGGATCTCCAGCCGCGGCTACGAGTACGACGACAGCAGCAACGTCACCAAGATCACCGACGCGCCGTCGTCGTTGAGTGGCGAACCGACCGACACCGAGTGCTTCGACTACGACCACCACCGCCGGCTCACCCAGGCCTGGACCCCGGGCAACGGCGACTGCACGGCGGCACCCACCGCCGCCGGGCTCGGCGGGCCGGCCCCGTACTGGCAGAGCTGGACCTTCGACAAGACCGGCAACCGCAAGACCGAGACCCGTACCAGCTCGACCGGCGCCACCAGCACCAGTAGTTACAGCTACCCGGCCGCCGGCGGCACCCAGCCGCACGCACTGCAGTCGGTGAGCAACGGCGCCACCACCAACACCTACCAGTACGACGCCGCGGGTAACCTCACCGGGCGCACCCTCAACGGCGTCGCCGAGTCCTTCGCCTGGAACGCCGAAGGCGGCCTGCAGAAGGTCACCAAGGGCGCCCAGAGCACCGAGTTCCTCTACGACGCCGACGGCAACCGGCTGATCAAGCGGGACAGCACCGGCACCACGCTGTCCCTGGGCCAGACCGAGCTGAAGGCGACCAGCAGCGGCACGCTCGTCGGCACCCGCTATTACGAACACGGCGGCGAAATGATCGCGGTACGGGTCGGCAACCACCTGACCTGGGTGGTGCCCGACCACCACGGCACCCCGTCGATCGCGATCGACGCCGACACCCAGGAGGTGCGGCGGCACCGGATCACGCCGTACGGCCAGACCCGCGGTGACGGCGGTGAGATCCCAGGCCAACGCGGCTTCGTCGGCGGGGTGAACGACGCCTCCACCGGACTGGTGCACCTCGGCGCCCGCGAGTACGACCCCACCACCGGGCGGTTCATCTCCGTCGACCCGATCGCCGACTACGACGACCCGCAGCAGATCAACGGGTACGCGTACGGCAACAACAACCCGATCACCTATACCGACCCGGACGGCAAGCTCTTCTGGTTCGCCGTCATCGCGATCGTCCGCGTGGCCGCGCCCGTGGTGGTACGCGTCGCGACCAAACAGATAGCCAAGCGCGCGGTCAGGTCACCGAAGCGGGTCCCGGTCAGAGTCAAGCCACGGGTCGGGAAGGGCAGGCTGGGCAAGCTCTTCGGAAACTTCCTACGGTCCTTCATACGGTGGATCACCACGTGGGTCACGAAGATCATCAAGTTCGTCAAGACGGTGTGGAAGACGATCAAGAGGATCAAATGGAAGAAGAAGCAGGTAGTCAGGTGGAAGAAGAAGGAGTCCAGAAAACCCAGTTCGCGCGATAAGCAGAAGTCCAAGCGAGCGCCAAAGAGTACGAAACGGCCGCCCAGCGCCAAACCGCAGCAGCGGCCCAAGTACCAGAAGAATCCGCCCATCAGGGTGGTGCGCTCGAAACCTGACAAGTGGAAGGACAACCTGGAGAAGCCTCCGGTCCACGGCGGCCCCAAGCCACCACAACCGAGTCAACCCAAGGGGGGCAGGCCCGAGGACGTCTTCCGGGACCCGAACCGGATTCCCATGGACAAGACCCGGCCGGAGGTTCGACAACCACGGTCAGTGCAGGAGGAGTGGGAGAGGTTCAGGCCGTACGATCCGTACGAACCCGGCAGGCAACACGGCGGGAAGTTCGGACAGCTCGGCAGGGTCATCGAGGACATACTCTGCATATTCGTCTGCTAGCAGATCAATCCAGGTGCCGCCCCGGGGCCTCGTTCCCGGGGCGGCACCGTGTGTCAGCGGCGCAGGTGGGTCAGGAAGCGGCCGGTGAGCGGGACCGCGGCATCGGAGCTGGAGCCGCCGTCGAGCACCAGCACCGCGAACGCGACATCGCCCTGCCAGCCGATGAACCACGAGTGGCTGCGCGGCGGGGTTTCGGTGCCGTACTCGGCGGTGCCGGTCTTGCCGTACACCGGGCCACCGGGGGCGTCGGCGAGTGAGGTGGCGGTGCCCTCGGTGACCACGGCCCGCATCAGGGCGTGCAGTGTCGTGACGTGTTTCGGGTCCAGCTCCGGCCCCGGTGACGCCGGCTTCTGGGCGGGGTTGAGGAGCAGGGTCGGCTGCTGCCACCGCCCCTTCGCCACCGCGGCGGCCACTCCCGCCATCGCCAGCGGGCTCACTGTGACCTTGCCCTGCCCGAACGCGGACGCGGCCCGGTCGACCGGCTGCGGCGTACCAGGGACGTTGCCGGGGTGGGCCGCCACGCCGAGCTGCCACTCCGCGCCGAGCCCCAGCGCCGTCCCCGCTTCGGTGAGGCCGGCCTCGCCCAGCTGCGGCGCCAGCGAGACGAACGTGGTGTTGCAGGACTTCGCGAACGCGGTGCGGAATGAGATGTCGCCCAGCTCGAAATCGTGGTCGTTGCTGAACCGCCGACCCTCCACGGTGGCGTACTTCGGGCACGGCACGGTCTGCTCCGCGGTGACCCCCTTGCCGAGCAGCGCGAGCGTGCTCACCACCTTGAAGGTCGAGCCGGGTGGCACCGTGGCGTCGAACGCCAGGTTCTCCGCCTGTCCGCCGGGGCCGTTGCCGACCGCGAGCACGGCGCCGTCGGAGACCCGTACCGCGACCAGGGCGGCCTTGCGCTTCTCGGCGCCGAGCGCGGCCTCGGCGGCGGCCTGCACCCGCTGGTCGAGGGTGAGCCGCAGCGGCTTGCCCGGCTTCGGCTCGGCCTCGTACAGCGGCGCCGACGGCTCGCCCGCGCCGGACTGCTGCGTGGTTCGTACCGCCACGCCGGGGGAGCCGAACAGCTGGGTGTCGTACCGCTTCTGCAGTCCGGAGAGCCCGACGGTGTCGCCCACCCGGTACCGGCCCGGCGCGGCGTCCATGATCTCCTTCGTCACCGGCCCGGCGGTGCCGAGCAGCGCACGGGCGAACCCACGGGTCGGCGCCAGCGGCAGCTCCCCGTCCCGGAACACCGTGCCGGCCAGCGGCCGCAGCTTCGCCTTCACCTTGTCGTAGTCGGGCCGCCGCAGCGTCACCACCTCGACGAACGCACCCGGGTCCGCCTTGGCGATCCGGGCCGGGAGGTCGGCGGTGTCGATCGCCAGGATCCGGCCCAGGTCCGCCGCCAGCTTGTCGGCGTCCTCCACCCATTTCGGGTGTACGCCGACGTACACCACCTGTCGCCGGGTGACGATCGGCGTGCCGTCGTGGTCGGTGACGTCGCCGCGCGCCGGGGCGGTGGTGTCGACGGTGAACCGCTCACCGGGGCCCAGCTCCGGGTGCACCACCATCGAGGACCAGGCAACGCGCCAGCCGTGCTCGCCGTAGCGCAGCGGCACCGCCGCGCGGTAGCGCCACGCCACCCCGTCCGCCACCGACCACGACACCTCGACCGACCCGGTCGCCTTGTCCCCGTCCTCGGTGACCTTTCCGGCCTTTAGCCGTACCTTCCGGTCGGCCAGCTCACCCACCCCCCGTCGGTACGCCTCGGCGATCTCCTTGCCGGAGCGGTCGGCATCCTTGCCGGAGCTGTCGGCGTAGGTCAGCTTCGCCAGCGAGCCGGCGCTCCAGTGCCGCAGGAACTCCCGCAGCGCCTGCTCCGGCCCCGGCTCGGAGCTGCACCCGGCGATGGTCGACACCGTCGCCAACGCGGCGACCAGCGCCACCACACGTCTTCCCACCGCTGGGCTCCTCACACTCGGGACTTCATGCCGTCAGCATCCGCGACGCCGGCAGCCCGGACATCCGTCCTGGTACTCAACCTCTGGTAGGTAGCTGGTCCTACCCGCCGGAAAGATGGCTCCGGGGCGCCGCCCGCGTGCCATGATCACGAGATGCGCACGCCACCTCCCAGTCTTGCGGTGACCGGGGCGACCGGGCGGCTCGGGGGCCGGGTCGCCCGCCGGCTCGCCGGGTCCGGGATCCCGCAACTGCTGGTGGTACGCGACCCCGCTCGCGCCCCGGACCTGCCCGGCGCCGAGGTCGCCGCCGCCAGCTACGGCGACGGCGAGGCGGCCCGCCAGGCGCTGGACGGTACCGAGACCGTGTTCATGGTCTCCGGAGCCGAGCGCCCGGACCGGGTCGCCGAACACGTCAGCTTCGTCGACGCCGCGGTCGCCGCCGGGGTACGCCACCTGGTGTACGTCTCGTTCTACGGGGCCGCCCCGGACGCCACGTTCACCCTGGCCCGCGACCACTGGGCGACCGAGCAGCACATCGCCGCTAGCGGGCTGGCGTACACCTTCCTGCGGGACAACCTGTACCTGGACTTCCTGCGCTCGCTGGCCGGGGAGGACGGCGTGATCCGGGGTCCCGCCGGTGACGGCCGGGTGGCGGCGGTCGCGCAGGACGACATCGCCGACGTGGCGGCCGCGGTGCTACGCGACCCGAACGCGCACGCCGGCCGCCGGTACGACCTGACCGGGCCCGAGGCGCCCACCCTGACCGAGGTCGCGGCCACCATCGCGCGGGTCACCGGCCGCCAGGTCAGCTACCACCCGGAAACGGTCGAGGAGGCGTACCGGTCGCGGGCCCGGTACGGCGCGCCGGACTGGCAGCTCGACGCCTGGGTGAGTACGTACACCGCGATCGCCGCCGGGGAGCTGACCACCGTGACCGACCACGTGACCCGGGTCGCCGGCCACCCGCCCCGCAGCCTCGCCGACCTGCTGCGCCGCTGAGCGTCAGCCGGTGAGGGTCAGCTCGTGAGCGTCAGCCCGTGAGGGTCAGCTCGCGAACCGGGCGGTGAGCACCAGGGCGCCGGCTTCGTCGTACACGCTGAGCCGGGCGACGTCGGGCACCGGCAGCTGCATCGTGGTGCCCCAGCCGCGCCGGCCGGTCATCTCGACGTCCTCGCGGACCGCATGGCGGGCGCCGTCGCGGGTGAACAACGCGAAATCGTACTTCCCGTCGGGAAGCGGGCGGTCCAGCGCCAGGTAGAGCCAGCTCGGATCGCCCTGGTACGCGAACAGCGAACCCTGCTGGTCGCCGGCGGAATCGCGTACCGGGAAGGCGGTGAAGTACTCGCCGCGCGCGGTCTGCAGGGTCTGCCGGGTCTCGCCGGCCAGCCGCCGGTCCTCGGCGCCGGCCCACCACACCACGCCCCCGGACAGCGCCGCCACCAGCACGATCACCGCCGCCCACCGCAGTACGCCGACCCACCGCCGCGGCCCGCCGCGTACTCCCGGAAGGTCCTGACCCGGGCCCGACCGACCTGGACCGGCCCAGCGCGAACCGGCCCAGCGCCGACCGGTGCGGCGCGGAGCGGCGGCG
>JBOGDE010000113.1:0-15195 GCA_050701695.1 Micromonosporaceae bacterium
GCTCCAGCCGCAGCGCGCCGTCGCGCCGGGTCACGCTCAGCCGGGCCTCGCCGGTGGCGTACCGCAGGGCGTTGGTCAGCCCCTCCTGCACGATCCGGTACGCCTCCCGGCTCACCACTCCCGGCACCGTGTCAAGGTCACCGTCCAGCTCCGCGGTGACCTCCAATCCGGCGGTACGGGTCGCCGCCAGCAGCTCCGGCAGCGCGGACAGCTCCGGGGCGGGCGCGCGGGCGGCGGCCTCGCCCTCGCGGAGCAGCCCCAGCATGTGGTCCAGCTCCCCGGTGGCCGACCGGGACGCCGACTCGATCGCGCGCAGCGCCTCGGCGGCGAAGCCGGGATCCCGGGCCAGCAGCTTGCCGGCGGCGCCCGCCTGCACCGTGATCAGGCTCAGCGCGTGCCCCACGCTGTCGTGCAGCTCGCGGGCGATCCGGTTGCGTTCGACCAGCCGGGCCGTCTCCGCTTCCAGCCGGTGAAGCCGCTCGGCGTACGAGGGGCCGAGCAGCAAGGGGGCGAAGCGCGCCATCACCGCGCCGAGCGCGAACGGCAGCAGCAGCGCGACCAGCACGCCGGCCGTACCCACCGCCACCAGCCACGCGTCGGCCCAGCCCCCGCTGGTACGCAGCCACGACAACCCCAGCACCTCACCGCCGGCGGGCAGTGTCAGCGGTGCCACGATCAGCGCCGGCCCCAGCGACAGCAGCAGCACCAGCCCCGCCGCGACCACACCCCCGGCGACCACGTGTGCCAGGAACCAGACCATCGCCCGCAGCCGCTGCTCCAGGGTGCGCGCCGGCCCCGGGGTGCCGTCGGGGAACCGTACGCCCAGCAGCGACTCGGCGGCGACCGCCTCGACCTGGCGTACCGGCGACATCAGCCCCAGCAGCACCGGCGGCACGCCGACGATCACGACTGTCGCCGCGATCAGCACCGGGGTCGACGGCTTCTGGTTGACCACCGTCACGGACAGCACCAGGTCCACCATCACGAACGACACCGCCAGCGCGGAGCCGAGCAGCATGAACACCGCGTGCAGGTAGCGCGGCGTCGAGCGCGCGGTAGGCCCCTGGGTCGGCGTGGTCACGGGCACATCCTGTCAAGTCCTGGGTCGGCCCAGCCTCACTCGGGTGAGGGAGCCGGTTCCCCCGCCGTCGTGATCTGCTCCGGCGCCGCCGCGCCGAGGCTGGATGGCAGCCCGCCCGATCCGCCGGACGGGCCCCCTGACGAAGGAGTCCAGCCATGTCGACATCGACACCGTCGACCACCGCCCGGCCGACCCCCACCCGCGGAGTGGCCGAGTACGCCACCGCCGCGGGCTCCGCGCTCGCCGTACTGGCCGGGGTGTGGTGGTGGGTGGCGCCCGCGGCGTACCCGCTGACCGCGCCGGACGACACGTCACTGATCGCCGGGCCGTGGAGCGGCGGGAAATCGGTGGCGCTGATCGTGTTCGGTGCGCTCGGGTTGCTCACCGCACTGCTGACCGCACGCGGCGCCGGGGCGGCGCCCTACGCGCCGGCGCCCGCGGCTTCCTGCTCAAAGACGCCGGGCCGGAGCTCCTCGTGCAGGCCATCCACGCGGCGGCCAACGGGGACGCACTGATCGCCCCCAACGTCACCCGCCGGCTGCTGGCGACCTTCGCCGACCAGGCGCCGGTGGTACCGGTCCAGCCCATCGACCCGCTCACCGAGCGCGAGGAGGAGGTGCTCGCGCTGGTGGCACGGGGCCGGACCAACGCCGAGATCGCCACCGAGCTCTTCGTCGGCCTGAGCACGGTCAAGACCCACGTCGCATCGTTGATGACCAAGCTCGGCGCCCGCAACCGCGTCGAGATCGCGATGTGGGCATACGACACCAGACGCGTGAGAGCCTAAGGCGCCATCTACCAGCGGTAGCGCGCCGCCCGACATCCCTTGCGCTGGGCCGGTACCGTGACCGGCCGGTGGACCGGTAGGAGGGAGCACGGATGAAGATCACACGATCGCGTACCCGGGGATGGATAGGTGCGGCACTCGTGTGCAGCCTCACGGCAGTCTCGGCTGTGCTGCTGACGAACCCGGCCCACGCCGCGTCCTATTGCTGGACGTCCACGCCCGACTTCAACAACTCCGATGTCGGAGACGTGTCGGTCTCGCCGTACTACAAGGCCGGTAGCCCGAACAGCATCAACGACACGTGGCGGACCTCGCAGAACCGCATCCTCAACGCCATTGCGTCCGAGGGCTGCGACCACGCCCTGGTGGCCGGCGACCTGGTGGAGGGTCACTGGGGTCTCGACACCGCCAAGACCGGCACGTTCGGTCCCACCGACACCTGGGAGCACAAGCGACAGGCCGTCCGCCGGGCTGGCGAGCTCTACTACGGGCAGTGGCGCCACCGGTTCACCTCACGCAACCTCATGGTGCACCCCGCGGTCGGCGACCACGAGATCGGCGACAATCCTTGGGATGGCGGCGGTTACGCCAGCTTCAAGCGCAACAACATCAGCACATTCAAGAACGTGTTCGCCGATACCCTGATCGCTCCCAACAAGTACACCCGGCACCCCGCCGGCCCGGCCAGCCGTACCGCGTACGCGCGATGGCTGAATCCGTACACGTTCCTGATCACGATCGACGTCTTCCAACGTACCGACACCGATGTGATCGCCAAGCTCGACTCCCAGCAGTTGGCATGGGTCGAAAACCAGCTGCAGTACGCGAGGAGCAAGGGCGCGAAGTGGGTGATCGCCCAAGGGCACACTCCGATTGTCGGCCCGGTCAAGAAGGTGGGCTCCTCGGGTCTGATGTACCGGGGCGGCAGGGACTCAGCGCTGTGGAAGCTGTTCGTCAAGTACAAGCTGGACCTCTACCTGGCCGGTGAGGTGCACGACGTGACGCTCAAGCGCATGGACAAGATCACCCAGATCAGCCACGGTGGGCTGTTCGGGTGGCACGGCACCAATTACCTGGTCGCCAGGACGAACGCCGACGGATCCCGGCTCTCCCTCACCTCCAAGCGGTTCCACAGCAGGAAGCTCGACAACACGCTGATGTGGCAGACCGACACGAGCAAGCAGCCGTTCGCCAAGATCCTGTACGACGCGAAGCCGTACGACGCCGGTGGAGCCACCCTGACCGCCGACAACCAGATCTCCGGTCGCTGGGGCAACATGACCCCCTACCCGTGAACTCGCACACACGTACGGAGCCACCGGCCACGCCGCACGTCCGGGTGGGACGGGGTCAGGTGATGCGGAAGGCGAGGGTGGGTTGACCGGGGCCGGACAGCTCGTCGACCACTCCGTGGCGGCCGGTGATCGCCATCAGTATCGACTCGGCGGGGCCGCGCACCTCCGGGCCGGCGCCGTGGGTGAAGTCAAGGTTGGTGGCGACCAGCCGCAGGCCACGGGCCCGGCCGAACGCGCGGGTCTGCGGCGCCCGGAACACCAGCCGCAGCACCGGCAGCAGCCGCTCGGCGGGGATCTCGCGCGGCATCCCGAGCGGACGCCGGATGTCCTGGTGGTGGATGGTCCCGTCGACCAGCGCGATCATGCCGCCGAACCCGGCCGTCAGCCCGCGTGGCCGGAGGTTGGCACGCACCAGCGTCAGCAGCTCCCGCGGGGTGCGGGTGGCGTACTCCTCGACGCCGACCTGATTGACCCGGCCCGGCCAGAACCAGCCCTTGGCGAACCGCAGGAACGTGCCGCGCCGGTCGAGCTCCTCGTAGCTGAACATGTGTGCCACCACGTCGCGTACCCGCCATTCGGAGCACAGCGTCGGCGCGTCCCACTGCTCCGGGCTGAGCGTGGCCAGAAACTCGGCGAGCTCGGTACGCTCCTGCGTCGCCAGCGCCATCAGATCCGGCTTCACCATCGCGGTCATGCGCCGGCCGCCTCGTCCGTCGCGGCTGCCGCGGCCGTCGCGGCCGCCTCGACGAAGCGGGCCAGGGTGGTGTGCCAGCCCTCGGGCGACGCGAAGAGGTCACGCATGGTCTCGGCCTGGTCGCCGTACCGTTCCAGGTGGCGGTGTCGCAGATCCACCCGGGTACGCCCGCCCGGCTCCTCGGTGAAGGTCACCTCGATCTCGGTCTTCAGCTCGGGGTCGTACTGCCAGTTGGCGCCGAGCTGCCACAGCAGCACCACCGCGTCGGGCGGCTGCCAGCCGGCGACCTGACCCCAGTCGCACTCGCTGCCGTCGACGCCGCGCTCGTACCAGCGGCCGCCGGTACGGGGCTCGATCACCACCTCGGCGATCTCCGAGGAGCCGATGGAGTGCTCCCGTGGCCAGAACTCGGTCATCCGTGCCGTGAACAGGTCGAACGCGCGCCGCGGAGCGAGCGGGACGCTGATGGACCGGTGTACGGCGACTTCGGTGGTGGACTGCACTCATGACTCGGTCTCCTGTGAGTTCGGGGGCTCGGTCTCGGCCCGCTTGATGTCGGTCTCGCTCTCCGGTGCCGCTCCGCGCTGGATGTCCCGGTACGCCTCGGCCGCGGCCAGGATCGCGAAGTTGTCGAGGGTGGTTTCCCAGAGACGATCGAAGTAGTCGCGCACGGCCGCCAACCCCGACTGGTTGATCCGGTACAGCCGGCGGGTGCCGACCACCGCCACGTCCACCAGCTCGGCCTCCTTGAGCACCCGCAGGTGCTGCGAGACCGCCGGGCGCGAGATCGGTAGCTGGTCGGCGAGCACTCCCACCGGCAGTGGCCCGGCGGCGAGCCGTTCCATGATCGAGCGCCGGGTCGCGTCGCCCAGGGCGTCGAGCACGTCGGGTGCTGAAGCAGGCATGCGGTAAGTCTGCACGAACGGTAAGCCACTGTCAACCGTTCGCGCCTGCTTACCGACGAGGCGAGGCGTTCCCGCCGAGTTCACCGGACGTTCGGGTGGCCGTGGTGCCCGGCTCTCCGGAACGGGATGTGCTCGCGGTGTCGGGAGAGGCCCGGACGAGGTGCCCCCTGACATCGAGGACTGGCGTGGATACTGAGGTCCGGCTCCACGGGTATGTGCCCGGATGCCCGACTTCGCCGGGGCCGCACGGGGGCCGGCCCCGGCGCCGCGCCGGTCCGTCCTCGTGACGACCACGCCCCCACGTGGTCAACCGGCTGCCGGGGGCACCCACCCCTCGGAGGCAGCGTGACATCCCTGACCAGACTCCGTACCGCCGTCGGTGCGGCCGTGATCGGCGCCGCGGCGGTCGCGGCGCTCGGCGTACCCACCCAGGCCCTGGCCGCGACCGGGCCAGAAGCCGCGACGGCCGCCACGGCCGCGACCCCCGCGACCCGGCCGATCGTGATCGGGCACCGGGGCGCCAGCGGCTACCGGCCGGAGCACACCCTCGCGTCGTACCGGCTGGCGATCAAGCAGGGCGCCGACTACATCGAGCCCGACCTGGTGTCCACGAAGGACGGCCAACTGGTCGCCCGGCACGAGAACGAGATCTCCGGCACCACCGACGTCGCCGACCACCCGGAGTTCGCCGGCCGGAAGACCAGCAAGACCATCGACGGGCGTACGGTCACCGGCTGGTTCACCGAGGACTTCACGCTCGCCGAGCTGAAGACCCTGCGTGCCAAGGAGCGGCTGCCGGAGCTGCGGCCCGCCAACACCCGCTTCGACGGCGCGTTCCAGGTCCCGACCCTGCAGGAGGTGATCGACCTGGCGCGCAAGGAGAGCCGGCGTACCGGGCGCACCATCGGGATCTACCCGGAGACCAAGCACCCCACGTACTTCGCCTCGATCGGGCTGGCGCTGGAGCCGAAGCTGGTCGCCACGCTGCGGGCCAACGACCTCGACGGCGCCGACGACGCCGTGATCATCCAGTCGTTCGAGACCGCCAACCTGCGCGCGCTCGACGCGGTGATCGACGTACCGCTGGCGCAGTTGCTCCACACCAGCGGAAAGCCGTACGACTTCGTGGTGACCGGTGACCCGCGTACCTACCGTGACCTGGCCACCCCCGAGGGGCTGGCGTGGATCGCCGGGTACGCCGACGGCATCGGCGTCAACAAGAACCTGATCGTGCCGCGGGACTCCGCCGGGCGGCTGCTGGAGCCGACCAGCCTGATCGACGACGCACACACCGAGGGGCTGATCGTGCACGCCTGGACGTTCCGGAACGAGAACACCTTCCTGCCGGCGGACTTCCGGATCGGCGACGACCCGGCCGCGTGGGGCGACTTCGCCGCCGAGTACGCGCTGTTCTACTCGCTCGGGGTCGACGGCGTGTTCGCCGACCAGCCCGACGGCGCCGTCGCCGCCCGCGACTCCGCCGCCGAAGCGGCCTGACGCAGCCCCGACCGAAGCTGCCGCGCAGACCCGTTCCGCCCCGACGCTCAGCCGTTGGGGCGGAACGGGCCGACGCCGAACCACAGG
The DNA here is from genome assembly GCA_050701695.1 of Micromonosporaceae bacterium. Classification (GTDB taxonomy): domain Bacteria; phylum Actinomycetota; class Actinomycetes; order Mycobacteriales; family Micromonosporaceae; genus WHSM01. The sequence goes on from JBOGDE010000113.1 coordinate 6,347, forward strand.
TTGCAGATGGTGAACCTGCGCCGGTACGAGCCGTGCTCCGCCGACCGGAAGAATTCCCACTCCGCGGTGCCCCTCACCGCGAACGCCCAGCTCCGGCGCTTCTCGCTGTGCAGCGCCTCCAGCGGCCGGGTGCCCTCGGGCGCGGTGCCGTCCGGGTTGAAGCAGGCGAACGCCTCACCGTCGAGTCGCCACTTGTCGCTGCGCGGCTCGGTACGCCGGTCGAACATGAACGCCAGATCCCGCTGGTCGTGCTGCACCGCGGTGCCGGGAGGGGTGCCCTGGGAGAGCACCACGTTCGCCTGCCAGTGCACCGCCTCGGAGTCCGGCGCCTCGCCCAGGCCGTACCCGCGGAGGGTTTCGGAAGCCTGCTGCGGCGTCATCCCGGTCACCTGCGGCACCTTGATCCAGCCCGGCACCGGGTAGCTGATCGTCACCGGGCTGCCGCTGGTCATCACGGTGTCCTTCGCCGGCTGCTGCCCGTACACCTTGTTGACTTCGGCGGGGCTGCCGGCGACCCCGTCGGCACTCTTGGTGCAGGTGAAGCCGGCCTTGGTGAGCAGGTCGCAGGCCTCCTCGACGGTCTTGCCGACCACGTCCGGGACCACCGCCGGGCCGGCGTAGTAGACGATCACCTCACTGCCCACCGCCAGCCGGGTACCGGCCGCCGGGTCGGTCTCCAACACCTCGCCGGTACGCGCCTTCGGGTCCTGCCGGGAGACCAGCTTGCACACCAGCCGGGCCCGCCGCACCACCCCGCACGCCTTGGTACGGTCCATCCCCACCACGTCCGGTACGGAGACCTGTTCGACAGTCCCCTCCGGACTCGGCTCCGGGCTCGGCGGTTTCGGCGCCGGCTTCGGGGGACCGGCAGGGGGCGCGGGCGGCTTGGCCGCGGCCGGAGGCTCGGCCGGCTTCGGCGCCTCCGTGACGGTCTTGCCGCTGCGGTCCACTTCGGTCTTGCGGCCGTGCTTGTCGAAGATCAGCATCGTCGGCGCGTACGGGTCGTTCACCCAGACCCGGCCGTCGCGGACGAACACGTCGATCTGGCCGGTACCGCCGGTGACCTCCACCGGGTCGCGCAGCCGCAGCGTGGACAGCTGCAGGCGTACCACCTGGCGCTGGGTCTGGTCGGCGACGTACACCAGGTCACCGAGCACCGCCGGCGGGCCGAACAGGTGGCCCTCCCGCCCGACGAGCTGCGTGGGCATCGACTTGCCGGTGCGCAGATCCACGGTGTAGACCTGCGCGGTCGCCGGGACCACTGCCACCAACACCGGCGAGGCCACCGGCGAGGTCGGCACCAGCACCGGCCGTGCCACCTGCGGCAGGGAGTATCGGCGTACCAGACCTTTCGGTGAGTACGTGGCCGCCTCGCCCGCGGCGGGCCGGTAGACCAGAGGGCGGCCGGCGGCGAGTGTGACCCGGGTGGTGGACTCGCCGGGCTGGCCGACGGTGTGCCGGCGGCGTACCTGCCCGCCGGCGATCTGGTACAGCTCTCACTTGGTACGCGACAACGCCCACGCCACACCCTTGGCGTCGACCACCGCCTCGTCCACCCGGCCGGGGTGCTCACCGTGGTCCGCTTGTCGGGGCGGGCGTCGAGGGCGGTCACCTCACCGGAATCCCGGTCCACCAGGTACGCCTGGCCGCCGCCGGCCACCACCTCGGGCGGCTGCCGCGGCTTGCCGGCCTTGTCCGCGACCTTCTCGGGCCGCAGCGTGTCGGTGGGCAGCCGCCACACCTCGCCGGTCTCGGTGTTGACCACCCACACCGAGTCAGGGCCGACCTGCACCACCTGCAGCCGTTCCTCGCCGGTGGCGAGCCGGCGCGCGGTCTCGGCGTCCTCCGTACCGCTGGCGGCGTTGAGGTGGACCACGCTGTGACCACGCTGCAGGTACGCTCCCGCGCCGTCCAGCAGCGCCTCCGAGGAGCGGTAGCCGATCCCGAAACTGGCGAGCAGCACCGCGCTGATCACCCCGACACCGAGCGCACCGCGCGTCAGGTTGTCCCGCGAGAGCCAGCGCATGTCCTCGCCTCCCGTACCGGCAGCCGTCCTGAGAGTAGAAGATGTCGCGGTCGCCCGGCACCCTCCAGAATTGGGAAGGTCTCCCCATGGGGTACGGGCTCCGCCCGGCCGCGTGGCAGGCTGCTTCCGGAGGCGACGCGGAGGGGTGGGATGTCCCAGATCGAGGTGGAGTTCGGCGACCGCGGCTACCCGGTGTCCCCCGGTGAGACGCTCACGTTCGGCCGCGCCGAGGACTGCACGGTCTGCCTGGACCCGGTCGACGCCACGATCTCCCGCCGCGCCGGCTCACTGGAACACGCGCAGGGCACCTGGTGGCTGACCAACCGGTCCTCGGTACGCCCGCTCGCGGTGATCGACGAGCTGGGCTTCCGCAGCGTGTTGGCGCCCGGCCGGCGTACCGCCGTGGAATCCCCGGTACGGGTGATCGTCGACGCCGCCCGGGGCAGCCACACGCTGCGCGTCTCGGTGCCCGCGACGGGTCCGGCCGCCACCGAGGAGCCGCCGCCGGGGCAGCCCACCACGGTCGGCGAGCAGGTGCTGATCAGCGCCGCGGACCGGCTGGCGATGGTGGCGCTGTTCGCCGGCTACCTCGACGGCGGCGACCGCTACGACCCGCACCCTCGCAGCTATGCGGCCGCGGCGAAGCGGTTGGGGTGGCCGCGTACCACCCTGGTGAAGCGGATCGAATACCTGCGTACCCGGTTGACCAACGCCGGCGTACCGAACATGACCGGCTGGAACGCGCTGGCCAACCTCGCCGAGTACGCCATCTCCCGCGGCCTGATCACCCGCGACGACCTCACCCTGATCCACCGCTGAGCCACGCCACCATGGCGCTACAGCTGGAGGCCGTGTCTGCCGAGCAGCTCGGCCACCGACGCGAAGTCCATCTGTAGCGCGTATCGGGCCTGCACCGCCGCGAGTTCGGCAAACCGCGGTTCCGCAACGGCCGGGGGCAGCAGCGGAGCGGCATCCTCGAAGTAGCGCTCGAAGCCACCCGGGGAGATCAGCTCGAGCACGCGTGCCGGTTCGTCGCCCGCGTTCCAGAAGGTGTGCGGCACACCGCGCGGCTTGAGGACGAAATCACCGGCCGTGAGCTGATGCTCCTGATCGCCGATCAGGACGCCGACCCGCCCGTCAAGCACGTAGCTGTACTCGTCCTCTCGATCATGGGTATGCACGGGCGCGGCGAGCGCGCGGGGCGCCAACGGATGCTCGACCAGCGCGAAGCGCCCACCAGTGTCTTCACCGCGCGTCAGAAAGCGGATGCCGACGCCGCCGATCTCGATCGTGTCGCCTTCCGTAGGCCTGATCACCTGCGAGTTCATGGCCCCACCTTTCCCTTAACACAGCGTACAGTGAAATTTCACTGTACGCTGTGTCAGTGCAAATGGGAACCCGGAACTACCGCAAACGTTCCCGCGCCGAGGCCGAAGCCGGGACAGCGCGGCGGATCGCCCGCGCCGCGCTGGAACTACACGAGACCGTGGGGCCCGCGCGCACGACGATCGCCGACATCGCGCGCCGCGCCGGAGTCTCCCGGGTGACGGTGTACAGCCACTTCCCGGACGAGTTGGCGCTGCTCGGCGCGTGCACCGGCATCTGGGCACAGGAGCATCCACCGCCGGACCTGGATGTGGTTGCCACCGCGTCCGACCCGGAAGCCGCCACACGCACCACCCTCGGCGCCTTCTATCACTGGTACGACGACAACGAGGCGATGCTCGGCAACAGCGTTCGCGACGCGACGCTGGTGCCCGCTCTCGCGCAGCTGCACCAGAGCACCAGCATCCCGTACCAGAACGAGGCGCGTGACCGGCTGCTGAGTGGCTTCGCCCTGCACAGCCGCCACCGGGAGGAGGTCCGGGCCTTGATCGGCCTCGCCCTGGACTTCCACACCTGGCGCGCACTCACCCGCACGGGCGGCCTCAGCACCGACCACGCGGCCGACCTGACCACGAAGCTGATCCTCGCCGCGAGCGCGCCCGCCGGCGTCCAGGGCCGGCACGATGCCAGGAGGACCACATGAGCTACCGGACGCTGGGGTACGCCGTCGAGGACGGGATCCTGACGCTGACCTTGAACCGGCCCGAGAGCCTCAACGCGTTCACCGTGGAGATGGCCGACGAGCTGGTGGCGGCGTTCCGGCGGGCCAGCGACGACGACGCGGTACGCGCGGTGGTGGTGACCGGCGCCGGGCGGGCGTTCTGCGCCGGGATGGACCTGTCGGTGGACGGCAACGTGTTCGGCCTGGACGAGACACTGCGACCCACCGTCGCCGACATGCACGAACGGCTCGACGACCAGGAGATCGCCACCGGGGTACGCGACGCCGGCGGGAAGGTGACGCTGGCGATCTTCGAGACTGCAGTGGCCACGCGACGGCATACCGGAGCAGCCTCGGGCCTGGCTGACCCAGGTGGCGTACCGGCGGATGGCCGACCAGGTACGCCGCGCGCAGGCGCGCCGCCGCCGGGAGCGGGTCGTGGCGGCCGAGCCGCCGCCCGTCGACGTCGGCGACCGGGACGACACGCTGACCGTGCTGTTCCTGTGCGCCCACCCGGCGCTGTCGCCGGCGTCGGCGATCGCGCTCACGCTGCGCGCGGTCGGCGGGCTGTCCACCGGCGAGATCGCGCGGGGGTTCGCCCTGTCAAGTCCGCACATGGGTTTGGTGAGACGCCGCGGGAAACTCACCCCTACTCGATGACGGCCTGTTGCTCGAACTCATATCTAGCCTTGGCTATCAGTGCTCTCGCGTTGCGGCCGAACGCTGCTGCCCGGCGCATGCGCTCGAAGGTCATCAGGTACAACTCGATCTCTTCGGGGCGGGTGATGTCCAGACCGGCCGTCAGCGTCTCGACCTGCACGAGGGTGTCGTCGAAGATCCAGAAGGACGCCTGAGTGTGTGCACCCATTCCGGCGGTAGCCGGGATAATGCCCAGCGAGACCCGCGGCAGCCCCATCACCTCGACCATGCGGTCAAGCTGTTCGACCATGCCGCCCGCGGAAGGAACCTGGCTGTAGAGCACCTGCTCTGCCAGCAGGAAGACGAACCGATGTTCACCGTCGCGCAGCACCCGCTGTCGGTCCATACGGATCGCGTTCGCAGCCTCGACGTCGGTAGGTCCCCCCGCCAGCTCGACGCGGTAGGCCAGCACTGCCGTTGAGTACGCCTCGGTCTGAAACAGGCCCGGCATGATCCAATGCTCGTGCACGCGGAACAACTTCGTGCGTTCGTAGAGTGCCACCCACGGATGTTGAAGGTGGCGCAGCCCCCGACGCGCGGCGTGGCGATAGTCGCGGTACAGGGTGTCGACTGCGCGCATCTGCGCAATGAGGTCGGGTGCCTGTTCATCCGCCTTGCACGCGGCGCACCAAGCTCGGATGTCGGCGTCCGACAGGCTTTGCCCGCCGTGCTCGACGCGAGACACCTTCGTGAAGTGAAAGCCCGTCAGGTCGGCGAGTTGCCGCCCCGAGAGACCCGCATCAAGGCGGAGCTCCCGGACACGGTTGCCGAACGCCTCCCTCGCCTTACGTTCCTTGCCGGGCACTGTCAGGCGGGCTTGTACTCGCGGTGCGGGACACCAATCCGCCAGACGGCCTCGAACGCCGTCGCGCACAGCTCGATGTCATGCGGATCTGTGCTGGTGACGAAGTCGGTGTTCAGCCCACTTCCGGCGTAGTGCAAGAAGATCACCACCCGTTGGTCGAGCATGAAAAAGTCGTTGCCCGGCAGGGCAACTGAAGACACGAGGCGCCGGGGCACCCAGCGGATGTCCTCTCCCGCGTCCACCATCACCGAGGCGTTGTCGTACGACCACAGTCGGTACCTGGACAGGGGCTCGGACACCACCCGCGCACGGCGCACGCTCTTGCCTGCGGCGACGAAGGTTCGCAGGTCGTCGCACCAAGGTCGCAACCACTCGTAGTCGTCCGGCTCACCCGCCGCCCAGGCGGCCATGTGCGGCAACTCCACCTCGGTGCCGTACGCGTCGCGCATCTCTAGATGCACGGACTCGCGGTCGAAGCGACGGATTGCCGCCTCGAACTCGCCAACCGTCAGACTCGCCACTCAGTCTCCCTGTTTGAAGAACGGAATCATCCGCTGCGGGATCTCGACACAGCTCTCGCCCTCCGGAATGTTCATCTCGGCGAGCGCTTCGGGGTCTGTGACGACCCACCCTTGGACTACCCAGCTACCCCGGGTCGGTCCGGTACAGCGTGGGCGAGTTGGTCGGGTCGGACTCGGGATCTCCCGCGATCAGTGTGAGGCGCATGACCACTCCCTGTCGTCAGCTTGCGGACTGTTGCGCCCATCTCACCCCTCCGGAGCGGCCCCTGTCAACGGAATGTAGCGTTTCAAGCCCGTAAATCGCTGCGCAACGTCCTGCAACTTTGTTCCTCGACGATCGTCCCAGGTCATACGGTCTGTCTCAAGGCGAGGCGGTCGTGACCATGGTCCGGTCCGTTGAGCCGGCAGCCCACCAAGGGGCGAGAGTGCCCGCGTGTTGCTTGATCACCACGTCGCCTGGGATAAGCGCGGCGTGGGAGCTTGCCTCCGCCCCCTGGTGGTATCAACCCGACACCCAACGGGAGGTTGGCTCGGCATGTCTGCGCGGTTTCCGCGATCCGGCCAGTACGTACATGTGCGTGATAAGGACTATCGATACGGCGAGGGGGACGTGACATTTTATGTCGCGCTCGTGGGTGAGAGGTTCAGCGACCCGGACAAGGCGCAATGGGTTTCTCTGACGGGCCACCGTGTGTTGGCTAACGGCTCCCGGTCGCCGCACGAGCGGACCATTTCGGCGCGGGTCTCCGGGATTGAGATCGTCCCCGCGCCGAGCGCCAGACCGAGCGAGGTTCGGTAGGCATGGGGGTATACATGGTCCGGCAGCTCACACCGGCACAGCTAGCACTCGGCAAGCAGGTGTTCGCCAAGGCGCGCACGCTGAACGACCGAGTGAACGAACTCCGCGATCGTGCCTGGAACGGCGCCAACATTGCCGACGTGAACGCGGTTCGCGGGTGGCTGTTCGACGTCCACCGTGACGACGACGAGTCGAAGACGGCCCGCGATCGGTGGGCAGAGCTTGTGGCCGGTGCCGAATGACGGCGGCGAATCGGCATCGTGCCGGAAGCCTGTTCGACATGGTTCCTGCCGCGCATCGTAGGGATGGCGCAGGCGCTGGAATGGGCGTACACCGCGGAGATCATCAGCCCCGACGAGGCCGGCCGGGCTGGTGAAGGCGGTGCACCCGGCCGAGGAGCTGTTGCCCGCCGCCTATGCGTGCGCTCGCGGGCGCTGCTGAGCCGACTGGCTCGCTCGCTCAGACGGGGCGGATGCCGATGTGGATGTGGTCGAAGTGGCCGGGCACCCGCCACAGCAGCTGCACGGAGTACTCCCGGCCGTCGATGGTCACCTCGTGCCGGGTGTACGAGCCGGGTGACCACGCGCCGGAGATGCCCAGCTTGCGGGCGAGCGCGCGGGCGTCGTCGTCGCTGACGGCGTTGCCCGATCCGGAGCCGAAGTCCACGGCGTACGTGTCGCGGTTGCCGACCCAGTGGTCGGAGATGTTGCCGTCGGCGGTGTATTTGGTGTCCCTCAGCTCGGAGGTGACCGCCAGGCCGCGGTCGACCATGAAGCCCTTGACGTGGCGGGCGATCGACGTGGTGCCGGCGCGGGCGCGGCCCAGCTCGATGCGGTCCAGCCAGCGGGACGAGGAGTCCATCCGGCGGTCACCAGCGGGGCGCGGATGCCACCCGGGCAGGTGCAGCGCGATGCTGCGGGAGTGGCCGTCGACCCGGTAGAGCTGGCGCAGCAGCGCGGCGGCGTACCGGCGGGTGCGGGGATGGTCCTCGCCCATCGCGCGGATCACCGCCCGTACCCCCGACGCCCGCGCCGCCGCCAGCCGTTCCGAACGCTCCGATCGCGGTACGTCAGCGGCCAGCAGCCGGGCGCGGCTCTCCACCACGTACCCGATGTCGCGGCTGAGCAGGAACGGGATCCGGCGCAGCCCGTCCCAGTCGTCCAGCGCGTGCGCCAGCCGGCGACGCAGCTGTGCCTCGGCGCGCCGGTCGCCGACGTCGAGCCGCCGCATCCCCAGCTCGTCGCGGGCCGCGCGGCAGCGCCGGAACACCAGCTCGACCGTCTCCAGGTAGCCGCCGAGGCTGGTCGCGAGCTGCTTGAGCCGCGCCGGGTTGCCGCCCACCGCCAGGTTGGCGCCCTTCGGGAACCGCCACGGCCTGATCTCCCCATTCCGGTGCAGGCCCAGCCCGGCGGCGCGGTCGGGGTGCGCCCGGGCGTACCGGCGGGCACCCCGGTACATCGACGACAGCGACGTCCAGTATCGCGGGTCGGTGGCCCAGTTGCCGGCCAGCCCGGCCCAGGTCGCAACGTGCGCACCGCCCCAGTTCGGGGCGTACTCAGGATGGGTACGCAGCTTCACGTCGTTGCCGCGCGCCACCTTCTTCAGCAGCTGGACGTGTGCCATCACGCCGGCTTCCACACTCGGGTACCCGAATCCGGACGACGCGTTGTCGTAGTGCCCGATGCCGGCGAAGTTGTTGATCCGGGTGTCGGAGTTGGTGAAGTACCCGGTCTCGTGCACCGCCTGGATGAACGCCAGGTCCCCGCGAACCCCCTCCTTGTCACCGACCGCGATGTAGTGGCCGGCGATGGTACGCAGCTTCGCGCCGCCCAGCGCGCCGTCGGGCGCCACCGAGCGGTACCACCCGACGAGCTGGTCGGCGGTCAGCACGCTCTCGCCCACGATCTTCGGCCCGGTCATGCGGCGCCGCCCGCAGCTGGCCCGGAGGAGAG
>JBOGDE010000114.1:0-15186 GCA_050701695.1 Micromonosporaceae bacterium
GCCGCGGCCAGCGACTCGAACCTCGCGCGCGGACGTGGCTGGTCCAACACCGCGGGCAGGAAGAACACCACCCGCGCGAACCGGTCCGGCCGCCCGGCCAGCAGCCGGCACAGCGCGCCGGCGCCGAGGCTGACCCCGAGCGCCTGGGTGGCCCCCACCGCGTCGGCGAGCGCGGCCACGTCGCCGGCCAGGTCGGCGTACCCCCAGCCGGGGGTCAGCGGGGACGAGCCGCCGTGCCCACGCAGGTGCGTGAAGACCTTTGTCCCTGGTACGCCACTGCCCAGCGGCCGGGTGTCCGGGATCCCGCCGGCCAGCCCGTGCAGGAACAGGGTGACCGGCTCGCCCGACCCGATGACCAGGTACTCCAGCCGTACGCCGCCGGGGCGCTCCAGGTAGCGGTTCACCAGCCGCCGGCGCCGCCGGAGCCACCGGCCAGGTCACGGATCGCCGGGCGTACGTCGAGCAGGTAGATCGAGGCGGCGATGATGCCGATCAGGCCGAGGATGCCGATCGGCGAGGAGAGCACCGCCACCGACAGCACCGCGGCACCGCCGGTCAGCGCCAGCCACAGCCCCTTCGGCAGCGTGTCGACAGCCTTGAACGACTCCGCACGCTGCAGCAGGCAGTGCACGAACGCCACCACTTCGATGGCGACCGCGAAGATGAAGATCAGCAGGTTGATCCCGTCGACGATGGGGCCGGCGAACCTCACCACAGCCAGTGCGTCCATACGACAAGCCTACGGGCGGGATCCGGACATACACGTACCGGCGCCCTCCCCGGGAGGCAGGGAGGGCGCCGGTAGCGGTACGGGTGGTGACTTACTTGGCGGCCTTGGTGGTGGTCTTGGTGGCCTTGGTCGCCTTGGCGGCGGTCTTCGGGGCCGGCTTCGCGACCGCGGTCTCGGTGACGGACTTGGTGTCACCGAACAGCTTCTCGCCGCGGGTCGCCAGACCCTCGTACACCTCGGTCGCCTGCTTGGTGACGGCCTTGAACTGCTTCTGGGCGGTCTCGACGAGGTCGCTCACCGCGTCCTGGGCGTTGGCCCGGAACTTGTCGGCGTCGGTACGGACCTCGGCCACACCCTTCTTGCGTACGTCGGCGACCCTGCCGCGGAGGTCCTTGGCCTGGGTCTGCACCTTGCCCCGGAGGTCCTTGGCCTGGGTCTGCACCTTGCCGCGCAGGTCCTTGGCCTCGGTCTGCACCTTGGTGGGCAGGTCCTTGGCCTCGGTCTGCACCTTCTCGCGCAGCTCGGCCAGGTCGATCTTGCCCAGCTCGGTCTCGACGCGGTCGCGCAGCTTGGTGGCGGTCTCCGGCAGCTTCTTCAGCTGCTCGAGGGCCAGCTCACCGGCGCCGGCGGCGGCGTACACGGGGCGGGGGTAGGTACGGGTGCTCTTCTTGGTGGTCACGACAACTCCTTCTGGTCGCTAATCTCGGGCCTGACGGCGGTACGGGAGGCGGCTTTGCGTACCGCCTTCTTGACGGCTTTGCGGACCGTCTTCTTCGGGGCCTTCGCCGCATGACTGGCGGTCACGGGCTCGGCCGGCGTGGTCGGGACCGCGGTGTCCCCGGCGGCGTCTGGGGTGGCACCGGTCTCGCTGGTGGTGAAGTCCGATGTCGTCGCTGCGTCCAGGTCAGACTCGGCCTCGGTGGGTTCTCCAGACTCTTCGCGTACCCGCGCGTTCTCCCGCCGGAACGCCTCGTAGATCTCGATCAGCGTCTTCTTGTGACGGTCTGTCAGATCGGGATCGGCGGCGATCGCGGCGAGTACTCCCTGGCCTTCCCGCTCGGCGAGGAGCCCGGCGCGCAGGTACATCAGCGGAGTCGACACCCTTAGGGCGTTGGCGATCTGCTGAAGCACCTCGGCACTGGGCTTGCGCAACCCGCGCTCGATCTGACTGAGGTACGGGTTGCTCACCCCCGCCTGTTCGGCGAGCTGGCGCAGTGAGATGCGTGCGTTGCTGCGAAGCTCCCGGATGAACTCTCCGAGGTCTCGTGACGCTGCCATGCCTCGAAGGTAGTGCGGCCTGCTAACTCTTGCAAGCGGAACGCTAACAAGAGTGCGGCAGGCCACATCGGACCGCCCGCACCGCCGGTTACGCGGGAGCGGGTGCCGTGGCCGGCACGCCGAGCAGGGTGCGCGCCTCGTCCACCGACAGCGGCGGGCGCTGGGCGAGCCGGGCGAAGCCGGCGGCGCGCGCGACCAGCTGCATGTTGCTCTCCACCGGCTGGCCCTTGGCGTACGTGAGGGTGTCCTCCATACCGACCCGCAGGTGACCGCCGGCCGCCAGCGACGCCAGCATCACCGGCAGCGTGGTGCGGCCCACCCCGGTGGCGGAGAACGTGGCATCGGCGGGCAGCACCTCGCGGGCAAGCTGCTTGGCGGCCACCACCGTCTCCGCGGTGCCCGGCATCCCGCCCGGTACGCCGGTCACGAAGTCCACGTGCACGTGCCCGCCGTACGGCAGGCCGTACCTGTCGAGCAGCCGGGCGAGGGACCACAGGTGGCCGAGGTCGAAGATCTCGTACTCGGGGACGACCTGGCGCTCCTGCATCCTGGTGTGCAGCGCGACGATGAACTCCCACCGGTTGAGGAACACGTCGTCGCCGAAGTTGACCGTACCCATGGTGCAGGAGGCCATGTCCGGTGCCGCGTCGAGCACCGCCAGCCGGTCGGACTCCGGGTCGGTCACCGCGCCGCCGCTGGACAGCTGCACGATCAGCTTGGTCGCGGCCCGCAGCGCCGCCACGGTCTCCCGCAGCCGTCCCTGGTCCAGGGTCGGCTCGGCCTGCGCATCCCTGATGTGTACGTGGATCACGCTGGCGCCCAGCGCCTCGCACTCCTCCGCCGTACCCACCAGCTCCTCCAGGGTGACCGGGAGCGCCGGTACGTCAGCCTTTCGCGACTCCGCGCCGGTGGGCGCGACCGTGATCAGAGTGCCGTTTCCCATGCTCAGGATCCTGCCATGCCTGGTGTCCCATGTCAGTCGCGACGGTCGCGGATCGCGCCTGGCAGCCAGCGGTCCGCCGGATCCGACGGCGGCACCTCTTCGCGCCCGTGCCAGAAGGAACGCGCCGCGGCCGTACCCAGCAGGACGGCGGCGGTGGCCAGCAGCGCGACCATGCCGGTGGTCTTGGCGTCGAGCACGGTCACGTCGGAGGCCTTGACGACGTCGTGCAACTGCTGCAGGGCACTGGTCTCGGCAATGATCGCGCTCAGGAAGACCAGGCAGGCCAGCGCCGCCGTGGCGAGCGCCCAGCGGGCCCGGTCGTACCCCGGCCGGCGCAGCGTGATGAAGGTCAGCAGGACCAGCACCAGCACCTCGACCGCGAGCGCGATCCCCTCCGGACCCAGCGACCACAGCCAGACATTCTCGGTACGCAGCCGGTACGCCACCATTGTCCAGGACTGGACCCACGGCGTCGGCAACGCCACCAGGGCGAGCAGCGCCCCCGAGGCCGCCTGAATCTCGACGCCACGGTACGGGCTGAGCAGCTGTGAGGCGACCAGCGCCAGCATCAGCACGGCGAACACCCCGACCAGCAGCCCGGAGACCGCGATGTCGACACCGTACTGCTCGGGCACCTCCTGGCGTTCCCACATCTGGCGCACCTGGTCGGTCACCGTGGTCGCGGCGTCGGTGCGGACCCGGTCGACCTCCAGCAGCATCAGCACCGCGTCGGCCAGCAGCAGCACCGAGAGCATCAGACCGGCGCCGGCGAGCGGCGTACCGCCGCGGCCCCGCAGCCACAGCGCGAGCCCCAGCAGCCCGACCAGCGCCACCAGCCCGATCGCGAACGCGGTGCCGTACCCGCCGAAGTGGCCGAAGCCTTCGTGCAGCTCCTCGTTACGGCTCGGCAGCACCACGACCCGCAGATGGATCCAGTCGCTGAGCAGCGACTTCGCGGCGAGCACCGCCGCCACGACGGTCATCGCCACCAGGCCCCAGCGCACCGGCGGCTCCTCGGTCGGTACGGGGGTGGCGGGGTCGGCGACGACCGACAGCGTTGACACGGCGACTCCCAGGTCACAGCAACGGGCACTCACCAGGAAATACCGCTGGGGCCGTCACCGCACCCGAATTTCGTCACGATCCCCTTGCAGCATGGTCACGCCGCCGCCGGGCGGCGTCACACGATCACCCTGCAGCATGGTCACGCCGCCATCGCCGGGCGGCGTCAGTCGATGGCGGCGGCGGCCTCGCCGACCAGCAGCGACGCGTCGTCGGCGACGTTGCGCTTGACCACGGCCAGCGCGATGCCGCCCAGCTCGTGGTGGTGCGCCGCGGTGCCGAGGAAGCCGACCCGGCGCCCGTCGGCGGTCACGTCGGTGCCCGCCGCCGGCAGCTGGTCGGTGCTGCCGTCCAGGTGCAGCAGCACCAGCCGGCGCGGCGGCCGGCCCAGGTGGTGCACCCGCGCCACGGTCTCCTGCCCTCGGTAACAACCCTTTTCCAGGTGTACGGCGGGCGCCAGCCATGCCACCTCGTGGGGCAGCGTGCGGTGGTCGGTGTCGATCCCCAACCTGGCCGTACGGGAAGCGACCCGCAGCGCCTCGAAGGCTCCGATCCCGGCCGGCGCGAGCCCGCACCCGGCGACGAACCCGGGCACCGCGTCACGGGGCAGCAGCAGGTCGTACCGGTCGCCCGGCATCCGGCGCGCGATCCCGCCGTCGTGGGCGGTGGCGGCGTACACCGAGGTGGCGCGGTCCGGCACGGAGCCGGTGGCGAACTTGGGACCCGGCACCGGCAGCACGTCCGGCTCGCCGAGCGTGACGCCGAGCGCCGCCGCGCCGGCCGGACCGAGCACGGAGAGCACCGCGTACCCGGTGGAGGCGTCGCGCAGCTCGACCCGGGCGAAGAACCGCATCCGCTCCAGGAACCCGAGCAGCCCCGGCGCGGCGCCCGGCTCGGTGTCCAGCCAGGTGGTCTCACCGTCGTCGACCACCACGGCGTGATGCTCCACGTGACCGTGCGGGGAGAGCACCAGCAGCTCCGTGCCCTGGTAGGGGCGCAGCCCGGTCAGGTGCTGGGTGGTGATGTCGTGCAGCCAGGTCAGCCGCTCCGGGCCGGTCACCGCGATCACACCGCGGTTGCCGCGGTCCACCACGCCGGCCTCCTCGGCCAGCCGGCGCTGCTCGCGCAACGGGTCGCCGTAGTGCGCGGCCACCCCGGCGTCGATCCCGTCGGCGAGCACCGCTCCCGGCAGCGTCACGACGTCTCCTCCCTGGGTACGGTCCCGGCATCGCGCGTGGCCCCGGCGGTCTCGCCGCAGCGGCGGCAGAGGCCGAACAGTGCGACGTGCCCGATGTCGATCAGGAAGCCACGCTCACTCTCCAGTGTGCCCGCCAGTGGCTCCAACAGCTCGCGGGGCGCCTCGTCGACCGTGCCACAGTCGTGGCACACCAGGTGAACGTGCGAGCTGTGGCCCGCGGTGTGGTACGTCGGCGCGCCGTGCGAGAGGTGGGTGTGGGTCACCAGCCCGAGGTCTTCCAGCAGCTCCAGGGTGCGGTAGACGGTGGTGATGTTGACCCCGGCGGCGGCCCGGCGGATCTTGCCGTGGATCTGCTCAGGGGTGGCATGGCCGAGCGTACGGACCGCGTCCAGTACGAGCTGCCGCTGCGTGGTGAGCCGCAGTCCCCGCGCCCGCAACACCTCTGCCAGCGACCCTTGCGCCATGCTTCCGATCATAGGCCGCACCCCCGACACTGGACCGCCCGCCGCCGCCCGCCCCTTCCAGCGGTGGTGGGCGCGGCTACCCTCGGTGCGATGGAGCAGGTAGTCGCCGTACTCGGTCAGGGGCTGGTGCCCGCCGACGCCCCGATTCTGTGCGCCACCGACCTCGGCGTGCTGCGCGGCGACGGGGTGTTCGAGACGATCCACGTACGCGCCGGAGCGCCCTGGCAGCTGGGGCCGCACCTGGACCGGATGGCGGAGTCGGCGCGGCGCCTCGACCTGGCGTTGCCGGTCGCCGCCACCCTCACCGAGCTGGCCGACGAGGTGCTGGCCGCCTGGCCCGGCGACATGGAGGGCGCGCTGCGGCTGGTCTGCACCCGCGGCCCCGAGGGCACCGACGCCGTGACCTGCTACGCGGTGCTGTCCCCGATCGCACCGCAGACCCGGCGCGCCCGTCGCGAGGGGGTACGCCTGCTCACCGCCTCCCTGGGGTACGCCGCCGACGCCCGTACCGCCGCCCCGTGGCTGCTGGGCGGGGTGAAGTCGCTGTCGTACGGGGTGAACATGGCCTCGCAGCGGTGGGCGGTCAGCCAGGGCCGCGACGACGTGCTGTGGGTATCCGCAGACGGGTACGCCCTGGAAGGTCCCACGTCCACACTGGTCTGGCTGGCCGGCGACGAGCTGTGCACCGTACCGACCAGCACCGGGATCCTGCCCGGCACCACCGCCCGCTACCTGCTGGACCACGCCGGCGAGCTGGGGTGGCGCGCGGCCGAGCGGATGACCCGCCCCACCGACCTGGAGTCCGCCGACGGCGCCTGGCTCGCCTCCTCGGTACGCGGAGTGGTCCCGATCCGCGAGCTGGACGACACCAAGCTCCCCGACTCCCCCCACACCACCGTCCTGCAGCACCTCGCCGGCTTCCCGGTCTGACCCCTCCCGGCCAGGTCTGCCGCTCCCGGCCAGGCCGGCCGCGGGCGGAGGCGCCCACGGCAGCCGCTCAGCCGGCGACGCGTTCCAGGCGGGCCGAGAGGTGGGGTTGGCGGGGCTGGCCGACGGCACCCATGTCGTACGCGTAGAGCAGCGCGCCCTCGACGATGCCGTACAGGCGATGGCCGGAGGTGACCTCCTTGGCGCTGGAGGTACGCAGCACCGCGTCGGTGGCGATCTCCACCTTCGTGCCGTCGATCCGCCCCAGGTAGAGCTCCATCACCCCGGTGGGGTGGCTGAGCAGCACCTCGAGTTCGTCGTCGGGCTGCGGCCGCCACCAGCCGATCTCACGCCCCCCGGGACGGATCGGCTCGCCGTCCGGGTCGAGCAGCCAGGTGCGCGACTCGTAGTGCAGGAACGGCCGGCCGTCGTGGCTGAACCGCACCTCCTGCGCGTAGTCGAAGTCCTCGATGGTGGGGTATCCGCCCCTGCCCCGGCCCCGCCACACCCCGACGTACGGCAGCAGCCCCAGCAGCGCCGGATGCAGATCGGGGCCTTCCCGCAGGTCGACGGTCTCCTGGTACGGGTACTCACCCACCGGACCGCCCACCGGCATCCCCGGAGGCGTCCCTGGAGACGTCTCTGAGGGCGTCCCTGGAGGCGTCGCGCCGTTGTTCGATCCGTCAACCGTCACTGGTTCCTCCACAGCCGCAACGCCAGGTATCCCAGCAGCCCGGCGAGCAGCCCGAACCCCGCCACCTGGACCCCGACGTACACCACGTTCCACACGCGCCGAGCATAGGCGCCGCCCCGCGACCCCTTCAGCAGCGTACGGTCGTGGTGGTCAGCTCCAGGTGACCGCCGCGCGTCTCGGCGACCATCGACACCGCGCCCCTCCGGTACGCCAGCAGTTTCTCGCCGGCGACCAGCACCCGGGCGTCGGGCGGCACCAGGCCGGCGGCGTCGCCGAGCGGCCGGGCAGGCGCCCCGGCGACCCGCAGCCGCACCGCACGCAGCGCCGTCTCGTCGGAGGCGTCCGAAGTGCACGCGATGGTCTCGGTGCCCCAGCGCGGCTCGCGTTCCTGGCCGCCGGTCAGCTCCAGCGCCTCGGCGGCCTCGCCGCGTTCGGTCTCGCTCGGGGTGGTACGCCAGGTGGTGAGCGGCCCGCCGGCCGGGTGGCAGTCGGTCCGCAGCACGATCCGGACCACGCCGCCGGTCGCGCTGCCCCGCAGCGGCACGTACGGATCGGCGGACCCGGTGAGCCGGGGCCGCCCGCCCAGGGTGAAGCTGCGCGCCTGGTAGGCCGCCGGCAGCCGCCGCGCCAGGGTCTCGATCAGCCGCGCCTCGCCGCCGGAGGCCGGGTACAGCTCGATGCTGCGGCGGTACGCCACCCCGTCGCGTACCAGGCTGATGCGGCAGGTCTCGACGAACTCGAACCCGCCGACCCGTACCGCCGCGTCGGCGCCGGCCGCGTTGACCACCTCGACGGTGGCCCGGTCCACCACCGCGCGGCTGGCCAGGATGTCGCGCTGCGCGGGGACCGTCGCGTCGCCCCCGTACGCGGCGAAGCCCAGCACCAGCAGCAGCACCGCCCATCCCGCCACCACCAGCACCAGCCAGCGGCGGCGCAGCCACTCTCTCATGGCCCCCATCGTTGCAGTCGGCATCGATGCCGTCCGGCCCGGGTCGGTGGCGCACACGAAGCTGCCCGTGCCGGGTCACGATCAACCCGGCACGGGCAGCTTTCAGTACGGGTTACTCCGGTGCGACGGCGAGGCTCAGGTCGTTGATGCCGCGCTCGGCGGTCACCTCGGCGGAGCCGTTGCCGGCGCGGGAGAGCGCCCGTACGGTCCAGGCACCCGGGGCCGCGAAGAACCGGAAGGCACCCTCGGAAGAGGTCACCACCTCGGCGGTGAACTCACCGGTGGCGTCGAGCAGGCGGACGTACCCGCCGGGCACCGGCTGGCCGTCGGGGCCCACCACCGTACCGGCGATCACGGTCTCCTTCTCGATGTCCACGCCGGCCGGGATCGGGGCCGCCTGGTCGGGTGCTGCGCAGGTGTCGGTCACGGTCATCACGCTTCCCCCGGCTCGTCGCCGAGCGCGATCGGCACGCCTACCAGCGAGCCGTACTCGGTCCAGGAACCGTCGTAGTTCTTCACATCGGACTGTCCGAGCAGCTCATGCAGCACGAACCAGGTGTGGCTGGAACGCTCGCCGATCCGGCAGTAGGCGATCGTCGAGGTGTCGAAGTCGACCCCGGCCTCGCCGTAGATCTCCCGCAGTTCGTCGTCACCGCGGAAGGTGCCGTCCTCGTTCGCCGCCTTCGACCACGGCACCGACAGCGCGGTCGGGATGTGGCCGGCGCGCTGCGACTGCTCCTGCGGCAGGTGGGCGGGGGCGAGCAGCCGGCCCGCGTACTCGTCGGGGGACCGTACGTCGACCAGGTTCTTGGCGCCGATCACGTCGACCACCTCGTCGCGGAACGCCCGGATCGAGAGGTCCTGCTCTTTCGCGGTGTACGTGGTGGGGGTGCGGTCCGGCACCTCCGAGACCAGCGTCCGGTCGTCCAGCTCCCACTTCTTGCGGCCGCCGTCGAGCAGCTTCACGTCGCCGTGGCCGTACAGCTTGAAGTACCAGTAGGCGTACGCGGCGAACCAGTTGTTGTTGCCGCCGTACAGCACCACGGTGTCGTCGTTGCCGATGCCCTTGGCGGACAGCAGCTGCGAGAACTGCTCCTGGTTCACGAAGTCGCGACGGACCTGGTCCTGCAGCTCGGTCTTCCAGTCGAGCTTCACCGCGCCGGGGATGTGTCCCCCGTCGTACGCGGAGGTGTCTTCGTCGACCTCGACGAAGACGGTGCCGGGCGTGTCGAGGTTCTTCTCGGCCCAGTCTGCGGAGACGAGGCTGTCTTCGCGGCTCATGCGTTGGCTCCTTCTTGGTGTGCGGGAGTGCGGGTTACGGGACTTGAGCTGGCTGGGTCGCCTCCGGCGACGCGAGCGGGCAGCGGGCGGTGGGCGAGCCTGCGGATCAGCAGGTACGCCTCACAGCCCAGGCACAGACCGAAGGCGGCGTTGAGGAACGCCGCGACCAGCGCGAACGCGGCCGCGACGACGCCGACGGTGGTGGCACCGGCGAGGTAGCCGGCGGCGGAGACGGCGGCGAAACCGAATCCCACCCACTGGGCGAACCGGACCGGCGCGGCCGGCTCCAGCTCGTCCGGCGGGCCGAGACGCGGTGCCACGAAAGTGCGGTAGATCAGGGGGTACGGCCCGGCGGCCGGCCGCCACGCGGTGATCGCGAAGACCGCCGCCTGGGCGAGCGCGAGCCAGCCGGAGCCGGTGACCAGCACCGCCACCAGTACGGCGGTGGTGAGCCACGCGGCGAACCTGGGTCCACGGGGATCGAGCATGTCGTCGCTCCTAGAACGAGGGCGGAAAAGATACGCCTCGGGTACGAGCGACGACGCGCTGTCATGGCCGGGCAGGGCCGTGAGCGCTACGAAGAAGGGGAATCAGTAAGGCACGCTGATGCCGCCGCTCGTCAGTACGAGCGACACAGGCAGGTGGCCACGCGGCACAGGTCGACCGCGCGCCGTTTGGTGAGCAGCATGCTCATGTCCGGGAGGCTAGCACGATCCGTAGCCCTGACTCATCCCCAGCGTGACCCATCCCACGGGATCGGTCCCACATCCTGGGTTCGACGGATCGTGGCCCGGGTGGCGGGGGGTGTGGGGCCGCGAGCACCGGCCCCACACCGACCGTCCTACGGTGTCGGGTCCGCGAACATCTCCGCGAAGTGTGAGGTGTTGCCGAACGTTGGCGCGCAGTCGCTCTGCGGTGCCGGGCGCGCGATCGGCGCGCCGTCGACCAGCGACTGGCGATAGGCGTTGATCGCCGCGCAGGTCGCGGCCTCCCGGCTGTCGTTCCAGATCCCGCCGCCGTGGTCGCGGGTGGCGACCGCGTAGTTATAGTCGCCGAGGAACTCGAACGCCAGCGAGTTGGCGCTCGAGCCGCGCGCGTCGCCGACCGTACCCCGATGCAGGGTGTGCCAGGTGCCGAGGTCGGCCACCTCGGCGTGCCGTACCACGCCGAGCATCCGGCGCGGCTCCGCGGTGGTGGATCGCCACGGGTCCAGGAACGCGTTGTACACCAGGTACAGGTCAGTCCCGTCCGGAGAGACCGCGATAGCGGGCTGATTGGCCCGGTCGCCCGCCTCCGACGCGGTGTACGTGGTCGAGTAGCTGTCGCCGCCGTTGCTGGAGGTGATCACCCAGGCCGTCTCGTTGTTCTGCCCGGCCGCGTCGTCAGACCAGCTCACGAAGACCTGGTCGGTCGCGTCCGCGCCGGTCGGGGCACCGTTGGCGATGCTGACGCTCGGGAACGTGTTGGTACGCGAGCCGGCAACCCCGTCGATCGTGAAGCGACCCTGCACGTTGTCCCGCTGCCCGATGCCGCCCTGCCGCGCGATCGGCCGGGGACGCTCGAAGGTCGCGCCGCCGTTGAACGAGCGGGCCTGGAAGATCACATCGTCCCCAGTGGACAGATCGGTGCCGGACCAGAGCACGAACACCGTGCCGGTGCTGTCGGTCTGCACCTGACAGCCCTGCCGGCCGCCGGTCTGCGCGTTGTTGGTCGCCGGCGAGAGCTGCCGGACCCTCCAGCTGTCGCCGCCGTCGGTGGAGCGGGCCAGCAGCACCGGCTCGGAGCCCGCGGCGCCGCGGAAGCCGACGTAGCACACGTACGCGTTGCCGAAGTGGTCGCTGGTGGCGGCGTTGTCGATCCACAGCTGCTCTTTGTCGCTGAACAGGGACGCGTTCTGCCTGCTGACGATCACCGGCGCCTGCCAGGCGGCGTTCTCGCCCGCGGCCGCGCCGGTGATGTCGTCGGTACGGGACACCGCGATCGCGCCGGCGCCCTTGAACCCGGGGCTGCCGGGGAAGTTGGTGGCGATGTTGGCCGCGTACAGCCGGGAGCCGTTGGCCCAGGAGAAGTTGCCGCTGGCGTCCGGCCTCGGACCGAAGGCCACGATCGGGTCACCGTTGGAGACCAGGTTGCGCTCGTAGTAGCCGGGAATCGTGCCGATCGGACCGCCGACCTCGGGCGTGCAGGCGGCGGGCCCGAGGCAGCCGCGCGCCGAGTAGCCGGTGTAGGTCGGCTGCATCCAGCTGTCGCCGCCGTCGAGGGAGAACTGCACGCCGGTGACCCCGACCCCCGGGGTGAACGGACAGGTCGTCGGGTCGCCCGCGTTGCAGGCCTCGAGGTCGATGTTGTCGTTGGCTCCGGCGACGATGACGTCCGGGTTGGTCGGGTCCACCGCGAGGCCCGGTTCGTTCTGCTTGTTCTGGCTGAAGATGGTGTCGTTGCTGCCCACCGTGACTTCGTTGTCGGGCGGTGCCGCGAATGCTGTCCCCGATCCGGCGATCAGCACTGCGGTCGCGATGCCCATGAGGGTTGGACTTCGCATCGAGCTCACCTTTCCTTGTGGCGTGGATCACTCGGTTGGCCATCCCTGACCGTACTGACGGAGCACGGTCCGCGACAGAGCGAAGTCCGACAGTCACCGATTCGTCCCGGCCGATATGTACGGCACCCAGGCGACGACGCGGCGCCGCCGATACCTGGGCTCACACCGTGCTGGGCGGGCCATCCCGAGTTGGCGTGATCCACCGCCACGACTCAGCCGCGGCACGGAGCATTACCCAACTCAGAGCGGCGACATCGGCTGCGATCATCCAGCCCAGAGCACCCGGAGGACGACAACGCGGCGTTGGTCATCGAGGATCAAGTAGGTGATGAGCCCTTCGCCTTGAGGACCAAAGGCGTGGGTACGCATAGGCGCGTCCGGGCGTTGCTGGTTGTAGGCGACGCCACTCCAAGGAGTGAGTTCCAGCATCGCGACGAGCTCAGCGCAAGAAGGCAATGCCTCAGCCGGTAGTGCCGCGAGCTGGCCGGTGGCCTCCTGCTCGATCTCGATCGAGTACACCTACAGGCCCAGCCTGGCCTTCACGGCGCTCCACGGCTCGGTCGGCACGTCCTCGCCAGCCACCAATCGGGAGGCCTTCTCCAGCATCCTGCGATGCGCCGCCAGATCATCCCGAGAAGACCATGCCACCCGCCGCCAACGCTCCAGCATCTCGAGCACCGCGGCCAGGTCCAGCGTCTCGGTGGCCTCGGCCATCACCCGCCGGTACTCGCGATCGAAGTCGCCGGCCTCCTCGGGCAGCAACTCGGCACGGATGGCGCGAGGCGATGCGGCCATGGGTATCGCCGGCTCATCGGCTGCGGCGGCTGCGGGCATCCTCACACTATAACGGCCGAGCCTGGCTACCCTTCCCCACCGCGCTACCCCGCGTGCTGTGCTCGGCAACCGACTCGGGTGTGTCACGACTGGTCGGCGCTGGCCTCCAGCAGCGGAGCGACCGCCGCGATCACCTGGGCCTTACTCGGTTGGCCGCTGGCGCGGCGTACCTCCCGGCCGGCCGCGTCGAGCACCAGCACCGTGGGGGTACGCATCACCCCGAGTGCCCGTACCGCGTCCAGATGCGCCTCGGCGTCGACCTCCAGGTGACGTACGCCGTCGAGCTGGGCGGCCACCTCGCCGCAGATCCGCCGGGTGACCCGGCACGGGGCGCAGAACGCCGAGGAGAACTGCAGCAGCGTGGCCGGCGTGCCGGGGCGTACCCCCAGCTCGGCGAGCAGCCCCGCGGCGGGCGCGGCGGTCTCGGCGGCCTTCACCTCACGCATCCGGCCGTTGTACCGCTGCCACAGCAGCCCGAGCACCACCGCGACGCACAGCACCGCGGCCGCGATGGCGGCTCCGACCCACGACTCCGGCATGCCTCAACCCTGCCACGCCCGCCTCAGGATGTGAGCGGCACGTTGTCAGCCTCCGCGACCGCCACCACACCGGCGCCGGTGACCTTCGCCGAGGTGATCTTCATGTCGTACGGCAGCTTCGGCAGCTTGATGTCGCGGGAGAGCTCGCCGGCGTAGTCGTCGAGTGCGGACTGGGCGAAGGACGGCAGCTTGCCCTTCTCCGGCCGGATGCTCTCCACGTCGACGTGCAGCACCGTGCCCTTGACCTTCACCGACGCCACCGCGACCGCCCGGATCGAGCCGGAGCCGTAGTCGAACGGTACGTGGATCAGCAGCTTGCCGTCGGCGCCGTCGACGCTGCCGCCCTCGATCCCGATCACCTCTTCGACGGCGGCAAACGGCACGGTCGCCTCGCCGGTGACGTGGCCGGCGCGGATCTCGCCGGTGCCGTTCATCACGTCGGACAGCTCGGCCTTCACCGTGGTGGCCCGTACGTCGAGCCGCTCCACCGTGACCCCGTCGACGCTGAGCTTGCGCATCACGATCGTGATCGCCTGGTACTCGCCGCCGAAGACCTGGGTCAGGAACGGGAAGCCCTCCACGGTGACCTCGGGCTCGCCCTGCATCGCGATGTCGCGTTCGGCGGCCTTCTCCGCCACCTGTTCGCTGATCCTGCCCTCCGCGGCCCAGGCGGCGCCCCGGTCGGCCGCCACCACCACCCCGAGCAACACCAGGACGATCACCAGCAGGCCGATGCCCGCCTTGCGGCTGCCGTTAGCCACAGACAACTCCTTGGGGGTACGCGATCAGAAGCCTTTCACGATCATCAGAACACTGAGCAGGTACGCCGCCGGGGCGGCGACCGCGATCGCCACCAGTGGGCCGAGCAGCGCACGTACCAGCCAACGGGAGCCGTCGTCACCGGCCAGCAGCCGCCCGGTTTCGGCGAAGACCATGCCGAGGTCGGCCAGCACCGCGGCGACCGCCACCACCACGCCGGCCACCGCGGCCATCCCCGGGGTCAGGCCGACCACCACGGAGCCGGCCCAGCCGGCGACCGCCGTACCCGCCATCGCACCGAGCACCACCCCGACCGCGCCGCGCGGCACCTGCGGTGAGACCCGCGGCGCGTGGATCACCAGATCGGAGAGCCGGGCCACCAGCAGCCCGACTCCGGCGGCCAGCATGCAGGCCAGCAACGCCTCGCCGCCGGCCGGGTACCGCGAGAGCAGCACCGGCGTCGCCAACGCGACCACGCCCACGGTCACCACGGCGACCGCCCCGATCGACTCGGTGACCCGGGCTCTGCCGCTGCCGCGTACCAGCTGTCCGATCACCCCGAGCACGAACGCACCGGCGACCACGTACCCGAGCGGCGCCAGCGACGCCTCCGGGGAGTACACCGCGGCCACATCGGCGGCGATCGCCGCGACCACCCCGACCACCCCGACCACGACCGGGCCGGGCGGTTTGCCACCCAGTGCCCACGCGGCCACGAACAGCGCCTGGACGGCGAAGCACACCCCGGCGTACGCGGTCGGGTCCAGCCGGGACCCGAAGACCAGCATGGTGGCGAGCACCGCCGCCGCCACCGCGGCGACACCGGAGCGCACCGCCGAGAACGGCAACGGCGCGACCGTGGGTCCGGCGGAACGGACCGGCTCGGTGGGTGCGGCGACCGGTAGCTCGCCGGTGGCGGGCTCGGCGCGCGGCACCGGCTGCGTCGGGTGCGGCGCCGCCTGGTGTTGCGCTGCCTGGTGTTGCGC
>JBOGDE010000115.1:0-15039 GCA_050701695.1 Micromonosporaceae bacterium
GGGCAGCTCGGACGCCGAGCCGGCCGAGGAGGACGGCGTACGGACCGTGGTCAAGGTGCGCGACGGCCGCGCCGCCCGCGACGAGGTGCAGGGCGTCACCGGCTCCACCCGGCTGGAGGCGAAGCGGCAGCGCCGGCGCGACGGCCGCGAGCAGCGGCGCACCCGCCCGCCGATCCTCACCGAGTCGGAGTTCCTGGCCCGCCGGGAAGCCGTCGACCGGGTCATGGTGATCCGCGGCAGTGCCGAGCGCACCCAGATCGCCGTGCTCGAGGACAACGTGCTGGTGGAGCACCACGTCACGCAGCAGTCGAGCAACGCGATGGCGGGCAACGTCTACCTCGGCAAGGTGCAGAACGTGCTGCCCAGCATGGAGGCGGCGTTCGTCGACATCGGCCGGGGCCGCAACGCGGTGCTGTACGCCGGCGAGGTCAACTGGGACGCCGCGGGGCTGGAGGGGCGTACCCGCACCATCGAGCAGGCGCTCAGGGCCGGTGACTCGGTGCTGGTGCAGGTCACCAAGGACCCGGTCGGCCACAAGGGCGCCCGGCTCACCAGCCACGTCTCGTTGTCGGGCCGGCACCTGGTGTACGTGCCGCACGGGCACGCCTCCGGGATCAGCCGCAAGCTGCCCGACACCGAGCGCAAGCGGCTGCGGGACACCCTCAAGAAGCTGGTGCCCGAGGAAGCCGGCGTGATCGTACGTACCGCCGCCGAGGGCGCCTCCGAGACCGACCTGGAGCGTGACGTCGCCCGGCTGCAGGTGCAGTGGGACGAGATCGAGCAGAAGGCCAAGAGCGCCAAGCCCCCGTCCCTGCTGTACGAAGAGCCCGACCTGGTGATCCGGGTGGTCCGGGACATCTTCAACGAGGACTTCAAGGAGCTGGTGATCCAGGGCGAGGATGCCTGGAACGAGGTCGAGCCGTACCTGGAGCACGTCTCTCCGGAGCTGGTCTCCCGGGTGCGCCGGCACACCGGCCCGTCGGACGTGTTCGCCGAGACCCGGGTCGACGAGCAGCTGCTCAAGGCGCTCGACCGCAAGGTCTACCTGCCCTCCGGCGGTCACCTGGTGATCGACCGTACCGAGGCGATGACCGTGATCGACGTCAACACCGGCAAGTTCACCGGCAAGGGCGGCAACCTCGAGGAGACGGTCACCCGCAACAACCTGGAGGCGGCCGAGGAGATCGTGCACCAGCTCCGGCTGCGCGACATCGGCGGCATCATCGTCATCGACTTCATCGACATGGTGTTGGAGTCCAACCGGGACCTGGTGCTGCGCCGGCTCACCGAGTGCCTGGGCCGGGACCGTACCAAGCACCAGGTCACCGAGATCACCTCGCTCGGGCTGGTGCAGATGACGCGTAAGCGGGTCGGCCAGGGGCTGCTCGACGTGTTCGGGGAGACCTGCGAGCACTGCCGGGGTCGCGGCGTGATCGTGCAGACCGCCGCGCTGGAGGCCAGGCCCGACTCGAAGTCGGCCGCGGCCGAGGTGAAGCGGGTCGCGGCGGCCAGCGTCAACGGTGAGGCCAAGCCTGACGGCGAGGCCACGCCCGACGGTGAGGCGAAGCCCGAGGTCTCCGCGGACGTGGCCGCGTCCGGTCGACCGCCCAAGAGCACCAACGGCCGGCGGCGTCGCCGTAAGTCGGGCGGCGAAACCGCGCCGGCCGCCGAAGCGGCCGACGGGCCGGCGCCCGACAACGACGAACGCGCCCCGGTTTGATGGAGCACGCGACGATGACGTACCCTTGCCAGCGGCGTATTTACGTACGCCCTATCTCTCGTGCGCTTAGGCTGCTCCAGCTGCCGAGGTGGCGAGGATGAACCCCCGCACCGTGGACACGACAGGAGAGCTGCGTCCGATGTACGCGATCGTCAAGACCGGCGGCAAGCAGTACAAAGTCGCCGAAGGCGATGTGATCGAGGTCGAGAAGCTCGCGGTCGAGCCGGGCGACGAGGTCAGCCTGCCGGCCGTGCTCCTGGTGGACGGCGACGGCGACGACGTCACCGTGGTGACCGACGCCGCGAAGCTGGCCACGGTCACGGTCACCGGTGAGGTGGTCGGCCACGGCAAGGGCCCCAAGATCAAGATTCACAAGTTCAAGAACAAGACCGGATACCACAAGCGGCAAGGTCACCGGCAGCAGAACACGCAGGTGAAGGTGACCGGCATCAAGAGCGGGAAGTAGGCGCCGAGATGGCACACAAAAAGGGTGCGTCGAGCTCGCGGAACGGCCGCGACTCCAACGCTCAGCGACTCGGCGTGAAGCGCTTCGGCGGTCAGCTGGTCAACGCGGGCGAGATCCTGGTCCGGCAGCGTGGCACCAAGTTCCACCCGGGTGACCAGGTGGGCCGGGGCGGCGACGACACGCTGTTCGCGCTCGCCGACGGCAAGGTGCAGTTCGGCACCAAACGCGGCCGCAAGACCGTGAATATTGTCAGCGAGAGCTGACCGACTGACGTAGCCAGAGAGCGGGCCGGGCTTGTCCGGCCCGCTTTTTGGTGCGTTCCGGTAGAGGATGCGATTGTGACTACGTTTGTCGACCGGGTCGTACTGCACGTGAAAGCGGGCGACGGCGGCCACGGGTGCACGTCGATCCACCGGGAGAAGTTCAAGCCGTTCGGGGGCCCCGACGGCGGCAACGGGGGATCCGGCGGTGACGTGCTGCTGACCGTCGACGCCGGCGTACACACGCTGCTCGACTTCCACTTCCGGCCGCACGTCAAGGCCAGCAACGGCAACGGCGGGCAGGGATCGAACCGGCACGGCGCGAACGGCGGCGACCTGGTGCTGCGGGTACCGGACGGCACCGTGGTGCAGACGCCCGACGGCGAGGTGCTCGCCGACCTGGTGGGGGCCGGGACGACGTACGTGGTGGCCGCCGGTGGGCGCGGCGGGCGCGGCAACGCGGCGCTGGCGAACACCCGGCGCCGGGCACCCGGATTCGCCGAGCTGGGCGAGCCGGGGGAGCAGCTCGACGTCGTGCTGGAGCTGAAGAGCGTCGCCGACGTGGGGCTGGTCGGCTTCCCGAGCGCGGGCAAGTCCTCACTGATCTCGGTGCTGTCCGCCGCCCGTCCCAAGATCGCCGACTATCCGTTCACCACCCTGGTGCCGAACCTCGGGGTGGTACGGGTAGGCGAGGACACCTTCACGGTGGCCGACGTGCCGGGGCTGATCGAGGGCGCGGCGGAAGGCAAGGGGCTGGGCCTGGAGTTCCTGCGCCACGTGGAGCGGTGTGCCGTGCTGGTGCACGTGGTCGACTGCGCCACCCTGGAGCCCGGACGCGACCCGGTCAGCGACATCGACGCCATCGAGCGGGAGCTGGCGGCGTACGGCGGGCTGGCGGACCGGCCCCGGATCGTGGCGCTGAACAAGATCGACGTACCGGAGGCCGCCGACCTCGCCGAGCTGGTCAGACCGGAGCTCGAAAAACGCGATCTGCCGGTGTTCGATATCAGCGCGGTCACTCGCGACGGGCTCCGCCCCTTCACGTACGCCCTCGCCGAGGCGGTACGCCAGCACCGTGCCGAGCGACCCGCCGCCGAGCCCACCCGCCGGGTGATCCGGCCGAAAGCCGTGGACGATGCGGGCTTCACGGTCGAAGCCACCGGCGACGGCTTCCGGGTACGCGGCACCAAGCCCGAGCGCTGGATACGCCAGACCGACTTCTCCAACAACGAGGCGGTCGGGTATCTGGCCGACCGGTTGGCGCGGATCGGCGTCGAGGAAGAGCTGGTCAAGCAGGGTGCCGAGCCCGGAGCCACGGTACGGATCGGGACGATCGAGTTCGACTGGCAGCCCACCCTGCATGCCGGCGTCGACTTCGTGCCCGGCAGCCGTGGCACCGACCACCGCCTGGAGACCGACGACCGGGTGGGCGCCGCCGAACGGCTCGCCGCCCGGAAGGGGCGCCGGCAGCGTACCGACGCGCCGCCGGCCGAGCCGGACCAGCCACCGGCGGAGCCTGAGGCTGACGCGTAGCCGGGCTGCCGTGGCGGGTTCCCGCAAGTGTCCGGCCCAGGTCGCGCATCCGGCGGCCACTTCTAGTACTCTGCCGCCATCCCGTCCCCCGGCTCACCGCGTGGCGCGCGGTGGAGGAGTCATGTCAACGCTCGCAAGACGCGGCGGATCGCCACAGGATCGGTTCGCCGCCGAGATCCTCGACCTGTTCCGCTCCGACGGACGGGTCGAGGATGCGTGGTACGACCGCGAGCAGTTCGCCATCTCGGTACGCCCGGTGGACGGCACACCGGTCTGGGCCAAGCTGTCCGACCTCTACGAGCAGTGGGGTCCCGCGGAAGCGGAAGGCCGGTCCGGACCGCTGCGCGACTTCGTGCAGACCACGCTGCGGCCACCGGAGCTGCCGCAGAGCTGGGACGCCGCCCGGGACCTGGTACGCCCGGTGGTCCGCGGTGTGTCGACCGCGCTGCCGCCGGCCGGCGCTCCCGAGTCCGGGGCGCTGTGGCGGCGCAGCATGCCGTACCTCGCCGAGCTGGTGGAGCTGGACCTGCCGGGTGGTCCGGTGCTGTCGATCGAGCAGGCCGAGCGCTGGGGGATCGGCGCCAGCGAGGTGTTCGCGGCGGCTCGGCAGAATCTCGCCGCCCGGGTGCTGCAGCCGGCGCTGTCGGAGCCGGTGGGGGCGCGGGTGCTGCGGTTGGTCGACGACGGCGGGATGTACTGCGTCTCGCAGTTGCTGATCGACGGCTGGCTCGCCGGGTTCTCCTGGCATCTGGGTGGCCGCCCGGTGGCGTTCATCCCGGACCGCTCCACGCTGCTGGTGGCGCCCGACAACCCGCAGCTGCTGGTCAACGTGTACGAGATGGTCGAGGAGGAGTACGACCGGGCGAACCGCCCAGTGTCGCCCATGGCGTACACCGTGGACGACGACGGGCGGCTCAGGCCGTACCAGGCGCCGCCGGGCCATCCGCTGCACATCGCCGCCGGCCGTGCCGAGCGGGTGCTCGCCGTCGCCGAGTACGGCGCCCAGAAGCGGTGGCTGGACGACGCCGGGTCGCCGCACCGGGCCGGCACGGTGATGCTGGCGGGCCGGGCCGACGGCAGCGTGTTCTCCGTGGCCACCATGCTCCGCGACAGCGCCACCCTGCTGCCGCGTACGGACTACGTGGCGATGTACGTCGACGCGGACGAGACCGTCTTCGTGAGCTGGGACGACGCGGAGCAGATCCTCGGCCTCAAGCCCGAGCAGTACCTGGAGCCGGAGCGTTTCCTCGCCGACCCGTGGGTCGCCGGCGGCTCCCGCGGCGCGCTGCACGCCGCGGCGGTGAACCCGTCCGCCGTCTGAGCCGTCCCCGCTGCGGCCCTCACGCCAGGCCGATCGCCTCGGTGGCGCGGCGTAGCGTCCGGGACGCGTGCTCGCGGGCCCGGTCCGCGCCGGCGCGCAGTGCGCTGGCGAGCCGCTCGGGGTGCGCGGCGAGTTCGGCGTACCGCCGCTGGAGTGGCCGCAGCACGTCGATCACCGCGTCGGCGGCAGCCTCCTTGAGTTGCTGGTAGCTGGCGAATTCCCCAGCGAGCCGGCGCGGGTCGCCGCCGCGGCAGCCCGCGATCAGCTCCAGCAGATTGCTCACTCCTGGTTTGCGCTCCGGGTCGTACCGCACCTCGGTCCCGGTGTCGGTGACGGCGCGGCTGAGCTTGCGGCGCAGCGTCTCGGGCGGGTCGAGCAGGTAGAGGACGCCGGCCGGCGACGGGTTGCTCTTCGCCATCTTGCGAGCCGGGTCGGCCAGGTCCATCAGCCGCGCGGCCACCGGCGGGTTGACCGCCCTGGGCACGGCGAACGTCTCGCCGTACCGCCGGTTGAAGCGCAGCGCCAGGTCGCGGGTCAGCTCCACGTGCTGCCGCTGGTCCTCGCCGACCGGCACCTCCTCGGTGTCGTAGAGCAGGATGTCGGAGGCCATCAGCACCGGGTACGTCAGCAGCGCCAGCCGGGACGACGTACCGGCCTTCTGTTTGAACTGGATCATCCGGTGCGCCTCGCCGTAGCTGGCGGTGGCCTCCAGCAGGTAGTGCAGCCCGGTGTGCTCGGGCACCCGGGACTGCAGCACCAGGTTGGTGGCGCCCGCCGCGAGCAGCAGCGTGGCCACCTCGGTGGTACGCCGGCGCAGCGCCGCCGGATCGTGTTCCACGGTGAGCGCGTGTAGATCGACGATCATCGTGATGGTCTCGGCGCTGGTCTGCCGGCGTACCAGGGGAGCGATCGCTCCGAGGTAGTTGCCGAGATGCAGCGCGCCAGTGGGCTGGAAGCCGGTGAGTTGGGTGGACATGGCGGGAAGCTCCTTGGAGTCGGTGACGGCAGCTGGTGCCGGCCGGCCGACGCGCACAGCGAAACGGCCGCCCGGATCCGGGCGGCCGCGTGCTGGTCGTGGAGGTACGCGGAAGGGATGGCCGCCCGTCAGGGCGCCCACCAGCCGAGCTGTGCGTACGGCATCCGCATGAACCCAGTGTATCCGGCGGCAGAATCTTGCGCGGGTCCCGGATCGGGTGGCAGACATTGACCTACGTCGATCCTCGTTGCCAGGCTGGTCCGATGGAGATCGCGATGACCCCTCGAAGAGTCCTGGCGAGCGTTGGTGCGGTGGCGATGGCGCTGGCCGTACTCCCACTGAGTTCATCTGCCGCGACCTCGGCGCCGGCGGACCGGTCCCGACCCATCGTGAGTCAGGCGGTGACGTTCGACGTCTCGCGGCCGATGCGCGACGTTCCCGCACGCGCGGCACCCGATGACACCGGCGGCAACCTCGCCGAGCGCGGCGCGGCCGCGCCCGCCGACACCGGCCACCGGGCCGACCCGGCGCTGCAGACCACCGCCGGCAGCGGCATGCCGGGGCCGGTGGTCAGCTTCGAAGGGCTGTCCAATGCGGACAACCCGCGGATGGTCTCGCCGCCCGACCCGGTCGGTGACGTCGGGCTGCAGCACTACGTCGAGATGGTGAACCTGACCTGGGCGGTCTACTCCAAGACCGGCCAGCGGCTGTACGGCCCGGCCACCCTCGGCAGCATCTGGGACGGCTTCCTGGCCGACTGCGAGCGCAGCTCCGGGGACCCGATCGTGCTCTACGACGAGATCGCCAACCGGTGGCTGCTCAGCCAGTTCAGCACCACCGGGCCGGAGTACTTCAACTGCGTCGCGATCTCGACCACGCAGGACCCGCTCGGCTCGTACTACCGGTACGCGTTCTCCACCGGCCCGAACTTCCCCGACTACCCGAAGTACGGGGTCTGGCCGGACGCGTACTACATCACCACCCGCGAGTTCGCCCCGGACGACGCCGAGTCGATCGGGGTGTACGCGGTGGACCGGCGGCAGATGCTCACCGGCAACCCGGACCCCCGGATGGTCGGGTTCAACTACGCCACGCCGCGGCACCTCGTGGGTGACGGCATCCTGCCCGCCGACCTGGACGGCAACCGGCTCCCACCCCCCGGCAGCCCCGGTTACTTCGCCGGCAGCATGGACTCCGGCTACCGCCCCGACGGCGCGCCGTTCGACGCACTGAACGTCTTCCAGATGAAGGTCGACTGGTCCAAGCCGGCCGCCTCGACGTTCACCCACACCGCGTCGGTGCCGACCGGAGACTTCGACTCGGTGTTCCCGTGCAACCCGGGCTCGCGCGACTGCATCGACCAGCCCGACACCAGCAACGAGATCGACGTGCTGTCGTACCGGCAGCGGCCCACGTGGCGGCTGGCGTACCGCAACTTCGGCACCCACGAGTCTCTGGTGACCAACCAGTCGGTGGAGGCACGCAAGGGCCAGGCCGGGGTGCGCTGGTGGGAGCTGCGCAACCCGTCCCACCCGGTGATCCACCAGGAGGGCACGTACGCGCCGGACGACGGCGTACACCGCTGGATGGGCAGCGCCGCGATGGACTCCGCCGGCAACCTGGCGGTGGGGTACAGCGTCTCCAACGGCAAAGATGTCTACCCGGGCATCCGGTACGCCGGCCGGCTTGCCAGCGACCCCGCCGGTGAGCTGGGTCAGGGCGAGGCGGTGCTGATCGCAGGCTCTGGCTCGCAGACCGGCAGCGCCCGGTGGGGTGACTACACCTCGCTGAACGTCGACCCGAAGGACGACTGCACCTTCTGGTACGTCAACGAGTACTACGAGACCACCTCGTCGCGGGGCTGGCAGACCCGGATCGGCGCCTTCCGGTTCCCCGGTTGCGCCTAACGGTCCCGGGTCCCGGCCGAGCGAAATCCCTCGCGGATCCGGTCAGGGGTACCCGCGGGTAGGGCAACTGGCTCGCGTGGGTGAGGATGGCGGTATGGCCACCCTCACCCACGACGAGGCGATACGCCGGGCAGACCTGCTCACGGTCGACTCGTACACCGTCGACCTGGACCTCACCCGAGGCGCT
Source organism: Micromonosporaceae bacterium (assembly GCA_050701695.1). GTDB lineage: Bacteria > Actinomycetota > Actinomycetes > Mycobacteriales > Micromonosporaceae > WHSM01. Next base: position 8,371 of record JBOGDE010000115.1, read on the forward strand.
GAGCGGTTCGGATCGCGTACCGTGATCCGGTTCCGCTGCGCCGAGCCCGGTGCCACCAGCTTCGCCGAGCTGCGGCCGGTGCGGCTGCACAGCGCGGTGCTCAACGGCGTACCACTGGATCCGGCCGGGCTGGACGACAACCGGCTGCTGCTGCCCGACCTGGCGGCGGAGAACGAGCTGCTGGTCACCGCCGAGATGGCGTACTCGCACACCGGGGAGGGGCTGCACCGCTACGTCGACCCGGCCGACGGCGAGGTCTACCTGTACGCGCAGACGTTCCTCGACCACGCGCAGCGGATGTTCGGCTGCTTCGACCAGCCGGACCTGAAGGCACCGGTCACGCTCTCGGTGACCGCGCCGCCGCAGTGGTCGGTGCTGGGCAACGCCGCCGGCCGGCAGGTCTCGCCGGGGCGCTGGGAGTTCGCCGAGACCCGGCCGCTGTCGACGTACTTCGTGACGGTCGCCGCTGGGCGGTGGCACAGCGCGTACGCCGAGCACGACGGGATCCCGCTCGGCATCCACGCCCGCCAGTCGTACGCCAAGGCGCTGGACGCCGACACCGACGAGATCCTCACCATCACGCGGCAGTGCCTCGACCGCTACCACGCGCTGTTCGACCAGCGGTACCCGTTCGGCAAGTACGACCAGGTGTTCGTACCGGAGTTCAACGCCGGCGCGATGGAGAACCCGGGCTGCGTGACGATCCGCGACGAACAGTTCCTGTACCGATCGGCCGCCAGCGAGGCGCAGCGCGAGATGCGTGCCATGGTGATCGCCCACGAGATGGCGCACATGTGGTTCGGCGACCTGGTGACGATGCGCTGGTGGGACGACATGTGGCTCAACGAGTCGTTCGCCGAGTACATGGGGCACCGGGTGACCGCGGATGCGACCCGGTTCCTCGACGCCTGGGTCAGCTTCAGCCTGGAGCGCAAGGCGTGGGGGTACGCCGCCGACCAGCGCCCCTCCACCCACCCGGTGGCCGGTCCCGTACCGGACGCGGCACAGGCGTTGCTCACCTTCGACGGCATCTCGTACGCCAAGGGCGCTTCGGCACTGCGCCAGCTCGTCGCGTGGCTCGGCGACGAGGCGTTCCTGGCCGGCATCAACGACTACTTCGCGCGGCACGCGTACGGCAACGCCTCGCTGGCCGACCTGCTCGCCGCGCTGCAGGCGCACACCGATCGCGATCTGGGCCGGTGGGCCGACAAGTGGCTGACCACGGCGCAGCTCAACACGCTGCGTCCTGAGTTCGCCGTCGACGCCGAGGGCCGGCTGGCGAATGTCGAGATCGAGCAGACCGCGCCGGAGGGCTACCCGACGCTGCGCCCGCACCGGATCGGGGTGGGGCTCTACGACGTGGCCGCCGACGGGGCGGTGCGGCGGCGCCGCCTGGTCGAGGTGGACGTCGAGCCGCGGCGGCGTACCGCGGTGCCGGTGCTGGCCGGAGAGCCGGCGCCCGCGCTGCTGCTGCTCAACGACGGAGACCTGACGTACGCGAAGGTGCGGTTCGACCCGGACTCGTGGGCGACCGTGGCGGCTCGGCTGCACCGGGTGGAGGACACCCTGAGCCGCACCCTGCTCTGGGGTGCGGCCTGGGAGCTGGTACGCGACGGCGAACTGCCGGTCGGGTCGTACCTGCGGCTGATCGCCGACCACCTGCCGTACGAGGCCTCGGTCGGCGCGCTGGACGCGGTGCTGAGGTGGGCCAAGCCGCTCGCGGTCGACCGGTACACCACGCCGCAGCGGCGTACCGAGGCGCTGGCCACGCTGGCCACGGCGTGCCGCGAGCTGCTGGGACGGGCGGCGCCGGGGGGCAGCGCCCAGCTGATCGCGGCACGCGGCCTGGCCGGCTGCGCGGTCGACGCGGCCGATCTGGACGCGCTGGCAGGCTGGCTGGCCGTGCCCGCCGGGTCAGCTGTTCCGGACGGGTTGCCGATCGATCCGGAGCTGCGCTGGCTGGTGCTGCGCCGACTGGCGGTGACCGGGCGGGCCGGTGAGCGGCAGATCGCCGCGGAGCTGGCGCGGGACCCGGGCGACGAGGCTCAGCGCGGTGCCCACCGGTGCCGGGCCGCTCTGCCGGACCCGGCGGCGAAGGCGGCGGCGTGGGCCTCGATCGTCGACGGCGACCTCACCCCGCACCTGCTGCTGGCCACCGTGCAGGGCTTCTGGCAGTCGGAGCAGGCCGAGCTGCTCGCCGACTACCTGCCGCGGTACTTCGCGGCGGTGCCGGCGGTGACGGCCCGGCGGGACAGCATCGAGATCGACCGGGTGCTGACCCGCTTCGGGTTCCCGGAGTACGCGGTGAGCGCGGAGGTGGTGGCGCAGGTCGAGAAGCTGCTGGCCGCCGACGACGTACGCCCCGGGGTGGCACGGTTCCTCTCCGACCAGCTCGACGAGACCCGGCGGGCGCTGCGGGCCCGTACCGGTGGGTGAGGGCCCGCGGGTACGTACCATGCGGAGCGTGGGCAAGCGCAAGGTCGGCGTGATGGGCGGCACCTTCGACCCGATCCACCACGGACACCTGGTGGCGGCGAGCGAGGTGGCGGACCGGTTCGGCCTGGACGAGGTGATCTTCGTACCGACCGGGGAGCCGTGGCAGAAGGCCGGCGCGTACGTCAGCCCCGCCGAGGACCGCTACCTGATGACGGTGATCGCCACCGCGTCGAACCCGCGGTTTCACGTCAGCCGGGTGGACATCGAGCGGCGCGGTCCCACGTACACCGTGGACACGTTGCGGGATCTACGCGAACAGTTCGGGGCGGACGTGGAGTTCTACTTCATCACCGGCGCGGACGCGCTGGAGAAGATCCTGTCGTGGAAGGACGTCGACGTGGCGTTCGCGCTGGCCCACTTCGTGGGGGTAACCCGGCCCGGGTACGAGCTGTCCGACACCCACCTGCCGGAGGACACGGTCTCGCTGGTCGACGTACCGGCGATGGCGATCTCGTCCAGCGCCTGCCGGGATCGCGTCGCCGGCGGCAAGCCGGTCTGGTATCTGGTGCCCGACGGGGTGGTGCAGTACATCGCCAAACGCCACCTCTACCGCAACGGCCCGGTGACCGGCCCGCGCTAGTGGGCTTAGTGGGTGGCACCACATGCCGGGAAACGCCCGAAAAGCGGCAAAGCGCACGGCCGGAGGGGTCGGCACCGGCGGCGGCATGAGAGGCTTGAGGCAGCTATCGGTGTACGGAAGGAGTCCGGTGCCCGCGTCCGCACGCGCCCGTGAACTGGCCCTGGGGGCGGCCCAGGCCGCCGCTGACAAGAAGGCCGAAGACATCCGGATCATCGACGTCGGGGACCATATGGTGATCACCGACATCTTCCTGCTCGCCTCGGCGCCGAACGAGCGGCAGGTGGCGGCGATCGTCGACGCGATCGAGGAGCGGCTGCGCGGGCTGCAGGCCAAGCCGGCACGCCGCGAGGGCGCCAAGGGCGGGCGCTGGGTGCTGCTGGACTACATCGACATGGTGGTCCACGTGCAGCACACCGAGGAGCGCGAGTTCTACGCCCTGGACCGGCTGTGGAAGGACTGTCCGGTGATCCCGTTCTCCGACCGGGACCAGCCCGCCGCCGCGCTCGCCCCTGGCGCGGAGGGCGGGGCGTGACCCGACTCATCATCTGGCGCCACGGCCGTACCGTCTGGAATCTGCAGAACCGGATCCAGGGCCAGACCGACGTCCCGCTCGACGAGGCCGGACGGGAGCAGGCCACTGTGGCGGCCGCCCTGCTCGCCGGCGAAGGCGCCGACATGCTGGTCTCCAGTGACCTGAGCCGGGCCCGCGACACCGCCGGTGTGCTCGCCGCGCTCACCGGCCTCCCGGTCGGTGTCGACAAGCGGCTCCGGGAACGCCAGTACGGCGAGTGGGAAGGGCTGACCCACCAGGAGATCTCCGCGCGCTGGCCGGCCGAGTTCGAGCGCTGGAAGACCGGCGAGCCGATCCCGGAGTGCGGCCTGGAGAACCCGGAGGACGTCGCCAAGCGGATGGGCGAGGCGCTGCTCGACCTGGTCGACCAGGTGGGTGAGGGCACCCTGGTGGTGGTCAGCCACGGCGGCTCGGCGCGGCAGGGTATGGGCGCGGTGCTCGGCTGGCCGTACCAGGCGGTGCGCACCATCGGACCGCTCGGCAACTGCCACTGGGCGGAGCTGCGGCGCGGCGGCGGGCAGTGGCGGCTGCACGCGCACAACATCGGTCCCCGCACCGGTACGCCGGTCGTGGAACCATCCAGCGCCCGCTAACGTCGGACCTGTCATGATGCGGAAGCTGTATCGCGCGGGGCTCACCGGATTCGTCGTGCTGACGCTCGGCGGTGTGGTGGCGTGTGGTGCGGAGCAGCAGCGACCCGACGCGGGGAAGGGTTCCACCCCCGCGAGCGCGCCCCCGAGTGAGTCGCCGAGCAGCACGCCCGGGCCGTCGCTGAGCCCGCAGCCGGATCCGTCGAAGCCAGGCAAGGGAGGCACCGTGGAGCTGCGCGGCACGGTCGAGTCGGGGGTCGAGCACGGCTGTCTGATCATGACAGTCGGCGGCAAGACGTACACGCTGGTCGGGGGCGACCGCGAGGTGGTCAAGGCCGGCGCCGACGTGGTGGTACGCGGTGTGGAAGATCCGGACATCATGACGATCTGCCAGCAGGGCGTACCGTTCCGGGTCACCGAGGCATACGCACAGTAGGCCAGGCAATCCACAGTGATCCTTCCAATCGGATGAGGCGAGCCGCCTGGTCTCTGTGATGGGATCTCGTCCATGAGCCCCGACCGGTCCGGCGCGGTCGCGGTGGTCACCGACTCCACCGCGTACCTGCCGGGTGAGCTGATCGAGCGCCACGCCATCCGCGTGGTGCCGATCCACGTGGTGATCGACGGCGTGTCGCGTCCGGAGGGTACGGAGGTGACGCCGGCCGACGTGGCGTACGCGTTGCGGCAGCGGCGTACCACCGTGACCACCTCGCGGCCCGGCCCCGAAGAGTTCACCTCCGCGTACGGCGAGCTGCTCGACGCCGGGTACCCGGCGGTGGTCTCGATCCACATGTCGGGCAAGCTGTCCGGCACGTACCAGGCCGCCGAGCAGGCCGCCGACGCGTACGGCGACCGGGTGCGGGTGCTCGACTCCGGCTCCACCGGCATGGGGCTGGGGTTCCCGGTGCTCGCCGCCGCACGGGCAGCCGCCGCCGGCGCCGACGCTGACGCGGTGTGCGAGGCGGCGACCGCGGCGATCGCGCGTACCAGCGCCTACTTCTACGTCGACACCCTGGAGTTCCTGCGGCGCGGCGGCCGGATCGGCGCGGCGGAGGCACTGCTCGGCACCGCGTTGGCGGTCAAGCCGATCCTGCAGTTCACCGACGGCGCGGTGGTGATGAAGGAGAAGGTACGCACCTCCGGGCGGGCGCTGGCGCGGCTGGAGGAGCTGGCGGTGGCCGCCGCCGGTGACGGCGGGGCGGACGTGGCGATCCACCACCTGGAGGCCGCCGAGCGCGCCGACCAGCTTGCCGCGCGGCTGCGTACCGAGGTGCCCCGGATCGGCGAGGTCTACCTCTGCGAGCTCGGTGGCGCGGTCGCGGCCCACGTCGGCCCAGGCTCGGTGTGCGCCGTGGTGTGCCGCGAACCCTGACCCGCCCGCCGGCTCCGTACGCGGCCGGACCACGGGTCCCGCACGCGGCCGGGCCACGGGTCCGGCAAGCGGGCAGGGACGCGACCGGACGCCTGGCGGCGGCTCATCGTGGTCGTTCTCCTGGCTGTGGGCCGCGGCAGGTGACCTCCAGCCGGCCGGTGCCGCCGCGCGCCACGGCGATGTCACCGCACCGGTCGGTACGGAACACCCGCGCCCCGTCGGCACCGAGCCGGTGCATCACCGACGGGTTGGGGTGGCCGTAGTCGTTGTCCACCCCGACCGAGACCAGCGCCACGCTGGGGTCCACGGCGGTGAGGAACTCCGGATCCTGGTACGCGCTGCCGTGGTGCGGCACCTTGAGCAGGTCCGCCCGTACCGGTTCGCCGGATGCGAGCATCGCCTGCTGGCGCTCCACCTCGGCGTCGCCGGCGAGCAGCACGGTCAGCCCGGGTACCCGTACCAGCAGGATCACCGAGTTGTTGTTCGGGTCCGAGCGGGTGCCACGCTGCGGCCGCTCCGGACCGAGCACGTCGAGGCGTACCTGGCCGGCCTCATACCGCCAGCCCGGGGTCACCGCCAACAGGGGAGCGCCGTGCCGTCCGGCGGTACCCGCCACCGCGCTGTGGGCCGGCGCCGGCTCGGCGAAGCTGGGCCCCGCCACGGCGGCTATCTCGCGACCCCGGAACACCGCACCCAGCCCACCCACGTGGTCGGCGTGGAAATGACTGATCACCAGCAGCGGGATGCTGGTGACGCCGAGCCGGCGCAGGCACCGGTCCGCGGCTGAGCCGCTCGGACCGGTGTCGATCACCACCGCCTGGCCAGGGGCTGTCCGTACCGCCAGGGCGTCGCCCTGTGCGACGTCGCACGCCACCACGGCCCAGTCCGGCGGTGGCCAGCCGGGCGCTGTGGTCTGTACCCCGGCCACCCCGACCAGGGCGGCTGCCGCGGACACCGCGAGCACCCGGCGGGCGGTGCGGCCGCGTACCAGGATCAGCAGCGCGGCGAGCGCGACGGCGAGCAGCAGGCCGCCTGTGACGCCGCCCGGCCATGCCGCGGT
>JBOGDE010000116.1:0-14997 GCA_050701695.1 Micromonosporaceae bacterium
AGCGGGCCGATGACCAGGTAGAACGAGAGGTCACGGGCTGCCGTCACCGGTGAGCCTCCTGCCTCGTTGAGCGTGTTGACGGATGGCTCAATGTTGCATCAGATGCAATTCAGCTCACTTGCCCCAGTGGGGCGCCGTGGGCGCGGTGCCAGGGTTCGGCGTCGATCGCCTGTCCGCGAACCTGCACCTCGTAGTGCAGATGGGGCCCGCTGGTGTTGCCGGAGTTACCGGACACGGCGATGACCTGTCCGGCGCTGACCTGTTGCCCGACGGTCACGTGCGGGCGGGTGAGCAGGTGGCAGTAGCGGGTGAGAATCCCGTCGGGGTGGGTGATCTCGAGGTACCAGCCGCAGCCCTCGACCTGCGGGGAGCCGTCGATGTCGCAGGAGTAGGGCGCGCCGCCCCGGCGCGCGTGGCACATCACCGTGGTCACCTTCCCGCCGGCCGCGGCGTGCACCTTGGTTCCCCGCGGTACCCCGATGTCGGTGCCGGCGTGGAACTCGTCCTCACCGCGGGGCCCGTAGCCGGAGGTGATCGGGCCGCGGGCGGGCTGGGTCCACCCCAGTGGGCCGACGCTGGCCGGCGCGCAGCCCGCCAGGCCGCTGGCCTGGAGGCCGGTGAGGGCGGCGACGAGTCGCCGGGCGGGTTTCTCGTGGTCTGCGTATAGGCTGCCGTCGGCGCTGCCTTGCACGGCCTGCGCGGCGTCGGCGAGCGGCATCTGCTGCCAGCGGTCGACCTTGACCAGGTGGTTGTAGAAGGCTCGGGAGGAGTACTCGGGGTCCATGATCTGTTCGCGGGTGCCCCAGCCCTGGCTGGGGCGTTGCTGGAACAGGCCGAGCGAGTCCCGGTCCCCGTCGGGTCGGTTGACCAGCGAGGACTCCTGCATCGCGGTGGCCACGGCGATCACCCACCCACGCGGCGGCACGCTCAACTGCTGTCCGACGCGGATGATCACTGCGGCGTTGCCGACCTGCCCGCCGTCCCATTCACCTATCGGCGCGTACGGGCCGGCGGCCACGGAGGCTGACATGCCCGGGCCGGGAGCGCAGGCCGGGCCGCCGGCTGTTGGCATCGCGACGGTGGCCAGCCCGGCGCTCAGCAGCACCAGTGCTGCGGAGCAGGCGGCGACCAGGGCCATGGCGCGGCCGGTCACGATGGCCACCTCCCGCGGCATCCCGGCGGTGGCGCGGCGCGTGGCCCGCCGGCGAACCCGATCCCGAAGGTGTCGCGGCGGACGATGATCACCAGCCACCGGTATCCGAGCTGGCGGGCCTCCCGCATGAGGTCGATCAGCGGCGGGTATCCGCCGCGGAGGTCGACGTGCTCGACGAAGTCGTCGCCTCCCAGACGCGCGGCGAGCAACTCGACGTTTTCGCCGGGGCCGTGACCGTCGGCGTAGACGACCCTGGCGGGGCCGTGCGGGTCGGCGGGGTCAGCTGGCAGGCGCGGCTGAGCACCTGAGATGAGGTACGTGCCGTCGTCCTTGACCCATGCCAGCGCCCCGGGACGGGTGACACCGTCGGGGTGTTCGCAGACGCTGGGTGGTGTCTGTGGTGTGGCTAGGGCGTGTTCGGCGAGTTCGAGTGCGTCGGCGAGGTTGAACAGGAGCGGGACTGCCATGGCGGTTCCCTTCATAGAGGCGCGGATGGGCAGCCCGCAGCGGCGGGCTGCCCATCCGGGAGTGGAAAGCTGATGCGGGCCTGTCTGAAGTGCGTCCTAAAGAACGGTGACGGTGCGCATCGCGAGGTCCAGGACCTGGTCGTAGGAGCCGCAGGAGAACGCGGCGTCGGAGAAAGTGGTGGCCGCTTCATGGTCGGCGTGTTGACGCAGCGCCTGCGTTACGCGGGCGATGACGGTGAAGGCGTTGCCGTCGGTGCCGGACAGTTGTACGACGACGTCGGCGTAGGTCGGATTGTTGGAGGTCATTGGATTCCCTTTCCTTGGTTGGTCAGTTGAGGCGTGCCGCCGGTGAGCCGGTGGCGACGGCGGGCGGCAGCTAGGCGAGGGGGTGGCCCGGGGCTGCGCGCCGATGCCCCCGACGCGCACCCCGCCCGGACGCAACTGCTCGTACGACCGGCCCGTGCCCTGCGGCGGGGTGGGCGTACGGGCATACTCCTGACTGCTCATCGCCGCGGTGTGGGTGTGAGTGTGCGGAAGCGGTACACGCGAGGCCGGCCACGCGACCGGGGCGAGGCCGCCTCCGCGGCGTGGTCCCCGCAGAGGTGTAGGCGGTGCCTGGCGCGTTCCCAGGGCTGCCACGGCGGGTGGCCTCGGCGCCGGGGCGGGTACGTCGGCGCGACGAACCTCGGGTCGGTGTCGATCTTCACCACGTGCGTCGCGGGTCTGGTGCAGCGGTATATGAACGCGGGTGCGGACATGTACTCGCGGCAGCCGGGGTGGGGTCCCCACACCTCGGCCTTGAACTGACACCGCTTTGCGGGTGTGTGCCTGCGGCTCATCACGTTGGGTCTCCTGGGTGGTGGCTCGACCGGTCAACACGGACGGGCCGGTCTGGCCGAGCCGGTATCGGTGAGGGTCCGCTCAGCGGCCTGCGTACTTCGTTGAGGTGGAACAGCAGTTCGGTGATCATGGTGTTCTCCTCGGGAAACGGGGGTGGCGGGAGGCCGGAAGGTGTCTGCGGGCCGCCCGCGACAGTTGCGGGGGAGCTGTGGTGTGCAAGGTCCACTCGTAGCTGGGGCAGGTACCGGGCGGGCTGAAGCTGCAGGCCCGGCGGCGTCGTTCTGGCTGGTTGAGGCTCAGCGGCCGAGCCGCTCACACAGCGCGGCCAGGGTCGTGCCGTCCTCGGTGCACCAGGCCCGCCAACCCTTAGCGGGGTATCCCGCGACGGCGGTGGCTGCCATGTTGGGCGTGCGGTGAGCGACGCCGTCTGCGGTGACCATGCAGCCGCTGGAATCGACGGTTGCGAAGTGTGTCTTGGCGAGTTGTGGTCGATGCCAGACGAGGACCTGACCGTCGTGGAGTTGGCCGAGCTCGATCAGGTCCTTCAGCGGGTACCGCGACGGTGTGCCGGTGTTGCGCATGTAGCGCGGCACTGCCGGCAGCCCGAGTACCTGGCGGAGGACGTCGTTGAACGTGTCGCCGAACCGTCCTCGTTCCTCGAGGGCTGCGGTGACCTGGTGGTCGATCGTGATCACTGGCACGGGTACGTTCCTCCTGTTGTGTCGGTGCGGCCGTAGTGGGTCAGCCTCGCCGCGGCGGACGTCCGGTCGGGGGTCTGCGGGCCTGGGGTGTCGGGTCTTTCGAACACGGCTGGGTGTTCCTCCTTCCGCCGCGCGCTGTCGACGCAGCTGTCGCACGGGATGGGCAGATTCGGGTCCGCTGGCGCAGCAGGCGGCCCTGCCTGCGGGCTGGCGCGGAGGCCGACACGCAGCGCGCGATGGACTCTGCGGGTGGTCCATGCATGCGTGAGTTCGGGGCAACGTCAAGTCGAGTGCGACGCCCCGGCGCGCACGCCCGTAGTTCCGGTCAGCGCGGCTCACGCTGCCTACCGGTCGAGCGCTACGCCTCTGGTCCGCATGAACGTCGGAGCGTTGTCGGACATGGCTCGCCCCGTTCAAGGCGGACTGGGCGATGGGTGGTTCTGGGACCGGGCAGGGTGGGCGCCCGGTTGTGGTTCCCTTCCTCCGCGGTCCCGGTGGGGGCAGGTTTGACGGGTTGTTGGGCTATCGGGCGAGGATGTTGACCTTCTCGCCGGTCAGCAGGGGCGCACCGTCGGGTCCCTTGATGTAGGAGTGGATCCAGATGCGGTAGCCGCGCCCGTCCTTGTCGGTGAGGCGCCGCCAGTGGCAGCGCACCACGAAGCGGACCCGGTAGCGCCGTGTCGGGTCAGCGGCGGCGTCGCGGTCGTTGGCCGCTCTGGTGCGGCGAAGCAATCCACCACCCGGGTGTGGTGGGCGATGGATGCGCGGGCGGCGCGGCGGCGGGTGGCTCTGCCCAGCGGTGGCGATTCCACGGTGGCGAGGGGCTGGGCGGCGATGCGCCAGAACGCGTACGCGATCGCGGAGACCGCCCGGGTTCGGGCTCGGGCGGCGTCGATGCAGTACCGCCCGTCCGGGGCGGGCTCCCAGTCCCGCTCGCCCCCGTCGTCGAGGTCGGCATATCCGGGGGCTTTGATGGGCTCGCCGATCGGCAGCACGTCGATCTTGCTGAGCAGGTACGGGCCGAGCCCGTTGAGCACCTCGGTCGAGGCCGCCGCGGCATGACGCATATGCGCTCGGGTCGAGAGGGTCGTCGGGGTCGGACCAGGCGTTGACGCCATACGCGACCTGCCCCTTGTGGTTGACGATCTTGGACCAGGTGATCGCGCCGAAGGATGTGACCTGCCCGTTGGGAGCTCGGAAGCAGATCGGCTCCGGTAGGAACAGCACCCCGTGGTCTGTCGGCGCCTCGTCCTCGCCGATCACCTCGTCGGTGAGGTCGAGCGCGTCAGCGGCTGCGGCGACGATGGCGGTCATCGCCGGTGAGAGGACGTACGGCTCGCCGACCTTCAACGCCGTGCAGATGACCCGGTGGGCCGAGTCCACGCCCTCGGGGCGCAGCGGCACAGCTGGTCTGCCGGCTTCGAGGAAGAGCCGCACGTAGCGTCGGCCCGCGGCGCTGTCGGCCGCCTCCAGCATGCGGGCCTTGAGGTCGACGGCGGCGTGGGCGTACCCGGCCAGGGTTGAGTAGGCGTCGAACGCGGTCACCGCGGCCTCCCGCCGAGGCCGTCTGAGCCGTCGCCACGCCTGCGGGCGGTCGTGGCGGGCCCGGGGGCACGCCGGCGCCGGCGGTCGCGGGGTCTGATCGCCGGTCGTGCGGCCATGCCGCTGGTGCCTGTGTCCATGTCGGGGGTGAACAGCCGGACGCCGCGGTCGTCGCGTTTGGCCGTGTACATCGCGAGGTCGGCCTGGTGCAGCAGCCGCCGCGGGTCGACGCCGACGCGGGCGACCGCCACCCCTACTGAGGCGGTGACATGCACGCGAACGCCGCCGGGTAGCGGGATCTCGGCACCGCCGACGGCCCGCCACGCGGCGTGTGCGGCGACCAGCGCGTCGCCGTACCGGTCGTCGATGAGCAGGACGAACTCGTCGCCGGAGAGCCGCGCGGCGAGCAGGGCCGGGGCGGGCAGCGCGGCGAGGCGGGCCGCGACGGCGCGGAGCACCTCGTCGCCGGCCTGGTGGCCGTGGGTGTCGTTGACGATCTTTAACCTGTCGAGGTCCAGCACCGCCACCGCGAAGCGGCAACAGCGCGCGGCCTTGCCGAGTCGGGCGTAGAGGGCTCTGCGGTTGGGTAGGCCGGTGGTCTCGTCGTGGGTGGCGTCGCGTCGCGCGGCGCGCAGCGCCCGGCGGGTCTGCCACAGCAACGCGGCGGACAGTGCGTACCCGGCGAGGATCCCGCCGAGGGCAGCGGTGGTGATCAAGTCGTGGATGGAAGACACTTCTTCTCAGCTCCTTCGTGTCAAGGAGCAACCGGGGGCGGGCGTGGACCGGCAAGTTCGACGCCCGCCTCCGGGCTGCTACACGAGCCATGCGCGCGCCGCTTGGCGCCGCGCGGGCGGGCTTTAGACGGCCTGGTAGGTGGCGGGCGCGGTGACGGTCTGGCGGGCCTCGCCGGAGTGGACGAGCTTGTGGCAGGTGTTGGCGATCGCGCCGGAGCTGGCGCCGTCGAGGGCCTTGGACAGCTCGCTGACCTTGTAGGCCGTGTCGGGGTTCTGGCGCAGGAACGCGAGCACTTCGCTGCGCAGCTGCCGTTTGGCGCGGCGAGCTGTGCCGCTGGCCGTCACTGATCCGTTCGACCGGCGGTCGCGGCTCTCAGCCGCCGCCTTGCCCGCGGTCTTAGCGGACTTCGACCCGGTCTTGGCCGACTCCGAGCTGGGCTTGGGGGGCTTCTGGCGGGCCGTGGCGGGCTTCTTGGCGGTCGCTGGCGCCGCAGCGGCGCTCGTGGTCGCGGTGGCCGGCTCCGGATGTCCGCCGACGGGCGTGTCACCGGTGTCGTTTGCGGGCTTGTCGATGCCGGCGGCACGCCACAGGACACGGCCGTTCCCGTTGCCGTCGCGGGTCGCCTTGCCTCGCATCATCAGGTCGCGCAGCTTCGCGGTCAGGGTGGAGTAGGCCACACCGCAGTGGTTGGCGATGGTCTTGGCGTCGGCCGGGCCGACACGTTCCAGGGCCTGGAGGATCTTGGCGTCGGTGTCTGGCTTTGCTCGGGTCTTGGCAGGCATGGGCAGTTGTCTCCTCTCTTAGGTGCCGTTAGTGGCGGCTTTGTGTTCTGACTGGCCGGATTGCGGCGCGGCTTGGGTGCACTCAGATGGACGCGTGGAAGAACGCGTTGATCAAGTCGAGTGGCCCGAGGCGCGGGCTCGCCCAGCCGCCAGTTGCGGCCACGCACCAGCGCGCCCGATGCGCGCGGGTGCCTTTCGCGGGTCGCAAGAATTGTTACGGGTGGGTGCGCTTGGTCCGCTCAGAACGTGGCCCGTGTGCGGCGAGATCGGCTTTCCGCTGCGGGCCGGGCGGCCCGCCATGTAGCGGTCGTCCGCGTTCCCGCGTCCGGCTTATTGGCGGCTTTCGGCGGTGGGGACGGGGTGCCCCCGGGGCTGGCTGAGGGTCACAGGCCCAGCGTCTTGGTGAGGGCGGCGAGGAGCTGAGCCTCTCTCGGGGTGAGGCGCTTGACAGGACGAGGCGGGGCGGCGACATCGCGGCAACGCTCGAAACGGCCGTGTCATCAAGTCGAGTCGGTGACCGCCTCAGCTCCGCGCGGCGGCTGTTGAGGGGCCGGCCGGCGAATCGGTCTGCGGTGTGGTGGGCCAGAGCACCCCGAATCCCGAGTCGCTGATCGCGGTGCAGGCGGCGTGGAGGCGGGCCCGGGCGTTGTGGCCGCGTTCGGTGATCTCGACGCGGGTGTGGGTCACTGCGGCGAGTAGCGGCGCGGCGACGGTGACGGTGCCGGGGTCGGCGGCCATGTTGGCGAGGGTGTCCGCGGCGTGGCGCAGTTCGACGTCGGCGGCGGCGGTGCACGCGAGCTGGCAGCCGGCATCGATGAGGGCGCACGCGAGTTGCGGGTGGTGGGCGGTGAGGATGCTGAATGCCGACCAGTCGATGTCGTAGCCGGAGCGGCGCAGCAGGTTGCGCAGGTAGACGCGGTGGTGGCGCATGGCGTTGCCTTCCTGTTCGTGTAGGACTGGCGGTGCCGGACACGGGCAAGCCCGCACACCGCCCCGTTCCTGGTCGGGCAGCGGTGCGCGGGCTTGTCGCGGGTGGAGGTGTGCTGTGGTGGCCGCTACAGGCGGCGTACCCGGTCGCCTCGGCCGGGCAGCATGATCAGGCTGGAGCCGTTGTCCCAGTCGATGAGCAGTTGGTCGACCTGCGGGCGCGAGGCGGTCACGGTGCCCCGGTCGCCGGGACGTAGGTCGGTGTAGGGGTCGTCGGTGTGTTCGAGGGCGACACGGTCGCCCGGTTCGAAGTTCTGCACGTCGGTGTCCTTTGCGTGCCGGGACGGGTCGCGTCGTGGGTTCAGGCTGCGTTGCTCTGGGCCGCTCCGGCCGGCGTGGTCTGCCGGTGCAGTTCGCCGAGGCCGATCGCGGCGGCGTGAAGTGCGGCGCTGCTGCGTCGCAGCGCGGCGCGGATGTTCGCGAGTTGGATGGCGTTCCAGTCCCCGTCGTCGTAGAGCGGTTCGTGCCGGTCGATGGCGGTGCGGACCCGGGTCAGGCCGCTGTGGAGGCTGGCGGTCGCGGCGTGCAACGCGAGGGCGACATGGCTGAGGTCGGCGGCGCTCGGCACGGCCGAGGCCCGGTTGGGACCGAGGCCGTCGGCCAGATACGCGGCGACGGCGTTTAGGGCCACGGTCGCGGCGCGGGTGTGCGATGCGCTGTGTGGGGCGTCGTCGTCGAAGACCGCTGCGATCTGTTCGAGCAGGCGGTGCGTGCTGTCGGTGTTGTGGTGTGGCATGGCGCTCACGTTCCTTCCGTCGAGAACAGTCGCGCCCGCCCAGCGCGGTGGCGCCGGACGGGCGTGTCGGGGTACGGGATTCTGGTGTGGCCGGCAGAGCCGGACGTGGAGGCTGGTGGAGCTGGCCGTTTGACCTTGGCGCCTCAGGCGCCACCGTCGGTGTCGGGTTTGATCACCACGTGTTCGCCGACGCGCAGGTCGAAGGCGGGCGCGGTGTCGGGGTCGCTGAGGGTGCCGTCGCTGATCAACAGCACGCCGGGGCGGGCGGGGTTGAGCAGGAACAGGTGCCCCTCCAGTCCGGCGCCGAGCTCCTCGAGGGGCCCGGTGACGGGGTGGGGCGTCAGCGGCGGGTTGAGCGCGATGCCGACCCCGGGCACGGCGGTGCCGCCGGCCCAGTGGCTGGTCTCGGCAGTGGTGGACGGGTCGAGGTACTCCCAGTCGTGGGCGAGTAGCGCCGCTGCGGTCTCGGCGGTGCCGAGACTGAAGGTGGCCCACCAGATCCGCGCGATCGCGTACGGCAGGTAGGCGTGGGTGGCGTCGGAGTGCACGTAGCGCATCGACACGGTGCCGTCCGGGTTGACCGCGCCGACATGTCCTCGGGTTCCCATGTCGCTGTCGTCCTTTCTCCTGGTCGGTTTCTGACGGTTGCTGTGCGGGTCGCTGCGGGGCCGCTGATCGGACACGGTTGGGTCTGCTTCGCCGTGTTGGTCCACTGGCTGTCCGCGCGGGGTGGAACAAGGGAAAGAGCGGCCGTCTGCGCTGGCCGGGCGGTTGTCGTGGCCCCGGCCCGGGGCGCTCGGCTGCCGGTTAGAGGCGTTCGATGACGTCGCCGGTGTCGGGCAGCATGATCAGCCGGGAGCCGTTGTCCCGAGCTGGCCGTCGATGGGGTGTATCCGATGACGGTGCCTTCCTCACCTGGCCGCAGTCCGGTGTGCGGGGTCGCTGGTGCGCACGAGCGCGGCGCAGTCGCCGGGTCGCCAGTCGTTCATGGCGTTCTCCGTGACAGTTCTGGTGTTGCATGGACCGGTGAGGACAGCCGCGGCGGATCGCCGCCGGCTGGACTGGCGCGCGGGGCGGGGACCAGGCGAGCGCATGGTCGGGCCCGTCGTCGGTGGGTGGTGTTGTTGACGTGTTCAGATGGGATAGGTCGAACCGGCATCCGGGCGCTTGGCCGGCTGGTCGGCGTTGATGTCTTGGCCGGCCCGCAGGGGCGGGCGCACTGTCTTGCGGAAGGGCGCCGACGTTCGCCCCTTGGGGTGGGACCGGTCGGCGTGTGCTCCGATGTGGAGTCCACGACCGACCGGTTCCCGGGGTGTTCAGAGTGAGACGGCGAGCAGCCGGGCAGAGGCGTCGAGCGTGTCGAGGTGGCTGCGCGCTTGGTCCAGATAGCGGATCCGGTCAGCGAACTGGTCGCTGGCGGGCGCGATCCGATGGCCTTCGGCGGTGGGCATGGCGTCGCCGCAGATGGCCTGCAGGGCGTGGAAATGCTGGTAGGCCACGCAGCCTGCCTGGAACATCTCCAGCTCCGCGGTGTCTAGCCGGGCGGCGCCGTAGACGGCGGCGTTGTGCATCAGCATGGCCTGCACCCGTGGTTGCGCTTCGAAGTCGGCCCTGGCCCGCTCCAGCGGGTACTTGCACGGCTCGGCCAGGTGCTTGCGCACAAAGACCGGCGCCGCAGTGGCCGGCGCGGTGCCACGCACGACGTGCGTCCACTGCTGGTGTCGCACGCCGGCGCCCATCGCGGCGGCGTGCCGCAGACCTTGCAGGTCCAGCAGCCCGACCGGGCCTCCGGCGCAGTACGCCGGGCGGCCCTTGCACAGGTCGATCATGTGGCGGCGGCGCCACGGGCTCAGTGGAAGAGCCCAGAACCTGCGCACGGTGGCGCCTTTGACGCCGAAGTGCTTGTCCAGTTGCCGGCTGGAGGCGAGCGCCTCGGTCGGCACCGCGTCCGGCACGCAGATGATCATGGTGCGGATGGTCGCCGTGAGAGCGACCTGCGCTGCCGTGCTCTGCGCGGCGTTGCTGGTCTTGCGTGTGGCGCTGGTCTTGCGGGTCGTGGTGGTGGCCATGGTGAGGGTGTCTCCTCTCCGTGTTTGGTTGTTCCCTGCGCGGGCAGGGCTCGCCGTCCCACTGGCGTGGGTCGGGTTGAACCGAAGGTGGTCAGGTCGCAGCGCGATGGCTGCGTCGCGGGCGCCGCAGGGTGCGTGGAGCGCGCGTGTGTGCTCGCCCGCGGTTGCGGGTGCGGGCGGGTTGGCTGGTGCGGCCGCGGGGCTCGCCGCGGGGCGCGTTGGCCGACCGGCCGAGATGGCGGGTGGGCGCAGCGCGCCGCGTGTGGCGGCGAGGTTGTCCCGGGGCGGGACCAACCGGAAGGGTTATGGGTGTTGTGGTGGTGCCGTGAACGGTAGAGGGGCGATCTGTCAGTCCGGCCTGGCTGCGCCGGGCGGCGGGCTCTGCCCTCGCGTTCCCCGGGCGAGCCCTCTTTGGATCTGTCAGACCCCCGCCGATCTGACAGAACGGCCGTGTCCTGACAGATGCCGTCGGTGACAGGTCCGAGAAAGGTGGCTCTGATGCTGTCTCACAGATGGGCGCCGTAGGTCACGGGCGCCTTGAGCCGGGGTGGTTGCGACGACCTGCACGTTTGTGCTTCACACGGCGCGGTTCTGGCCGCGGTCATGGGTCCTGGGGTGGGCTGGTGGGTCGGACAGCGATGGCGGCGGCGCACAGGTCGGCGACTCTGTCGAGCAGCCCGCCGGTGTAGGCCAGGGCGAAGGCTTCGGTCGCCTCGTCCCGCGTGGCGGGGTCGAGGGTGTCCCACTGCGGGGCGTGCACCGGCGCGTAGTCGTCGTAGACCCGCTGCGCCTGGGGCGTGTCGTACTGGCCGGTGGAGACCGGGCACGCGGGTAGCGAGTTGAGGATCAGCGCCGGGTCGCGGTTGTCGAGTTCGGCGAGCACCCGCGCGGCGAGATCGCCTCGGTGACGCCGGTCGAGGGTCGCGCGCGCCCACCGCTCGGCGGCGGCGCGTCCAGCCGCGACGCCGGCGTCGTGGAGCGTGTCGATGATCTTCAGCAGCTGCAGGGTGGTGGTGCCTTCGGATGCGGCCTTGTCGGTGAAGTCGGCGAACTCGTCCGCCACGCGGGCGCACACCGCCTCCACGTGGCGGGCGGTGAACACGCGCACGACGAGGGGGTCCTCGGCGCGGTCTGCGCCCAGCGGGCGGGACAGCCGCGCTGTGGGCGGGTCGCCCGGTCTGGCCGCCGCGGGCGCGGTCAGCGCGTGGCCGGGCGCCGGGATCCTCACGTGCCCGCCGGGGTGCCCGCCGAGGTCGTCGAGGATCGCGGCGGGCTGGTGGGCCGCCAGCGCCGACAATGTCGCGGAGACCAGCGCCAGCCCGTGCTCGGCGAGGTCGGGAACCGCGTCGGCGAACTGGGCGGGGGTGGCCCACTGCCACGCCGGCGGCGAGGCCGGCCGCGGCTGTACGGCGGGCGGGCCGTAGCTGGTGTCGAGATGGTGGCGGCTGTGCGGCGTCCACCCTCGCGGGCCGGCGGCCCGGTGCACCTCGACGGTGTCGAGGCGGCGGTCGATCAGGTACAGCCACCGCGTGCCGGGGTCGCGGTCGCCGGGGCTGTCGGCACGCCCGCGCCGCGGGCAGGTCGCTGGCCCGGTGTGAAGCGCACGGCCGACCCCGGCGACGACGGTAACGCCGGGGCCGGGCCGCGGCCTGGCTAACAGGCGTGTCCAGTCCTGGGCGAGCAGCGTCGCGGCCATGGTGGCGGTGCCCCGGCCGAACGTGTCGGACCAGATCGCCCGCAGTACGGGCATCAGCCTGTCGGGGCAGCCGCCGTGCCGCAGCCAGCGCGCGGTGTAGCCGCCTGTGGGGTGGATGACGCCGATGAGTGTCGGGTGCTGCATGGCATTCCTCCAGAGTCGGTGGAACAAGCGGGCACGATGCGGATCACGGCGTGAAGTCGAGTGGTGGTGTGTGACTACTGCCGATGGTTGGCGCCGAGTCGGTGGGCCGAGCTGGTGATGGCTCGCGCGGTGCCGCCGGTAGTTGGCATCAGTTCCCAGGTGTTGTTGGCACCAGCCGTTCGGTTGCGTGTCGGTCGCCGACGTCGAGACGTTGATCGAGTTCGATGGAGCGATGCGGGTCTCGGCGCGTGCCGGTCACAACGCCAGGGCTCAGGTTGAGGGCGAGAGTTGGTCCGTCTGCGCTTCGGGCTGTTCGCATTGCCAGCCCTGGAACGAGATGTGCGTGCAGTTCAACGCCTCCGCGGCCGGTGGAGCGCTGGTGCGGGAGGTGGGCTGGACGAGGCGCTGGTCGGTGACGTGGCGTCTGGCTGGTTCACCGGTGGTGTGTGCGGTGCGGGACTTGACATCGATGCCGATGGTGGGGTGTGAGCCGGTGCGTCGGTTCGGGTGGCGTGCCGGGCAGCGCCACCGGCCTGGGCTGCAGTACCTGGTGAGCACCCGGCGTCATCACGGCTTCGAGAGCGTCGCGGAGCAGCGGCTGTTGCTGGTGTTGGACTTCGCGGCGGGGCTGGTGGATGTGTTGTCGCAGCCGTTTCGGCTGCGGTTCGCCACGGTCGACGGTTGGCGTGAGCACACGCCGGATTTCCTCGCGGTGACCGACGCCGGGACTTGGGTGATAGACGTGCGGCCCGGTGACCGCATCGGTGAGGACGACCGGGTCGGGTTCGCGGCCACCGGCGAGGTGGCCTTGTCCTGCGGGTGGCGGTACGCGGTCGTGGCGGGATGGCGGCCACACGTGCTGGCCACGGTGGACACGCTGTCGGCGCAGCGCCGCTGGTTGGCCGACCCGCTGGGACTGCAGGCGGTGCTGCTGGAGTCGGTCGCGGGCGCGCCGCGGCGGTTCGGGGAGTTGGTCGCCGGCACCGCCGTGCCGGCGGTGGCCCGTGCCCACCTGCTGCACCTGCTGTGGTGGCGGCGGCTGGGTACCGACTTGACGCAGCCGTTGACCGACGGCAGCACGGTGTGGTCGCCCTCGACGGGAGGAGCGCGGTGATGTCGGGGACGATGGTGGACTTGTCGGCGGGCAGCGGGCTGGTGATCGACGGTGTGGAGTGGACCGTCGAGGGGTTCGAGCCGCAGTACGGGCGGGTGCTGCTCGGCCGGGGCGACGGGGCCCGGCTGCCGACCACGGTTCGTTTTCTGGTGAACCATGCTGGCTGTCGCCAGTCGAGCAGGCATGCGGGGCTGCCGGCGGCCAACCGGGCCCGGCAGCCGAAGACGCTGCAGGATCTGCCGGCGCACCGCCGGGATCAGGTGATGCTTCGGGTGGCGCACCTGCTGGAGGTGGAGACCGGCTACCGCAGTGGTGATCCGCTGCGCGCGGGGCCGGGTGAGCCACGCCCGGAGTACGACCCGGCGGTCACGACGGTGACGCAGCGGCGGCTTGCGAAGGTCGCCGAGCTTCGGGCGTTGGCCGGCCGTGACCCGCAGCAGGCGCGGATGTTGGGGTTGGAGCACGTCAGTCTGCGCACGTTGATCCGGTTGGAGGGCAACCGGCGGCGGTTCGGGGCGATCGGCTGCGCTGATGACCGGTGGCTGCGCCGGTCGGGTGGGCGGCCGAGTGTCACTGAACCGGTCCGGGAGGCGATCTTCGCCGTGCGTGTGGAGACGCTGCACCGGTCGCGGATCAGCATGCGGGCCCGGGAAAGGCTGATCCACCAGTACGTGCGGGAGAGGTACGGCCCGGACGTGTCGGTGCCGTGCTACGAGACGCTGCGTGGGGTGTGGGCCGATTGGTTCGGGTCCGGGGGCGCCCGGCAGCGCTATGCCCGTTCGGCCGCCGCTGCTGCGGCGGTCGCCTCGGGTGAGCATGTGGTGGTGCTCCGGCCGGGTCAGGTGGTGGCGTTGGACACCACGGTGTTGCCGGTGAAGGTCCGCGAGACGGTGTTCGGCGATCCGGTGTCGACTCACCTGACTTTGGCGTTGGACGCGTACACGCATTCGCTGGTGGCGTTCCGGCTCACCCTGGTGTCGGACACGTCGGTGGACGTGGCGATGCTGCTGCGCGATGTGATGATGCCGCTGCCGCTTCGCGACGACTGGGGTGAGGAAATGGAGTGGCCCTACCCGGGCGTGCCCGCGTCGGTGGTGGCCGAGTTCGCCGGGCACCGGGTGGCGGCGCTGCCGTTTTTCGCCCCGGAGACTGTCACCACCGATCACGGTTCGGTCTACAAGAACCACCACCTGGTCGAGGTGCAGCGGGTCATCGGCGTGAACATCCTGCCTTCGCGGGGTGCTGCGCCCCACGGACAAGCAGGCGCTGGAGCGCGCGTTCGGCGGCATCCGCAGCCTGCTGTTCGAGCACCTGCTGGGCTACCAGGGCGTTGACGTCGCCGACCGGGGTGTCGACCCGCAGGCCGACGCGGTGCTCACCGTCGCGGAGATGGAGCACCTGATCGCCACCTGGATCGTCAAGGTCTGGCAGAACCGGCGGCTGGGTGAGCATGCGCCGTGCTGGGACCCCGGTGGGGAGCACAGCCCGAACACGCTGTTCGCCGCGGCGATGGCGCAGGGCGGGTTCGCGTTGCAGGTCCCGACGCCGCAGCTGTACTACGAGCTGCTACCCGCCCATCATGTCGCGGTCCACGGCCGGCGCGGGGTGAAGATCCGCGGCCTGTGGTACGACGGCGCGGCCCTGGACGCCTATCGTGACGGGCCGTCGGGTCGCGGTGGACGGCACAAGGGCAAGTGGGTCATCCGTCGTGATCCGCGCGACGCCCGGTTCGTGTTCTTCCAGGACCCGGCCACCCACGACTGGCACACGCTGCGCTGGACTGGCCTGCCCGCCGATGGTGAGGTTCCCTCGTTCTCCGACGCGCGGGTGCGTGAGCTTCTCACCGAGGTCCGCCGGGCCGGCCTGTCACCCCGCTCGGACGCCGAGCTGCTGCCGGTGCTGTTGACGCTGCTGGGAGGACATGCCCCGGTCGAGGAGTGGCCCACGCAGTTGACCAAGCAGCAACGCGCCGGCCACGCCCGTGAGGCCGAGCAGGCGGCGGCCGCCGGCGCCGACCGCCCGGCCGAGGCC
>JBOGDE010000117.1:0-14953 GCA_050701695.1 Micromonosporaceae bacterium
GCGCTCGTGCTGCTGCTGCTCGCCGGCGCCACGCTGACCGGCGCCAGCGCCTCGCCGCCCGGACCGGCGTACCCGGGCGGCCCGTTGCCGATCGCGACCGGGGAGCGCGACGGCGTCTACTACCAGTACGGCCTGGCGCTGCGCGACGCGATCAAGCAGACGATGCCGGCGCTGGATCCGTACCTGACGGTGAGCTCGTCGAGCCGGCGCAACCTGGAGCTGGCAGCCGACGGTACGGTGCAGCTGGCCTTCGCCGGTGCCGACGCGGTGGCGAGCCTGCCCAGCCACGACACCGGCCGGCTCGCCACTCTCGCCCGGCTCTACGACAACTACCTGCACCTGGTGGTACGCCGCGGCGAGACCCCCGCGGTGCGGTCGATGACCGATCTGCGCGGCAAACGGATCTCGATCGGGCCGGAAGGAACCGGTACGGCGCGCACCGCGATCCAGCTGTTGCGGGTCGCCGAGCTGGAGGACGCGGTGACCATCCAGCGGCTCGGCTTCCACGACTCGGCCACGGCGCTGCGGGAGGGCACCATCGACGCCTTCTTCTTCTTCGGCGGGCTTCCCACACTGCCGATCGAAACCCTCAACCTGGTGCAGCCGATCCAGCTGATCGACCTCGGAGAGTGGATCGACGGGCTGAGCGGGCACGGCGACTTCTACACCCAGCTCACCATCCCGGCCTCGACGTACGGTCCCGGGATCGACGCGGTGACCACGGTGGGGCTGCCCAACTACCTGGTGGTGCCGAAACGGATGGATCCGGACCTGGCGTACGCGCTGACCGACCTGCTGTTCGCGCAGCGGGAGCAGATGGCGATCGCACACGCCGTGGTGAGCCGGTTGGACCGGCGGGCCGCGATCGCGACACCCAGGCCGATGCGGCTGCATCCCGGCGCGCTGGCGTACTACCGGGAAACCCAGGTCTGAGTACCAGGAAAGCCCGGTTTGGAGCCCTGAGGCCCGCTCAGCGGCTCCTGGGGCCGGCTCTGCGGCTTCTGGGGCCGGCTCAGTGCTCTCCGGGCGGCCGGGAGCGCGCCGGGAGCCGGATCCGGGCGTCCAGTCCGTGCGGCATCGCCGGCAGCAGGTCGAAGCGGCCGCCGGAGGCCTCGATCAGTACGGCGACGATGGGCAGCCCGAGACCACTGCCGTCCACGTTCTGCGCATCCGGCGCCCGCCAGAACCGGTCGGTGGCACGGGAGCGCTGCTCGGCGGTCATCCCCGGCCCGGTGTCCCGTACGTGGACCACCACGCGTTCCCGCTCCTGGTGCACCGACACGTCGATCCGGGCTCCGGGGCCGGAGAATTTCAGCGCGTTGTCGATCAGTGCGTCCAGCGCCTGGTCGAGGGCGGTGGAGAGCACGGCCACCCGTACGCCCACGTCGGAAGCGGCGTACCGGAGTGCGATCCGGCGCTGGTCGGCGAGCGGGTGCCACGCGGTGACCCGGGCCATCGCCACCCGCGCGGCGTCCACCTCTTCGACCTGGTAGCGACCGCGTTCGGCGCGCGCCAGCGCCAGCAGGCTGTCCAGGATCCGCGAGAGCCGCTCGGTCTCCCGCATCGCGATCTGGTGCTCTTCCCTGCCCTCGGGCGTGGTGATCTCCTCGCCCAGCCCCTCCACCCGTAGCTGCAGCGCGGTCAACGGGTTGCGCATCTGGTGGCTGGCCTGCGAGACGAAGACCCGCTGCCGTTCCAGCGCATCGCCGACCGTGTCGGCCATTTCGTTGAACGCGGTGGCGAGCCGCCGCAGTTCGGGCGGCCCACCATGGGCCGGGACCCGGGCATCGAGGTCACCTTCGGTGATCAGGTGAGCGGCGTGGTCGAGCTCCGCGACCGGCTTCAAGGTCCAGCGGGCGAGCGCCTCGGCCGCCACCACGCTCACCGCCACCGCGATCAGGCCGAGCGCGGCCAGCATCAGCCAGCCGTTGCGGATCCCGTCGCGCAGCCCACCGGTCGGTGAGAACGTCACCACCGCGCCCAGCACCTCGCCGCCGGTGCCGACCGGTACGGCCACCACCAGCGGGCCGCTGCGCCACGGCCAGATCACCTCACCGGCCCCGACGTGGCGGCCGCCGAGCGCCTGCTGGATCGCCGTACTCACCGCGGGGTCGGTCAGTGACGGCAGCCCGGGCGTGGTGGCCCGCTGTTGGCCTTCCCGGTCCACCACCGCGGCCGCGATCCCGTACGTGTAGTGGTACGCGTTGAGCTCGTCGGTGATGGCGTGCTTCTTGCCGCCCCGCAGCACCGGCTCGGCGATGGTGGCGTACCGCACCGCGTCGGAGAGCCGGCTGAGCGCCATCTCCTGGCTGTCCCGGGTGGCCAGGGTGATCGCCAACGGCGCCTCCAGGCCCGTGAGCACCATCACGAGCAGCAGGACATAGATGGCGGCGAGCCGCTGCCGCATCCGCTACGTCTCCGCCTGCAGCCGGTAACCGACCCCCCGTACGGTCTGCACCAGGTTCGGCCGGCCCAGCTTGTTGCGCAGCGACCCGATGTGGACCTCGAGGGTGTGGCCGCCGGCGAAGGTGGTCCGCCACACCTCCATCAGCAGCCGGTCGCGGGAGACCACGCTGCCGGCCTCCTGAGCCAGTACGGTGAGCAGCTCGAACTCCTTGCGGGTCAGCGCCACCTCCTGGCCGTCCACCGTGACCTGGTGCGCCGCCGGGTCGAGCCGTACCGGCCCGGCCTGCAGGATCTCGGCCGGCGGGGTGGTCCGGACCACCCGGCGCAGCACCGCGTCGATCCGCGCCTGCAGCTCGGCCATGGAGAACGGCTTGACCACGTAGTCGTCGGCACCGGTCCGCAGCCCCGCGACCCGGTCCCGCTCTTCTCCGCGGGCGGTGACGGCGATGATCGCGACGTGGTCGTTGCGGCGCCGCAGCTCACGGCACACGTCGATGCCGTCGCCGTCCGGCAGCCCGAAGTCCAGCAGCACCAGGTCGACGGCGGGG
Source organism: Micromonosporaceae bacterium (assembly GCA_050701695.1). Classification (GTDB taxonomy): domain Bacteria; phylum Actinomycetota; class Actinomycetes; order Mycobacteriales; family Micromonosporaceae; genus WHSM01. The sequence goes on from JBOGDE010000117.1 coordinate 2,955, forward strand.
GCCTGCAACGCCTCGGCCGCGGTCCCGACCCGTGCCACCTGATAGCCCCGCCGTCGCAGCGCCGACTCCATGGCGGCGGCAACCGACACGTCGTCCTCCACCAGCAGCACCCGCATCCCGCCGAGCGTAGAGGTGAAAGCCCAATCGTGGTACGCAGCTCACCTTCTGTGATCCCGAAATAACCCGCGGAAAGGTTATGGCAGCATCGATTCGGGCAACAACCAACAGTCTGAGTTACACGTGCGGTAACGGGGTGTAACCTCATATGAAGAAAGTTGACGCCACCACTAAGCGAAAGTAACTTTCACACAGTGACTGTCGAAGCGAGAAATCCTGCCACGACGGAGCCCAGCGGGTTGATCGTACAGATCAGCGGGCTGCTGCCGTCGCTGTCCCCCGCCGAGCAGCGAGTCGCCCGGCAGGTCATGGCGGACCCGGCCGAGGCCGCCCGCCGTACCATCACCGAGCTGGCCACCGCGGCCGGTACCTCCGAGGCGACCGTGATCCGGTTCTGTCGCTCGGTCGGCATGGAGGGCTATCCGCAGCTGCGGATCCGGCTCGCCGCCGAGGCCGCCCGCCGGGCGGAGCCACCGGACTCCCGGGTGATCGGTGGTGACATCCCACCCGGCGCCGACATGTCGCAGATCATCGCGACGATCGCGTTCAACGACTCACGGGCGGTCGAGGAGACCGCCGAGCAGCTCGACGCCGCCGCCTGCCAGACCGTGGTCGACCTGCTCGCCAAGGCCGGTCGGGTCGAGGTGTTCGGCGTCGCCGCCAGTGGGCTCGTGGCCTCCGACTTCCAGCAGAAGCTGCACCGGATCGGCCGTACCGCGTTCTACTGGCCCGACATCCACAACGCGCTGACCGGCGCCTCGTTGCTGGGCAAGGGCGACGTGGCCTTCGGCATCTCGCACACCGGCAACACCTCCGACACCATCGGTGTGCTCAGGCAGGCACAGGAGCGTGGTGCCACCACCATCGCGCTGACCAACTTCCCCCGCTCGGCGATCACCGAGGTCGCCGACCACGTTCTCACCACCGCGGCGCGTGAGACCACGTACCGGTCAGGAGCCACCGCCAGCCGGCTGGCCCAGCTGACGGTCGTCGACTGCCTGTTCGTAGGCGTCGCGGGACGCAACCGGGCACGCACCAACAAGGCGCTCGAGGCCACGGCCGATGCGGTACGGGATCGGCGGGTCTCTGCCGGGAGGAGACGGTCATGAGTCACGCCACACCGGAATCGCCCGTCAGGACCGCGGGATGAATTCGCCGACCGAGGCACGCAACCCGCGTACCCACCGGATCGACGAGCTGGAGGCCATCGACATCCTGCGCCTCATCAACGACGAGGACCAGCGGGTCCCGGCCGCCGTCGAGGCGACCCTGGAGCAGCTGGCGGAGGCGGTCGACCTGGCGGCCGAGGCGCTGGGCAGCGGCGGCCGGGTGCACTACTTCGGCGCCGGCTCCTCAGGACGGATCGGGTTCATGGACGCGGCGGAGCTGCGACCCACGTTCGCCGCTCCCGATGACTGGTTCTGCGCTCACCAGGCTGGCGGCCCGCAGGCGTTGCTGCGTGCGGTAGAGGCCGCCGAGGACGACGACGCCGCCGGCGAGGCCGAGGCCACCGACTGCGTACGCCCCGGCGACGTCGCGGTGGGCCTGTCCGCCAGCGGCCGCACGCCGTACGTCCGCGGCGCGCTGCGCGGTGCCCGCCGCGGCGGTGCCAAGGCGGTGCTGGTCACCGCCAACCCGCGGGCCGCCGACACCGACACCGACGTGTTCATCGGAGTCGACACCGGCCCCGAGGTGATCGCCGGCTCCACCCGGATGAAGGCCGCCACCGCCCAGAAGCTGGTGCTCAACGCCTTCTCCACCGCGGTTATGATCCGGCTGGGCCGGGTCTACTCCAACCTGATGGTCAGCATGGTGGCGACCAACGCGAAGCTGCGTACCCGGATGGTCTCCATCCTGGTCGAGGCGACCGGCCACAGCGAGACCGACTGCCAGGCGGCGCTGCGAGCCAGCGACGGCGAGTTGAAGACCGCGCTGGTCGCGCTGCTCGGCAACGCCCCGGTGGCCGAGGCGCGCCGAGTTCTGCGTACCAGTCACGGGCGGGTACGCGAAGCGCTGCGGCTGGTGCCACCGCCGGAGGCCCACGCAAGCTGACCCGGCCGGCCCGGCTGCCGTACCGCCTCGTCGCGGTGCCCGTCACGGCGGCTTCCGGCGCGGCGGCTGTCGGTACGGCGGCTTTCGGCGCGGCGGCCCCAGCGGGTACGCCCCCAGGGCTTGTACACCGACAGCGCGGTGACGACCAGCAGCAGCGCCATCGCGACGCTGGGGGCGACCATGGCGTCGATACCGGGATCGCCCACGCCCAGCGCCGGCAGCCGCTCCAACGGCACCTGCAGCGCCCGCGCCGCGGCCTGATTCAGGCTCGGCCGCAGCGCGAACACCACCGCGGTCGCCATCACCATGGTGAGCACGAACTTGGTCAGCACCCAGCGGTAGCGGATCAGCCCCCACGGCGTACCGACCGCGAGCACCACACCGGTCGCCAGCGCGGTCAGCGCCACCGGGACCACCACCGTGTCCGCCAGGAAGCCCATCGCCACGTACCCGGCGCGGAGCAGGTCCGGGTTCGAGCTGAGCAGCCCCGCTGCCGCCAGCGCGAGCAACACCAGGTCCACCCCGATCCACGCCACCGACGTCACCACGTGGACGACCAGCAACACCTTGCGCCACCGGCGCGACAACCCACTCATCACTGCCCTCCTGCCTTCCGGGTACGGCAGTCAGGCTCCCGTCGCGACACCGGTGCGGTCGTCGGCCAGCGGAGGGCTCTTCGGGTACGCCCTTGGTGGTACGGCGGCGCCTCCAGCTACCCGAACCGCAGTAGGCGCCGGAGGCCCTAGTCGTCGTGTGGCTTGGACTTGGTGGGCTGGGGCGTCTGGGTCGGCGTCGGGGCGGGCGTGCTCTGCGTCGGTTTCGGGCTGTCCGGAGGCTTGGTGGGCTCCGGGGCCGGCGAGCGGGTCGGTGAGGCGGGAGCGGGCCCGGTGGCGGACGGGCCGGTCGAGGGGGGTGCCGACGTGCTCGGACTGGCGCTCGGCGACGGACTGCCGCTGGCCCCGACCTGCCCCAGCTCGTCGTCCCCGGGCTGGCCGCCCCCGCCCGAACCGGGGTCACCGGGGTCGCGGTCCCGACTCACCCAGACGGTGTCCCAGCCACCCATCGCCTCGACCACGGCGTATCCGGTCGCCAGTCCGCCGAGTACGGCGAGCAGCGCCAGCGACGCCACCACCAGAACCCGCCGGTGCCGGCCCTCCGGGGCGGACGACAGATCCTCCTCGTCGGCCGCATCACCGCCCGACAACAGTCCCGCGAGGCCACCCTCTTCCGCCGAGGCGGCCGGGATGTCGGAGGTGTCGTCCAGCAGCGGGTCGTACTCCTCGGTACTGTCGCCCCAGGGATCCACTGCTGGTGGGACGGTGGGCACGTGATCGAGATCGGCGGCGCGTAACCGCTCACCAAGCGACATCTGGAACTGTTCGGTGGGCGTGTCTGACCGACCCTCAGACAGCACTGAAGATCCTCCCGAGTCACATCACGGCGACATCAAACGGACTCTCAGTCCTTCGCCGGGGCGGCCCGCGATGTTTCAGGTTATGCCGAAATTGGCGCACTCATACCCAATGCGAAGGTCGCACCAGGGTACGACACTCGCATCGACCGCTGTACCGGGCCTCCTACCAGGTCTGCCGCAGCGGGTACGACACCGCGCCGTCGGCGCCCGGCTTCGCGCCCAGGATCTGGTGCAGCTGGATCCAGTTGCGCTCGAAGCCCAGCCGCGAGCCCGCCATGTACAGCCGCCACACCCGCGCGGTCTGGGCTCCGACCTCGGCTACCGCGGTGTCCCAGTGGGCCTCCAGGTTGGCGGACCACCCGGCGAGGGTCTTGGCGTAGTGGTCCCGCAAGTTCTCCTCATGCCGTACGTCGAAGCCGGTGTCGCTCATCAACGTGACCAGGTGGCCGGGCTGCACCAGCTCCCCGTCGGGGAAGACGTACCGATTGATGAAGCCCTTGCTGTAGTACGTGCGGTCGAAGCTGTTCGCCCGGGTGATGCAGTGGTTGAGCAGCCGGGCGCCGGGCTTGAGCTTGTCGTACAGGAACCCGAAGTACGCCGGCAGATTCGCCTTGCCGATGTGCTCGGTGAGCCCGATCGAGCTGATCGCGTCGAAGTCGCCCTCGGCGACGTCCCGGTAGTCGCAGTGCCGGATCTCGGCGAGGTCGGACAGCCCGGCCTCCGAGATCGCCTTCTGTCCCCACTCCGCCTGCTTCGCCGAGAGCGTCACCCCGAGCACCTTGACGCCGTACTCCTTGGCGGCGTGCCGCACCATGCCGCCCCAGCCGCAGCCGACGTCGAGCAGCCGCATGCCTTCGGTCAGCCCCAGCTTGCGCGCCACCAGGTCGTACTTGGTCCACTGCGCCTGCTCCAGCGTGGCGTCGGCCTCCGGATACACCGCACAGGTGTACGTCATCGACGGCCCCAGCACCCACTCGTAGAACTGGTTCGACACGTCGTAGTGGTGGGAGATCGCCGCCTGGTCGCGCGTTTTGGAGTGGCGGCGGCCGTGCAGTCTCACCTCCGGGTCGGGCGGTGGCACCCGGCGCAGCAGCTTGATCCCGCCCACCTCGCGGAACAGCTTCAGCATCTGCCGCCCGGTCATGCTCTGGAACTGTCCGGACCCCGCCATGAGCCGGGAGAGCGTGGTGTACATGTCACCCTCGATCTCCAGGTCACCGGCGACGTACGCCCGCGCCAACCCCAGCTCCCCGGGGGCGTGCACCAGGTACTGCAACGCGCGCTGCGAACGCACCTCCACCCGCAGCCCCGCGTCCGGGTCCCCCGCACGACTGCCGTCGTACGCCACGAACTCCACCGGAAATTCGGTGCCCACCAACTGCTCGAACGCCTCAGCGAGCCGCATCACAGTCCCCCTAGCGGTTCCGTACACACTTGTCGTACAGGTTCAGCAGCCGCCCCCGTGGGTCGTAGGCGCGCTTGACCTCCTGATATGTCGCCCCGTTGTAGAGCCGCCAGAACTCCTCCGCGGAGTAGAACGCGGTCGAGTACAGCGACTTGTGCCCGCCGAGCCGGGTGACCTCGTCCTCGATCAGCCGGTTGTAGTAGCCGTCCTGGCGCCCCTTCGGCAGCGGTACGCCCGACCAGAAGCCGAGGTTGACGTACCGGGTGTCGGGCTCGAGTGGGTACAGCGGCCAGCTGCGTACCGGCCGCTCGCCGGCGGCGGGGCGCAGCCGCAACGGGCACAGCCACACCGGCGAGATCCCCACCTCCCGGTGGAAGAAGTCCAGGAACTCGGCGACCCGGTCCACCGGCACCTCGATGTCCTGGATCACCGCCTCGGTCTCGGGCCGGCCCCGCAGCCTGTCGATCCGCGCGCTGACCTGGTGCCGCCGGTCCCACCCGACCAGCTTCCGGTAGACGTCCGAGCGGCGGTACCTGCGGGGCCAGAGCCGGCGGATCCCGGGGCGCTGCAGGCCGAAGGCCCCGCTGCACCAGAACCAGTCGGTATCCCAGCGCCAGATGTAGTCGTAGATGGTGAGGAAGTCGGTCTCGCGCCGTGGAATGGAGCGGTAGTAGACCTCCATCCCGGTGTAGTCACTGGTGTACGGCGCCTCGTCGGCGAATCCGCCGAGCGTCAGGTAGACCTCGTCCCGCGCGAACGCCACGCCGTCGACGAAGTCCACCGACTCCCCGTCGTGCTCGCCCGCGTCCCAGATCTGGTGCAGCGCGGCCATCGCGGCAGCCGCGTCGGCGAAGCGCAGGTGGCGCAGCTTCACGTACGGTGTCACCGGCTCCAGCTCGATGGTGAGCCGCAGCGCGTAGCCGAGCGTCCCGTACGAGTTGGGGAACGCCAGGAACAGGTCGGCGTGCTCGTTGTCCGGGGTGGCGACCACGACCTCGCCACCGCCGGTCAGGATCTCCATCTCCCGCACCGACTCGTGCGGCAGCCCGGCACGGAACGACGTGGACTCGATCCCGAGCCCGGTGACCGCACCGCCGAGCGTGATGGTGCGCAGCTGCGGCACCACCATCGGCATCAGCCCGTACGGCAGCGTCGCGTCCACCAGCCGCTCGTAGGTGATCATCCCGCCCACGTCCGCGGTACGCCGCTCCGGATCGACCGACAGCACGGTGTCCAGCCCGGTCACGTCCAGCCCGACCGTGGTGGCCGAGCGGAACCGGAACAGGTTCGACGTACGTTTCGCGATCCGCGGCGCCGCCCCCTCGGGCAGGCTCTGGTACGACGTCCGCATCGCGTCGGCGGCTCGGCGGTGCGCCGCATACCGCGCCGCCAGCCTCGGGTCGGCCGCGGTGGACGCGGTCTCGGGGTCGTCCGCGTGTGCTCCCGTAGAGCGAGAAGGTGCCCCCACATCCGGCACGTTAGCGCGCCGCGCGCCACGATGCGACAGGTATCTGGCCAGTCGCAACGTCGCCGCCATCACAAGAAACGCGTGCGTAACGCGCCGCCGCCACGGTCAGGCCGACACCGACACCTCTACCTCGTGCCATCCGGTGGCGCCGTCCGGGAACGAGCTCTGCTTGCGGTCGGTCTGCCGCTGCCCGTCCCCATCGGTGGCGCGTACCCGCAGCCGGTGCGTCCCCGGCGTGGCCTGCCACGGATACCGCCACTGCCGCCAGGTGTCGACGCTGGTCGCCTCGGCCAGTTCGGCGTCCTGCCACGGCCCGTCGTCCACCTGCACCTCGACCCGGCGGATGCCCCGGTGCTGGGCCCACGCCACGCCGGCCACCATCACCTCGCCGGCGCGCGGGTCCTTGCGGGGGGTGTCGATCCGCGACGCGGTCTTCACCTCAGCTTGCTGCGCCCAACCCTGCTTGATCCAGTACGCGTCGTACGCCTGGAACGTCGTCAGCTCCAGCTCGACCACCCACTTGGTGGCCGACACGTAGCCGTACAGCCCCGGCACCACCATCCGCACCGGGAATCCGTGCGCGATCGGCAGCAACTCGCCGTTCATCGCCACCGCCAACATGGCGTCCCGCCCGTCGGTCAGGGCGGCCGTCGGCGTGCCGATGGTCATCCCGTCATGGGACCGGCTCACCACCTGGTCCGCGCCGGCCCTGACGCCGGCCTCCTCCAACACCTCTTTCAGCGGTACGCCAATCCAGCGGGCGTTCCCGACGTACGGTCCGCCGACCTGGTTGGAGACGCAGGCGATCGTGATGTCGCGTTCGATCAGTGGCCGGCTCACCAGCTGCTCGTAATTGATCATGAGTGGCCGGTCCACCATTCCGTGGATCTTCAGCTGCCACTCGTCGGCCCGCAGCTGGGGCACGGTCAGGGCGGTGTCCACTCGGTAGAAGTCCCGATTCGAGGTGTGGAACCGGCTCAGCCCCGGCACCTCGGCGCCGAGATCGTCCACGGCGCCAGCCGCGGTGCTGTCCGGTCTCGGCACCGTCAGCGCGGCGCGTGAACGGGCCGCGCCGAACCGGTCGTACACCAGCCACCGCCCGAGCCCCGCGGCGGCCACGGCACCCACTCCCGCCAATCCGCTCGCTACCAGGAACCGTCTCCGGTCGTACCCTCCGTCTTCAGCGCCGACCGGGCCGTCTTCACCGTCGACCGGGCCGGACTCGCCCCCGGTCGCCGGATCCACATCGGCGTCCGGCGCAGGCTCTCCCGGCACGTCACCGTCCGGCGCGTCACCGTCCGGTATCTCGTGGGATGCTGGCGAAGCGCTCGGCTCCGGCTCCGTATCCTCGGCCGCCGCGGGGAGCAGACTCGCCAGCTTGGCGAACACACCGCACGCGACCACGCCGGCCACCACCGAAGGCACCGCGTACGTGACACCCGCCCCGGGCCGTGTGACCGCCGCCAGCAGCCCGATCCCGCAGAGCACCGCGATCCCCACGACCGCGGCAGTCACCGACCGCTGCCCGAGTCTGGCGATGCCGTACGCACACGCCAGCAGCACCGCGGCGACACCGACCAGCAGCACCACCTTGTCCAGCGGCCCGAGTAGCGCGATTGCCAGGTCCTTGACCCCGGTCGGCGTCAGATCCACGGTGGCGTCGGCAACCGCGACGAACGGCGACGCGTCCGGCCGTACCCATGCGGCGATCAGCTCGCCCGCGCCCAGGCCCGCGACCCCCGACGCCAGAGCCGCGATCCGCCAGTCCCTCATGCTTCGAAGCTTGCCCCACCCGGTACGCCCTCGACCAACCACCGCCGTTACGGCTTCCTTACGCCCGCGCCCGCGGCAGGCTAGAGGTCGCGTGGACCTATCCGCGCGATCTCTTACTCCGGAAACGCAAAGAGACCGTAGGGACGGCACATGGCCATCGACCTACGGTCTCTTTGGTGGTTTTGCCCGGCGGCGTCCTACTCTCCCACACCCCGGCGGGTGCAGTACCATCGGCGCTGAAGGGCTTAGCTTCCGGGTTCGGGATGGGTCCGGGCGTTTCCCGCTTCGCTATGGCCGCCGTGACGTCTCTATTCAACTATCCCTCTGTGGCCGCCCCGTTTTGTGTGGGGGGTGGTGTGGGGGTGTTGTTTCAGATACCGCATAGTGGATGCAAGCGTGTTTGTGGTCAAGTCCTCGGCCTATTAGTACCAGTCACCTGAACACATTGCTGTGCTTACAGTTCTGGCCTATCAACCCAGTGTTCTGGCTGGGGGCCTTACCCGGTTTTGCCGGGTGGGAAACCTTATCTTAGGGCGAGCTTCCCGCTTAGATGCTTTCAGCGGTTATCCCTTCCGAACGTAGCTAACCAGCCGTGCCATTGGCATGACAACTGGCACACCAGAGGTTCGTCCGTCCCGGTCCTCTCGTACTAGGGACAGCTCCCTTCAAGTTTCCTGCGCGCGCGGCGGATAGGGACCGAACTGTCTCACGACGTTCTAAACCCAGCTCGCGTACCGCTTTAATGGGCGAACAGCCCAACCCTTGGGACCTACTCCAGCCCCAGGATGCGACGAGCCGACATCGAGGTGCCAAACCATCCCGTCGATATGGACTCTTGGGGAAGATCAGCCTGTTATCCCCGGGGTACCTTTTATCCGTTGAGCGACACCGCTTCCACACGCAAGTGCCGGATCACTAGTCCCGACTTTCGTCCCTGCTTGACTTGTCAGTCTCACAGTCAAGCTCCCTTGTGTACTTACACTCGCCACCTGATTGCCAACCAGGCTGAGGGAACCTTTGGGCGCCTCCGTTACCTTTTAGGAGGCAACCGCCCCAGTTAAACTACCCACCAGGCACTGTCCCTGAACCCGATCAGGGTCCGAGGTTAGACATCCAGTACGACCAGAGTGGTATTTCAACGTTGACTCCACAACCACTGGCGTGGCTGTTTCATAGTCTCCCACCTATCCTACACAAGCCGAACCGAACACCAATGCCAAGCTATAGTAAAGGTCCCGGGGTCTTTCCGTCCTGCCGCGCGTAACGAGCATCTTTACTCGTAGTGCAATTTCGCCGGGCCTGTGGTTGAGACAGTGGGGAAGTCGTTACGCCATTCGTGCAGGTCGGAACTTACCCGACAAGGAATTTCGCTACCTTAGGATGGTTATAGTTACCACCGCCGTTTACTGGCGCTTAAGTTCTCCGCTTCGCCCTTGCGGGCTAACAGGTCCCCTTAACGTTCCAGCACCGGGCAGGCGTCAGTCCGTATACATCGTCTTACAACTTCGCACGGACCTGTGTTTTTAGTAAACAGTCGCTTCCCCCTGGTCTCTGCGGCCATACCACGCTCCCACCGCGAGGGTGTTCACGTGTCCGGCCCCCCTTCTCCCAAAGTTACGGGGGTAATTTGCCGAGTTCCTTAACCACAGTTCACCCGATCGCCTCGGTATTCTCTACCTGACCACCTGTGTCGGTTTGGGGTACGGGCCGCTCGAAGCTCGCTAGAGGCTTTTCTCGACAGCATGGGATCACCGACTTCGCCTAAGACGGCTCGGCATCACGTCTCACCCTATGTGTGCTGCGGATTTGCCTACAGCACGGGCTACACGCTTACCCCGGCACTACCATTCACCGGGATCGGCTGCCCTCCTGCGTCACCCCATCGCTTGGCTACTACCCACCGGGGTCCCCCACTCGCCCACCTCAGCCCGAAGGCCTCAGCAGGGTCGTAGAGTTAGCACAGTAAGGTTCACCATGGGCGCTTCTTCGCGGGTACGGGAATATCAACCCGTTGTCCATCGACTACGCCTTTCGGCCTCGCCTTAGGTCCCGACTTACCCAGGGCGGATTAGCCTGGCCCTGGAACCCTTGGTCATCCGGCGGAGGGGTTTCTCACCCCTCTTTCGCTACTCATGCCTGCATTCTCACTCCCACCACCTCCACGGCTCGGTCACCCGGCCGCTTCCCCGGTGGCAGGACGCTCCCCTACCCACCCACACACCTGCACCACCACCCCCAAGGGGGTAGCGGCGGAGTACACGTGTGAGTGTCACAGCTTCGGCGGTGTGCTTGAGCCCCGCTACATTATCGGCGCGGAACCACTTGACCAGTGAGCTATTACGCACTCTTTCAAGGGTGGCTGCTTCTAAGCCAACCTCCTGGTTGTCTCTGCAATCCCACATCCTTTTCCACTTAGCACACGCTTAGGGGCCTTAGCTGGTGATCTGGGCTGTTTCCCTCTCGACTACGAAGCTTATCCCCCGCAGTCTCACTGCCACGCTCTCACTTACCGGCATTCGGAGTTTGGCTGACTTCGGTAAGCTTGTCGGCCCCCTAGGCCATCCAGTGCTCTACCTCCGGCAAGAAACACGTGACGCTGCACCTAAATGCATTTCGGGGAGAACCAGCTATCACGGAGTTTGATTGGCCTTTCACCCCTACCCACAGGTCATCCCCCAGGTTTTCAACCCTGGTGGGTTCGGTCCTCCACACGGTCTTACCCGCGCTTCAACCTGCCCATGGGTAGATCACTCCGCTTCGGGTCTAGAGCACGCGACTATAACGCCCTATTCAGACTCGCTTTCGCTACGGCTACCCCACACGGGTTAACCTCGCCACGCACCACTAACTCGCAGGCTCATTCTTCAAAAGGCACGCCATCACCACCACACCCGGTAAACCGAGCAGCAGCAGCTTTGACGGATTGTAGGCACACGGTTTCAGGTACTATTTCACTCCCCTCCCGGGGTACTTTTCACCTTTCCCTCACGGTACTGGTTCACTATCGGTCACTAGGGAGTATTTAGGCTTACCAGGTGGTCCTGGCAGATTCACGGCAGATTCCAGGAGTCCGCCGCTACTTGGGAACACCACATAGGCAGGCCACGCATTTTCACCTACCGGACTCTCACCGTCTACGGTCGACCTTCCCAGATCGTTCGGCTAACACGCGACTTTATCACTGCCCCACCAGTCAACAGCCTGGTGACAACGGGTCCCACAACCCCGAACACGCAACCCCTGTCAGGTATCACACGTGCCCGGTTTAGCCTCATCCGCTTTCGCTCGCCACTACTCACGGAATCACATTTTGTTTTCTCTTCCTACGGGTACTGAGATGTTTCACTTCCCCGCGTTCCCTCCACACACCCTATACATTCAGGTGCGGGTGACACGACATAACTCGTGCCGGGTTACCCCATTCGGAAATCCTGGGATCACAGCTCGGTTGACAACTCCCCCAGGCTTAACGCAGCCTCCCACGTCCTTCATCGGCTCCTAGTGCCAAGGCATCCACCATGTGCCCTTCACTACTTGACCACAAAGATGCTCGCATCCACTATGCAGTTCTCAAACAACACACCAACACCAACCCCATAACCACCACCAACAACCCCCACCCCTCCACAAGGGAGAAGAAAACCAGGGTCTGGTATGGCGGTAGAGCCGGCCCAGTCAAAGAACACCACATCGTGCGTGTTCCCTCAGGACCCAACAGGGTGCCGCTGCCAGCACAACACTTCGCGTGCACTCCCTGCCCCAACGGCAGG
>JBOGDE010000118.1:0-14938 GCA_050701695.1 Micromonosporaceae bacterium
CCCGGATACAACACCGGTATCCGGACAACCCTCCGCCTTGCCGGACGGCAAATGGGCCTCGCCGCGCCTCCGGCGCTATCGTGCACCAAGTCGTAAGTGGGCCGCGCAAGCCGCGACGCCCCGGGGCGTGTCGACAATCTGTCAGCGGCCCGCGCGGGCCAGCAGGGTGGACGTGACGCTGGCGGGAACCGGACGCCCGGACGGGGTGAGCCGTACGGTCGGGTAGACCGCGACGTACAGTGGCCGCCCGTCGTCCGGCGCAAGGATACTCAGGCCACCGTCAATTTCGAGTTTCGTGTTCGTGACGTTCGTGCCCTCCGCGGCCGGGTCGTCGGCCGCGACCGGGAAGCCGTCCCGGCGCCACCGCACCGCCGCCTCGGTGACCCCGATCGGCATCTGGAAGCCGATCCGCACGGTGGCGCGGTCGTCGGCCAGCACCCTCAGGCCGACCACCGGCGGTGCCACGATCAGCGGCAGCGAGGCACCGGCGACGGCGAGCCCGCCGACGACGGTCACCGCGGTGTAGACCGCCCGGCCCCGCGCCATCCGGTCGATCACCCGGCGGGTGCCGCCACCGACCAGCCGCAGCCCGGACAGGCTGGGCAGCTCGATCTCCGTACCGGCGGTGGCCACCGGTGCGCCGTCCGGGCCGTCGCTGGCGTACACCCGGACTTCGCCGGCCGGTGGTGAGTCGAAGCTGAGCCTGACGCCGCCGTCGGGCTGAGCGGTGAACCACAGCTCGGAGACCGGGACCGGGATCTGGTCCACGGTCGTCTCCAGCAGCCGGCCCTCGGTGCGGACCGGTTCGCCGGCTCCCTGATACTCCATCCGGGCCCGATAGGTGTACGCCTGCCCGCCGGTGACACCGGTGTCGCGTACCACCCCGTCGGGGTCGGCGCGCAGCGGCTCCCCGACCGGCTCACCGTCCGGGCCGAGCCGCTCGGCCACCACGACGCCGCTGCCGGCCATCGCGCGGGCGGTGATGTGCAGCTCCGGCCGGCCGTCCCCGCCGCGGACGGTACGGGCGGCCAGCCCCTCCACCTCGCGGGTCAGCAGCACCTCGTCGGAGAGCACCGGCTCGCTGGCGCGGCTGCCCGAGATCGCAGTGACGTGGTAGCGCACCGGCATCCCGGCCGGCGCCCCGGCATCCTCGAAGTACGTCGACGTGGTGCTGCCCAGACCATGGCTGGACTGCTGGCCCGCCGCGGTCACCTCGCGGGTGAGCCGGTAGCCCACATCTCCCAGCGAGCTGGACGGCTCCCAGTGCAGCTCGACGGCGTCCGTGGCGACGATGGCGCGGATCCCCGTCGGTGCGGCGAGCGGCAGCCGGGCCAGGGCGTCCTGCGCGGCCGCCGCGTCCGGCCAGCGGCGCAGCACATCGAGCAGCCGCCGCTCGGCCCCGGCGGGTGAGTCCTCGCGCGCCGCGGTGACCTCGGCCAGCACCTCGTCGGCGGCGGTCTCCAACTCGGCCAGCACGTCGGCCGCGGACCGGTCGTCGGCGGCCGGTACGTCGGCGGCGACCCGTACCAGCCGGCGGGCGGTGTCCCGGGCGGCGAACAACTTGTGCTCCTCCCGCAGCGCCGCCACGTCCTGCCAGCCGGACCGCGCGTCCAGGATGGTCTGCTGAGCGGCGCCGCGGGCATCGGCCAGCGCCCTCGGCGGGGTGCCGCTGCCCGCCTGGCGCGCCGCGGTGGCGGCGACGTCCAACTCACTCATCGCGCTCACCGGACGCCCCGCCGCCAACTCCCGGTGCGCGGCGGCGAGCCGGGACAGCACCTCGCGGGCGGCCGCGAACGACGTACGGCACTTCGGGCACACCGACGCCGCCGCCGGCTGCCGGGTGTGGCAGCCCGGGCAGGACAGGTACAGCTCCGCGGAGCAGTAGCGGCATTCATCGGTCAGGGCGCTCTGCGGCTTCCCGCACACCGGGCAGACGATGATCTCGGCGGCAGCGGCGGAGACCTGCACGCTGGCGCCGGTCGCCGCCGCCACCCGCCGGATGATCTCCCGGGCGTCCACCACCGACAGGCCCCAGCCCTTGCCCGCCAACACCGCGACCAGGGTCTGGTGGTCGTCCGGGGAGATCTCCCCGGTCACCACCGCCAGCATCTCCACCTCGGGCAGGATCAGCTCGTACGCGTCGGCGCGCAGGCTCGCCGCGTACCGCTCCCGGCCACCGGTGGCGAGCAGTCGGGTCCGGATGGTCGCCAGCACCTCGCCGAGCAGCGTCTTGCGCCGGTCACGCCGCCCGCCGGCGTTCAGCTTCGACAGCTCGCCGGCGGCCAGCTTCACCAGCTCGCTCGGCGCGTCGTCGGTCAGCCCGAGCACCGTGTACAGCGAGGCGAACCGCTGCGGGTCGTCGGTCACCGCGCCCAGCTCGTCGAGGGTACGGCGGATCTGGTGCCGTACCGAGGCGTCCCACGGCTCGCCCTGGGAGTCTTCCAGGACGTGCTGCCGGGCCACCCAGCTCTCGAACGTCGCGTTGTCCAGCCCATGGTTGGTCGCGATCCGACGCAGCGCCTCGACCCGTGAGCGCGGCACCCCGCCCCGGTCGGCCACCACCCGGCGGGCCAGCTCGTCGAGCACCGACAGGCCCTCTTCCAGGGCCGCGCGGCGCTCCCCGCCGACCCGGTCCGCGGCGGCGCGGCGGGCACCGCTGGAGAGCAGCACCTTGGAGTAGTCCTGCTTGCGGGAGACCAGACGCGCCACCAGCCCCCGGTACCGGGGGTGGTTGCGCTCCTTGTTCCAGAACGCCACCACCTCGTCGAGCTGGCCGCGTACCGTGGCGTCGTCGGCGTCGGGGTCGACCGCGCAGACCAGGAACGGATCCCCGGTGTACGGGTCAGCCAGCCCGGGCTCGTTGAGCAGCCGGGCCAGAACGGTCTTCCGGTACGTGTTGGTGTCGAACGCCACTGTCACGCCTTGGGCTTGAGAAGGTCGACCTTGGCGCGCTCCTCGTCACGCATCTCCTCGCTGGCGACCCCGGTCTCGACCCGCAGCACCAGCGGCTCGTTGACCGAGTAGTGCCGCGCCGTGACCTGGATCGTCTGGTCGCGCCCCATCGCGAACCGTACGTCCACCGAGGTGCCCTGTGGCTGACCCGGCGGGATGCCGAGCAGCCGGCCCTCGACGATCTTCTTGTTGTCGTAGACCTGCTCGCTCTCGTCGGCGGTGGCCTGCTCGTACACCTCGACCAGCACCTCGGTCTGGTTGTCGGCGACGGTGAAGAACCGCTGCTCACTCTCCAGTGGCAGGGCGTCGTTGGCGTGTGCCAGGAACTCCACGTACAGTTGGCCGGTGCCGTCGGCCAGCCCGATGCCGAAGCCCCGGCTGGTGACGTTCGAGACCTGGGTGTCGACCAGGGCGCCGACCGCGTTGGTGGACAGGCCGTACTTGGCCGCGGCCTCGTTCACCGCGGCGTTGGGGTCACCGCCGCTGGCGACGCTGTTCTGGACGTACGCCTCCAGCTCCTTCTTCTGGCCGTAGATCGCCGCGCCCTTGGCGACCGCGAGATCCGGGTCGGCCAACTGCGGCTCGAACCCGAACTCCTCGGTCAGCCGCCGCGCCACCGCGGGCGATTTCGACATGCCACCGACCAGCAGCACCTTGTCGATCGAGGGGGCGCCCTTCTCGGCCGCGGCGGCGAGCACCCGGCGGGTCAGCTCGACGGTACGGTCCAGCAGGCTCGCGGTCAGCTCCTCGTACCCGGGGCGGGTCACCGTGATCGAGGCCCGGCCGCCGTTGTGGATCACGAACGCGTCGACCTGCTCCCGGGCGGTGAGCGACTGCTTGGTCTCCTCCGCCATGGTCAGCAGGTCCTGCGCCCCGTACGTGTCGTCGAGCGGGTCACCGGCGTCCGGCTGCTCGGTCACGAACTGCGCGGACAGGTACGTGGTGAGCTGGTCGTCCCAGTCGGCGCCGCCCAGCTCGTGGTCGCCGTCGGTGGCGACGACTTCGATCTTCTTCTCGGCGAGCCGGATCACGGTGACGTCGAAGGTGCCGCCGCCCAGGTCGTAGACCAGGACGGTCTGCGCACCGGCGCCTTCGCCCTGCGCGAAGCCGTACGCGAACGCGGCGGCGGTCGGCTCGTTGATGATGTCGACCACATTGAGCCCGGCCAGCTCACCGGCCAGCTTGGTCGCCTTGCGCTCAGCGTCGCCGAAGTACGCCGGGACGGTGATCACCACGTCCTTGACCGGCTGGCCGGCGGTGCGTTCCGCGTCGGAGGCGAGCGTCTTGAGGATCAGCGCCGAGATCGCCGAGGCGGAGTAGTCCTGGCCGTGGACCCGTACCCGCCACTCGTCGTCGCCCATGTGGCGCTTGACCAGGCTGACCACGTCGTCGGGACGTACCCGGGCGTTGCGCTTGGCCTGGACCCCCACCACGAAGTCGGTCGGCGAGTCGAACATCACCACCGACGGGGTCGCCGGCTGGCTGTCGGCGTTCGGGATGACCGCCGGCCGCCCGTACTCGTCGACCTGGGCGATACAGGAGTACGTCGTGCCCAGGTCGATGCCGTACACCTTGTTCGCCACGAGTCTTCCTCCACTCTCCCGACGTGTTGTCAGGCTGAATTGTCCCCGCTGGTTTCTCCGCCGTCAGCCTCGCCCCGCCCGGTCTCCGGCTCACCGGGGCCCTCCGGTGCCGGGTCGGGGGCGGGCGCGGTGTCGCCGCCGGTGGTCGGGTCCCACTGGTGGACCTCCACCTCCGCGACCCGGATCACCGTGCCGTCCAGCCGGCGGAAGCCGACCTTCACGGTACGCGCCACCGTGCCGTCGGCGGCCGGGTCGGCGGTGGGCACCCGGCCGGCGCCGAGCTGGCGCTCCGCGTCGAACCGGCTCCCCGGCTCCGGGCTGTACGCGGTGACCCCGAGCCCGGTGTCGAGGGCCTGCAGCAGCTGGGTCTTCAGCAGCGCCGCGTCGCTGGTCCGGTCGCCACCGGAGAGCCGCTCCATCTGGTCGTGCAACCGCAGCAGCCCGGACAGCAGCGGCGCCACCGCCTTGGTGAACTCGCCCTCCCGGAGCCGGGCGTTCTCGCCGTGCAGCCTGTCCACCAGGTCGGCGTCGCGGCCGCGCAGTCTGCCCAGCTCCGCCAGCGCGGCGGGTAGCCCGCGCAGCTCCTCCACCACACTGGGTACGCCGGCCAGCGGCTGCACCGCGGCGGGCAGGCCACTGAGCTTGCGCAGCGCTCCGGCCACCCCGGAGAGGTCTTCGCGCAGTGCGGTCATGCCGGCGCGCAGCTCGGCCAGCTCACCACGCAGCTGCGCCACGGTGGCCGACTCGCTGGCCGCCGTGGTGGCCGACTCGGCGGCCGGCTCCCCCGTGTCCAGCCCGGCCTCGACCAGCTCGTTCGTGCCCTGCGGGCGATCCTCGACGCCGGCTGGCACCTGAGCCCGACCTGTCGCATGAGACACACCGCCGCCGTTGCCGTTCTCGGCGAGAACCTCGAATCCGTTCTCACTGGGAGCCTCGGAGCCGTTCTCGCCGGGAGCGCCGGAGCCGTTCTCGATGGGCGGCGGGGAGCCATTCGAGGTGGGGGCTGCCGGACGTGCGCCACCGCCGTACACCGTGCCGTTGTAGTCGGTGGCATCGGAGTCGCGGGGGGCGCCGGAGGGCTGGTCGTTGGTCGGCGTACCGGGCGGCTCGGTCGCGCCGCCCGGTCGCGGCTTCGGGTTATCGGAACCCATGGCTCACTTGCGGCCCGGGGACCAGTCCATGCCCCAGCCGTACGTCTGGTCCAGCACCCGCTGGGCACCCTGCACGTACCGCACCTCGCGGTTGACCACGATCTCGCCATTCTGGTTGGTGAGCAGCGCGATCGCACACATCGGCGAGCGCGGGTCGTGCTCGTCCAGCCGGATCTCGATCTCCGGGCCGGAGGCCGGGTAGATCGTCACCACGGCGTTGGCGGCCGCCCAGTTCGGGGTGCCCTCGTAGATGTACGCGAACACCAGGATGCGGCGGATCATCTGGGACCGGGACAGGTCGATGAACAGATCCTCGCCGCCCTGGCTGCTGCCCGACCGGTCGTCGCCGGAGAGCCGGATCAGCGGCGCCCCACCGCTGAGCGGGATCGCGTTGAAGGCGTTGCCGAGCGCCTGCACCACGCCCTTGTCACCGTCGGTGAACTCGAACAGGCAACCCAGGTCCAGGTCGACGTCGCCGCCGCCGGCGAGCCGGCGCAGGAAGCCGCCGCTGCGCTGGGTCCAGTTGAGGTTCACCCGGATCATCCCGCCGGCGCTGCCCTGCTTGGACAGCGATACCGAGGGCGCCTGCTTGGTCAGGGTCACCTTGGAGAGGCTGACCGGCGCGCCACCCGGGGCGGAGGGCGGCGCGGCCGGCGGTGCCGTGGGCGGGGCCGCCGGCGGCTGGCTGGGACGTCGCTTGTTGTAGTCGATGGGCATGTCGCTTGTTCCCCCTTGGGCCTTTCACACCATCGCTTGGGTCTTCACACGCTTGGGTCTTCACACCGTCGCGGCGGGTGCCGCTGACCGGAGCCGCAGGCGGGGCGCGATGCCGTCTCCCCGCCCGCGACACGGCATCAGACGGTGACTTTCTCGCTGTCTTCGCTGTCGCCCGACGCGCCCTCACGCCGGTTGCGCATCACCGAGGTGATGAGCGCCGCGGCGATGAAGCCGACACCGATCAGGCCGGTCACGATCTCCGGCACCTCGTACCGGATGGTGATCAGCAGGATGATCGCGAGCGCACCGATCGCCCACATCGCACCATGCTCGAGGTACACGTACTCGCTCAGCGTGCCCTTACGTACCAGGTACACCGTCAGCGACCGGATGTACATCGCGCCGACCCCCAGGCCGATCGCGATGATGAAGATGTCCGATGTGATGGCGAACGCACCGATCACGCCGTCGAAGGAGAACGAAGCGTCGATCACCTCGAGGTAGAGGAACAGGAAGAAGCCGGCCTTGCCGGTCGCCCTGACCAGACCGTTCGGACCGCCCTTGCGCTTCGCCGGCGCGGACGCCTCCACCAGGTGCTCGGTCTCCTCTTCCATGTGGGACTCGAAGTAGTCCCCGAGGTTCTTCACGACCATGTAGGTGAGCGCGCCCAGCAGACCGGAGATCAGCACCACCGACGCCGACTGGTGTGGTTCGGCGGTGGTGAGGGTGGTCGCCGCGATCAGCAGCAGAACCAGGGCGGCCACGATCTCGAACTGGCCCAGGTTCGCCACCTTCGACAGCGCCCGCTCGATGTGCGCCAGCCACCGGTGCTCCTTCTCGTCCGCGTCGAAGGCGAAATCGAGGAAGATGAACAGCAGGAACATCCCGCCGAACGCGGCGATCGCCGGGTGCGCCAGGTCGAGCTGGTGGTGGTACTCGTCGGGATGGTTGAGGGCGAGGTCGAACGCCTCGATCGGACCCAGCTTCGCGGTCAGCCCGACCACCAGCAGCGGGAAGACCAACCGCATTCCGAAGACCGCGATCGCGATACCGATGGTCAGGAAGATCTTCTGCCAGAAGTCGCTCATCCGCACCAGGATGGTGGCGTTGACCACGGCGTTGTCGAAGGAGAGCGAGACCTCCAGGATCGTCAGGATCGCCACCAGCGCGAACGCGGTGACGGCTCCGGAGAAACCAGCGCCGTCCCGGAATCCGAGGAAAAAGCCCCCGATCAGTCCGATGACGGTCAGCAGGAAAGACCAGCGGAACGTCTTCCAGATCACGTGAACTTCCTCCTGTCGCCCGCCCCCGTGCCTGTCCGGCTCGACCCACGAACCGCTACCGGGCGGATGTGCAATACCTGTGTCGGTACGGACCAGATGTCCGCACGGAATGGCAAGGGGGCACAGCGCTCGCGCCGAGCCCCCTGCCAGATTAGTCCTGTCCGCCGCCCACCAGGGGCAACGACCACATCGGCCGCCCGCTGGCCAGCGTCGATTGCTGTCTAGACGTTGACGCCGTAGTCGCGAGCGATACCGGCGAGCCCGGTGGCGTAGCCCTGGCCGAGCGCCCGGAACTTCCACTCGGCACCGTTGCGGTACAGCTCGCCGAAGTTCATCGCGGTCTCGGTCGAGGCGTCCTCGCTCAGGTCGTAGCGAGCGAGCTCCTGGCTGTCGGCGTCGTTGACCACGCGGATGTACGCGTTACGCACCTGACCGAAGCTCTGGGCGCGCTGCTCGGCTTCATAGATCGACACCACGAAGACGATCTTGTCGACATCCTGCGGGACGGCGGCGACGCCCACCTTGATGACCTCGTCGTCGCCCTCGCCCTCACCCGTCAGGTTGTCGCCGGTGTGCTCGACGGAACCGTCCGGGCTCTTGAGGTTGTTGAAGAAGACGAAGTGCTGGTCCGAAACGACCTTGCCACTAGTACTCAAAAGCAAAGCACTGGCGTCGAGGTCGAACCCGGCACCAGTGGTCGTACGGGCGTCCCACCCCAGGCCCACGGTGACGTTGCTGAGCCCCGCAGCGCCAGCCTGCTTGGTCAGCGAGACGTTGCCGCCCTTGGAGAGACTTACTCCCACGCGATCCTCCCGTATTTACAGAGGCGGGCTGGCCCAGCTCGTCTGGCAGCCCTGCCAGCATCCAATGAGCGCGCTTTACGTTACACAGCCCACGCTAGCCGGTATACCCCGGCCAGGCCGCGGTTCGAAGGCGCCCGTCCCATCGCGGATCCCCCGGGCAGCCGGCGGCTGGCAGACTCCGCCGGGCAGGATTCCGTCAGGGAGTGGAGGTACGCTGGCGCGGCGCCGGCACGGGGTTTCAGGAGGCCATCATCAGCGAGAGCACGAATGCCAAGACGAACGCGCACGTCGAGGTGTCCGACCGGGATCCGGCCGGGATGCATGAGGTGCTCGCCTCCCTCACATTCCCCGGCTGGAGCTGGCTGGAACGCACCCTGACCTCGCTGCGGACCACGTGGCCGGAGGCGGCGGTCGGGCTGCGCTGGGGCGGTGGCTCCGGCACCCCGGCCCACTCCGCGCAGCTGCGCGCCCACCAGCCCGGACCACGGGTGGCCCGGCAGGTCACGTTCACCGTCGAGGTGCCGAAGGTACGCACCGACGAGGCGCGCGGCGTGCTGCCGGCCTGGCACCGCAGCACCCGCTCGGACCAGCCGGAGGCGGTGACCTTCACCCGTACCCGGGACGACGCGGGTGCCGGCGCCAGCGCGCGGGAGCTGGTCTCGCTGGTGCGCCGGCTGCGGATCGGACTGCCCGGTGAGCCGGTCGAGCTGGTCGCCGGCCCGGTCCCGGCCCGCCAGGCACAGGAGCTGGCCGGCGTACTCGCCGACGCGTGCGGCGTACCGCCGGAGGACCGCGCGGAGATCGCCGAGCTGCGGCTTTCGGTGGACGTGACCCCGTTGCCCGGCCGGGTGCGGGCAGCCAGCCGGGCTCCCGCCGACGCCCGGCTGGAGGAGGCCAAGGGCCGGCTGGACGCGATGGTGGGGGCCGAGCCGCTGAAGGAAGAGGTCGACCGGCTGATCGCGGTCGCCAAGGTCGAGCAGCGACGGCGCGACGCCGGGCTGCGCCCCTCCCGGCCGGCGCGGCACGTGGCGCTGATCGGCCCGCCCGGCTCCGGCACCTCGACCGGCGCCGGCATCCTCGCCGACATGTACGGGGCGCTCGGGCTGCTCCCGCAGGGCCAGCTCGCCGTGGTGGATCCGGACTATCTGCTCTCCGGCGGCCCGGCCGAGGTGCTGTCGCGGATCCACGCCTCGTTCGAGGCCGCGTTGGGCGGCACCCTGCTGGTCGACGACTGCGACGACCTCGCCGCCCCGGACCTCCCGCCCGGGCTGCTGGAGCCGGTGATCGACGCCTTCGTACGCCAGATGGAGGCGCAGGCCGAGAGCACCGTGGTGATCCTGGCCGGCAAGCCGGCGGGCATGGCGCGGCTGCTGGAGTCCTACCCGGCGCTGCGGGCCCGGCTGACCGGCGAGCTGCGGCTGCCCCCGCTGGACGTCGACGGGCAGGTCCGGCTGTTCGAACGGATGGCGAAAGTGGGCCGGTACAAGCTGGAGGACGGGCTGCTCGACAAGCTGCGCGCCCAGCTCACCAAGGGGCCGTCCGAGCTGCGGGAGAACGGCGCACGTACCGTACAGCGGCTCTACGACGCCACCGTGCAGCGCCAGGCGCACCGGCTGGCCAGCGGCGAGCCGGCACCGGCGGGTGTCGACGAGGTCACCGCGCTCACCCTGCTGACCGCCGCCGACCTGGCGCCGGGCACCGGCAGCACCGGCGCCGCGACCGCCACACCGCAGTCGGACACCTCGCTGGCCGAGGCGCTGCGGCGGCTGGATTCGCTGGTCGGGCTCGGCTCGGTGAAGGCCCAGCTGCGCGACCTGGTCGACCTGGCACGGGTGACCCGGATGCGCCAGCAGGCCGGCAGTACGGTGCCGTCCCGCGGCCACCACCTGGTGCTGGTCGGCAATCCCGGCACCGGGAAGACCACCGTCGCCGAGCTGCTCGGCCAGATCTTCGCCGCTCTCGGGGTGCTCTCCCGCGGGCACGTCCACACCGTGACCCGCCGCGACCTGGTCGCCGGGTACGTCGGCCACACCGCGCAGCGCACCCGGGCCGCGGTGGAGGCGGCGCTGGGTGGGGTGCTGTTCGTCGACGAGGCGTACGCGCTGTCCACCGGCGACCACCGCGACTTCGGCCCGGAGGCGGTCTCCGAGCTGCTGCACGCGATGGAGCGGTACCGCGACGACCTGGTGGTGGTGGCCGCCGGCTACCCGGCCCCGATGCGGGAGTTCCTGGAGTCCAACCCCGGCCTGAAGTCCCGGTTCACCCGGGAGCTGGTCTTCCCCGACATGTCGGCGGCGGAGGCGGCGCAGGTGGTGCAGCGGTTCGCCGAGGAGTCCGACCTGGAGCTGGAGCCGGATGCGATGCCGGCGCTGCAGCGGCTGTTCGCCACCGTGGCCGGCGGCGCGGAGTGGGCCAGCGCGCGCACCGCCCGTACCGTCTACGAGGACATTCTGGTACGCCAGGCGCGGCGTCTGGTCGGCCAGCTGGAGGTCGCCGAGATCACCGGCGAGACGGTCGACGACGAGACCCAGGTCCAGCTCACCCGCACCATCAAGGCCGAGGACGTACCAGAGGACTAAGAGGTCGCGCCCTCTAAAGCTGTTCCCGGAGCTGTTTCTTGGCGATCTTGCCGGTGGAGTTGAGCGGGAACTCCTCGAGCCGGTGCACCCGCTTCGGCTTCTTGTACGACGCCATCCGGGTCCGGCAGTGCTCCAGCAGCTGCGCGTCGGTGACGGTGGCGCCAGGGCGCACCGTGTAGAAGGCGACCACCGCCTGCCCCCAGTCCGGGTCGGGCGCGCCGAGCACCGCCACCTCGTGCACCCCGGGGACCTCGGCGAGCACCTCCTCCACCTCGCGCGGGTAGATGTTGTAGCCACCGGAGATGATCATGTCGCCCTTGCGGTCCACCAGCCAGAGCCGGCCGGTGGCGTCCATCCGCCCCAGGTCGCCGGTGTGCAGCCAGCCGTCGACCACCGCCTTCGACAGGTCCGCCCGCCCCTCGGCGTTCCAGTACCCGGCCATCACGTGCTCGCCCCGGGTGACGACCTCGCCCACCTCGCCGGGCGGCAGCTCGCGACCGTCGGCGTCGGCCACACGTAGCTCGACCCCGAGCGCGGCGCGCCCCGCGGACGCCAGCAGTGAAGGCTCCTCGTGCAGTCCGCGGGCGTGGTCGGCGGCGTCCAGCACGGTCACCGGCGGGATCGCCTCCACCAGGCCGTAGTACTGCACCAGGTTGCGGGTCAGCCGGCGGTACGCCTGTCGGAGCAGTTCGGGCGGCATCGGCGCGCCCGCGTACCCGAGCAGCTTCAGGCCGGACAGGCGTGCCGGGGTGAGGCCGGGCAGCCCGAGCAGCCGGGCCACCATGGTCGGGACCAGCGCGGTGTGGCTGGCGCCGCGGTGCTCGACCGCGTCGACGAACGCCTCCGGGTCCCAGCTCGGCAGGATCAACTGCTTCGCCCCGGCGGCCAGGAAGGGCAGTACGAACAGTCCGCTGGTGTGGGTGATCGGCCCGGCGTGCAGGTACACGTCGTCGGGGCCGGGTGGGCCGCCGAGCACGTCGTAGCTCATGTTGACCAGCGAGGCGTACCAGTTGCGGTGGGTACGGCGGGCGCCCTTCGGACGGCCGGTGGTGCCGCTGGAGTAGTGCAGCCCGCACAGTGCGGTGTCGTCGAGCGCGGGAAGCGCGCCGCCCGGCTGCCCGTCGATCAGTTTCTGGTACGGGTGCCCGGGCGCGTCCCCGATCGCCACCACGATGTCGAGCCCGTCGACCACCGGCGCCGCCGGCTCGGCGAAGCGGGCGTCGTAGATCAGCGCGGCGGCGGCGGAGTCCTCAGCGATGCGTACCCAGTCGTCGGGGTGCAGCCGGTAGTTGAGCGCTACCCGGACCAGCCCGGCGCAGCGGATCGCGAGGTCGGTCTCCAGGAAGCTGTTCTGGTTGATCTGCAGGTCGAGCACCCGGTCGCCGGGGCGCAGCCCGAGCGACCGCAGACCCCGGGCCAGCCGGGAAACCCGGTCGCCGAGCTCGGCGAAGCTGAGGCTGCCCTCGGGTCCCTCGACCGCGATCCGGTCCCGGTACCGCCGGGCGGCACGGTCGAGCAGCGTCGCGAGGTCCATTCCCGGAAGCGTATGGCGTGCTCGCGACGATCGTCAAGGAAGCGATAGGCCACGCGGTGCAGGTGTCCCGATCTTCACAGGAACTCCACGCCGTACCACCGGCGCTGAGCGCATCCGGTCAATAGATTGCGGTCATGAAACGCGCTGCGGGCGAGCCCGCCGAACGGCTCCTGGTCGTCGAGGACGAGCCGACCATCGCCGAATCCGTGGCGGTACGGCTGCGCGCCGAGGGCTTCGAGGTACGGATCGCCCCCGACGGCCACTCCGCGATCGCCACCGCCGGGCAATGGCAGCCCCACGCCGTGGTGCTCGATCTGATGCTGCCCGGCATCGAGGGTCTCGAGGTGTGCCGCCGGCTGCAGGCCGAACGGCCGGTGCCGGTGCTGATGCTGACCGCCCGCGACGACGAGACCGACGTCCTGGTCGGGCTCGGGGTGGGCGCCGACGACTACCTCACCAAGCCGTTCAGCATGCGCGAGCTGGTGGCCCGGGTACGTGCCCTGCTGCGCCGGGTGGATCGGGCCGCCGCGCTGGCCGCCTCGGCGCCGGAGGCCACACCGGAGCTACGGCTCGGCGAGGTGGTGGTCAGCCCGGCCCCCCGCCGGGTGCACCGCGCCGGTGCCGAGGTGCACCTCACCCCGACCGAGTTCGACCTACTGGTGCACCTGGCACGGCGCCCCGGCACCGTACACACCCGCGAGCAGCTGGTCGCCGACCTGTGGGGCTGGGCGGAGGCGGGTGCCAGCCGTACCGTCGACAGCCACATCAAGGCGCTGCGCCGCAAGCTCGGCGCCGACCTGATCCGTACCGTCCACGGGGTCGGGTACGCCCTGGAGCCGCCGTCATGAGGTGGCTGCGACCGCTGGACCCGCTGCGCTCCATCAAGCTGAAGATCGGCATCCTGGTCACCGCCTCGATCGCCGCCGCCGCCCTGGTCTTCTGGTACGGGGTGGGCTGGGTGCCGCCGACGACGTTCCTCACCGCGTTCGTGCTCGCGCTGCTGGTCACCCAGCTGCTGGCGCACGGCATGACCTCCCCGCTGCGCGCGATGACCGCCGCGGCGCGCGCCATGGCGCAGGGCGACTACACCCGGCGGGTACGCGCCACCTCCCGCGACGAGGTGGGTGAGCTGGCACGGGCGTTCAACCAGATGGCGTCCGACCTGGAGGCGGCCGACCGGCAGCGGCGGGAGCTGATCGCGAACGTCTCGCACGAGCTGCGTACCCCGATCTCGGCGCTGCGGGCGGTGCTGGAGAACCTGGTCGACGGGGTGTCCAGCCCCGACCCGGAGACGCTGACCCGGGCGCTGGCGCAGACCGAGCGGCTCGGCGCGCTGGTCTCCGATCTGCTGGACCTGTCCCGGCTCGACGCCGGGGTGGTGCCGCTGCGGCGGGAGCGGTTCGCGGCCGCACCGTGGCTGGCCGGGGTGGTCGGCGAGGCGTCGGTGGGGCGTTCGCTGAAGGTGTGCGTGGACGTCGTACCGGAGGAGCTGACCGCGGTCGGCGACCCGGCGCGACTGCACCAGGTGGTGGCGAACCTGCTGGACAACGCGGTACGCCACGGCCCCGCCGGCGGCACCGTCACCGTCGCCGCCCGCGCCGACGAGCGCGGCGGGCTGCTACTCGAGGTCGCCGACGAGGGGCCGGGCATCCCGGCCGAGGCG
This sequence comes from Micromonosporaceae bacterium, assembly GCA_050701695.1. Taxonomy (GTDB): domain Bacteria; phylum Actinomycetota; class Actinomycetes; order Mycobacteriales; family Micromonosporaceae; genus WHSM01. The sequence continues at coordinate 14,266 of JBOGDE010000118.1, forward strand.
CGGGCCCGGGTCTTCGAACGTTTCCACGGCGCCGCCGCCAGCCGCGACGGCACCGGCGGCACCGGGCTCGGGCTGGCGATCGCGCGCTGGATCGTCGACCTGCACGGCGGCGTGATCGCGGTCACCGACGCGCCCGGCTGCCGGATCCAGGTGACCATCCCCGCCCAACCCCCCGGGAGGACCCGATGACCCAGGCACCCGCCCCGCTGCCGCCGCCGCACCTGGCCCCGGCACCATATCCAGTCCGGCGCGGCCGTGGCGTGCTGTGGCGGTTCTGGCCGGAGCCGCCAGGCGCCGCCCCGCTCGGGGTGTACGCCGCCGCGCTGGCCGCCGCCGCCGTCACCGCGGTCACCGAGCCGTACGCCACGGTCGGCATCGCCGGCGTGCTCGCCGGGCTTGCGGTGACCGCCGGACCGGTAGCGGTGGTGGCCGACAGCCGCGCCGCCCGCTGGCGGCTACTGCGACCGCTGCCGGTCGTGGCCGGCCTCGCCACCCTGTACCTGCTACTGGTCGGCAGCATCCGCGACGCCGGCTGGCTGTACGTACTCTGCGTGCTCACCGCGCTCGGCCTCTCGGGGTACGCACTCGCCGCCGGGCGGCGCTGGCTGGGCGTGCTGGTCGGCGGGTTCCTGGCGCCGGTGGGGCTGCTGCGCGGCGTGCCGTGGCTGTGGCG
>JBOGDE010000119.1:0-14869 GCA_050701695.1 Micromonosporaceae bacterium
GAACCGGCGCGCGGGGCCACCCCGGCGGCCCCCGAGCGGCCGCGGGATGACGAGCCGCCGCTGCCCCCGGAGCCGCCCCCCTCGATGTACGAGGGCTTCGACCCCGGCGACCAGCCGCTGGACGACGAGCCGGTCCAGCCGGCGGCACCCACCCAGGAGGAGCAGGCGGTGGCGTTGCTGCGGGAGACCTTCGGGGCGGAGCGGATCGGCGACGACCGCCCTCGCGCGAACTGAGACGACCGCCCCCGCGCGAACTAAGCTGCGCGTAACCGACAAAGGAGCACGACGTGAGCCAGGGCGGCTTTGACATGCAGCAGCTGCTGCAGCAGGCACAGCAGATGCAGCAGCAACTCGCCGACGCGCAGGCCGAGCTCACCGAGGCCGAGCTGACCGGTACCGCCGGCGGCGGGCTGGTGACCGCGACGGTGAGCGGCACCGGCGAGCTGAAGGCGTTGGACATCGACCCCTCGGTGGTCGACCCGGACGACATCGAGACCCTGGCCGACCTGATCGTGGCGGCGGTACGCGCCGCGGCCGACCAGGCCCAGCAGCTCAGCCGCGACACGATGGGCCCGATCACCGGCGGCGACCTGCCGGGCCTCACCTGAGGACCGGTGCCAGGTGTACGAAGGCGCGATCGCGGATCTGATCGACGAGCTGGGGCGGCTGCCCGGAGTCGGGCCGAAGAGCGCCCAGCGGATCGCGTTCCACATCCTGGCGGCGGACCCGGCCGACGTGGCGCGGCTCTCACAGGTGCTCAAGCGGGTCAAGGACCAGGTCCGGTTCTGCACGGTCTGCTTCAACGTGGCCGAAGAGGAGCAGTGCCGGATCTGTCGTGACCCACGGCGTACCGACGAGGTGATCTGTGTCGTCGAGGAGCCGAAGGACGTGATCGCGGTCGAGCGTACCGGCGAGTTCCGGGGGCGCTACCACGTGCTCGGCGGGGCGATCAATCCGCTCGAAGGGGTCGGTCCTGACAACCTGCGGATCCGGGAGCTGATGGTCCGGCTGCAGTCCGGCGTGGTAAAGGAGCTGATCCTCGCCACCGACCCGAACACCGAGGGCGAGGCGACCGCGACATACCTCGCGCTGCTGGTCAAACCGATGGGCCTGGCGGTGACCCGGCTGGCCAGCGGCCTGCCGGTGGGCGGCGACCTGGAGTACGCCGACGAGATCACCCTCGGCCGGGCCTTCGCGGGACGCCGCGCACTGGACGTCTGATCCCCGACGTCTGATCCCCGAAAGTGGCGCCGTCCGAACACCGGACGGGCCTGGTCTGTCTAGGTGACGTTCAGGTACCGATTCCTTGTACAACGCTTTGATCCAGGTCACACGATCGCTAGGTTCAGGGGCTGACCGCGCTGTTTCAAGCGCGGCCCTGACCGCGCCGCGAGGTGGCGCGTCAACCGACGGACAGGGGTAACAGATGCAGGTACGGAGGCTCAAGGCCGCGGTTGCCGTGGCCGCCGCCGTCACACTCGCCGCCGGCTTGACCGGCTGCGCGGAGAGCAAGCGTGGCGAGGGTGGTAGCGCCAAGGACAAGCTCGTGTTCGGCGCCGCGGGTGCGCCGTCGAACTTCGACCCGGTGTTCGCCACCGACGGCGAGACGTTCCGGGTCAACCGCCAGATGTACGACACACTGATCAGCCACAAGCCCGGCACCGCCGAGCTGGCACCCGGCCTCGCCGAGTCGTGGGAGCACAGCAGTGACGGCAAGGAGTGGACCTTCAAGCTCCGCACGGGCGTGAAGTTCCACGACGGCACCGACTTCAACGCCGAGGCGGTCTGCGCCAACTTCGACCGCTGGTACAACCTGAGCGCGGAGCCCGCGCAGGCGCAGGCGGCGTACTACCTCGACGTGTTCGGAGGCTTCAAGAAGAACACCAGCGAGGACTTCGGCAAGTCGCTGTACGACAGCTGCGAGGCCACGGACGAGTCCACCGCGGTGGTCAAGCTGACCGGCTTCGCCGGTAAGTTCCCCGCGGCGTTCACCCTCACCTCGCTGTCGATGTCGAGCCCCGAGGCGATGAAGAAGTACGACGCCGACAACGTCACCCAGGAGGGTGAGGCGTTCAACTACCCGGCGTACGCCATGGAGCACCCGACCGGGACCGGGCCGTACAAGTTCGTCAAGTACGACGAGGCGAACGGGACCGTCACGCTGGTCCGCAACGACGACTACTGGGGCGAGAAGGCGAAGATCAAGGACCTGATCTTCAAGGTGATCTCCGACGAGAACGCCCGCAAGCAGGAGCTGCGCTCGGGCACCATCGACGGGTTCGACCTGCCCTCGCCGGCGGACTACAAGTCGCTCAAGGCCGACGGGTTCAACCTGCAGGTGCGGGACGCCTTCAACGTGCTCTACATGGGCATCAACCAGAAGGGCCCGGCGAAGAAGCTCGCCGACGTCCGGGTGCGCAAGGCGATCGCGTACGCGCTCAACCGCGAAGAGCTGGTGAAGACCAAGCTGCCCGAAGGCGCCGAGGTCGCGAGCCAGTTCATGCCGAGCACGGTGACCGGCTACACCGACGACGTCGAGAAGTACGACTACGACCTGGACAAGGCCAAGGCGCTGCTCAAGGAGGCCGGTGCCGAGGGTCTGACCCTGAAGTTCTACTACCCGACCGAGGTCACCCGGCCGTACATGCCGAACCCGAAGGAGATCTACCAGGTTCTCGCCAACGACCTGACGAAGGCCGGCTTCAAGATCGAGCCGGTGGCGAAGCCGTGGACCGACTACCTGGACGCGACCGGCCAGACCCGGGCCCACGACATCCACCTGCTGGGGTGGACCGGTGACTTCAACTACGCCGGCAACTTCGTGGGTACGTTCTTCGGCCGCGGCAAGCCGCAGTTCGGCGACGAGGGCATGAAGGACATGTTCGCCGAGATCGCCAAGGCCGACGCCACGGTGGACGCCAACGAGGCGAAGGCCGCCTGGGAAGAGGTCAACCGCAAGGTGGCGAGCACCTGGCTGCCGGCGGTGCCGATCTCCCACTCGCCGCCCGCGATCGTGGTGGCGAAGAACGTCAAGGGCCTCACCCCGAGCCCGCTGACGCAGGAGGAGTTCTACACGGTCTACTTCGAGTAGGTCGTAGCGCTGAGTAGGTTGTAGCGCAATGGTGACGCCCCAGCGGATTCCCCGCTGGGGCGTCACCACATAAGGTCCGGATAGGCCCGCGGCTCCTACCCCCGGACCGCCCGAGAGGTACTACGGAGAGATTTCGCAATGTTGCGAGTAGTCGTACGCCGTCTGCTGCAGATGGTGCTGACGCTGTTCGTCCTGTCGGCGCTGATGTTCGTGTGGCTGCGTAACCTGCCGGGTGGGCCGATCAGCGCCATGCTCGGTGAGCGCGCCACCCCGGAGCGGATCGCGCAGCTGCGGCACGCACTGGGATACGACCAGCCGATCTGGTTCTCGTACGGCAAGTGGCTGGGCCGGATGGCCACCGGAAACTTCGGCAACTCCTCCTCCAGCGGCCGGCCGATCGGGGCCGAGCTCGCCGAGGCGTTCCCCGGCACGATCGAGCTGAGTTTCTTCGCGTTGCTGTTCGCGATCGGCCTGGGGATCCCGCTGGGCTACCTGGCCGCCCGGTTCCACGGCCGGATCCTGGACAGCGCGATCGTGATCGGCACCCTGGTCGGGGTGTCGGTGCCGGTGTTCTTCCTGGGCTACCTGCTCAAGCAGGGCGCGGCGGTCGAGCTGGCCTGGTTCCCGCCGTCCGGGCGCGCCGACGTCACGCTGGACGCCACCCACGTCACCAACTTCTTCGTACTCGACGGGCTGTTGACCCGGGAGTGGGACGTCGCCGCGGACGCGTTGATCCACCTGGTCCTGCCGGCGCTCACGCTCGGCACGATCCCGCTCGCGGTGATCGTACGGATCACCCGGGCCAGCGTGCTGGACGTCCTGAACGAGGACTATGTGCGTACCGCCGAGGCGAAGGGGCTGCGGAACCCCACGATCCGCGGCCGGCATATTCTGCGCAACGCGCTGCTGCCGGTGGTGACCGCGATCGGCCTGCAGACCGGGCTGCTGCTCGCCGGCGCGGTGCTCACCGAACGCGTCTTCAACTTCCGCGGGCTCGGCTTCCTGCTCGCCGAGGGCATCTCGCAACGCGACTACCCGCGACTACAGGCGATCATCCTGCTCGCCGCCTTCGTGTACGTGCTGGTCAACCTGCTGGTCGACCTCTCGTACGCGGTGATCGACCCGAGGGTGAGGGTCCGGTGAACCTGGCGCTGCGCAAGAAGGAGCGGATCGACAAGCTGGCCGACGTCGCCGCGGAGCGCGGTGGCACCAGCCTGTTCGTGGACGCGATGAAGCGGCTGGTGCGCAGCCCGGTCGCGATCACCGGCGGGGTGATCATCGGGGGGTTCCTGCTGCTGGCGATCTTCGCGCCGCTGCTGGCGCCGCACGACCCGACCCAGGACTTCTCGGAGCTGAAGGGCACGGTCGACTTCATACCGTCCCACGTGGAGGGTTTCTGGCTCGGCGGCGACCAGTTCGGCCGCGACCTCGCCTCCCGACTGATCTACGGTTCCCGGCAGACGCTGTTCGTCGGTGTGCTCGCCACGCTGCTCGGGCTCTCGGTCGGCGTGCTCGTCGGTGGCACGGCGGGCGCCTTCGGAGGCTGGGTCGACGCGGTGCTGATGCGGCTGACCGACGTGCTGCTGGCGATCCCCAGCCTGCTGCTGGCGATCAGCCTGGTGGCGCTGGCCGCCCGCCCCAACCAGTGGACGGTGATCATCGCGGTCGCCACCGTGACGGTGCCGATCTTCGCCCGGCTGCTGCGCGGCTCGATGCTGGCGCAGCGGGAGAGCGAACACGTACTGGCGGCGCGGGCGCTCGGCGTACGGGAGCACACCATCGTGCTGCGGCACATGCTGCCGAACTCGCTCGCGCCGGTGCTGGTGCAGGCCACCCTGGCCCTCGCGGTGGCGATCCTGGACGCCGCCGCGCTGTCCTTCCTCGGGCTGGGCGACCAGGACACCAACCGGGCGGAGTGGGGGCTGATGCTCGGCGAGGCCCAGCGCTACCTGGACGTACGTCCCGGGCTGGCGATGTACCCGGCGTTCGCGATCATCGTGGTCGCGCTCGGCTTCACCCTGCTGGGCGAGTCGATGCGCGAGGCCCTCGACCCGAAGAACCGAAGGTAGTCGCAGATGGCCCTGCTCGAGGTAAAAGACCTGACCGTCGTGTTCAAACGGCGGGGTACGAAGCCGTTCACCGCCGTCGACGGGGTGAGCTTCAACGTGGAGGCCGGGCAGACCGTCGGTCTGGTCGGGGAGTCCGGCTGCGGCAAGTCGGTGACCTCGCTCGCGATCATGGGGCTGCTGCCCCGGCGCGGGGTGCAGGTCACCGGCGAGGTGCTGTTCGAGGGCGCGGACCTGCTCAAGCTGCGCCCGGAGGAGATGCGCAACCGCCGGGGTCGCGACATCGGCATGATCTTCCAGGACCCGCTCTCCTCGCTGAACCCGGTGGTGCCGATCGGCATCCAGGTCGCCGAGGTGCTGGAGCGGCACCGCGGGATGGACCACAAGCGGGCGTGGAAGGAGTCCCGGGAGCTGATCGACGCGGTCGGCATCCCGGCGCCGGACCTGCGGCTCAAGGAGTACCCGCACCAGCTCTCCGGCGGGATGCGGCAGCGCGCGCTGATCGCGATGGCGCTGGCGTGCAAACCGCGGCTGCTGATCGCCGACGAGCCGACCACCGCGCTGGACGTGACGATCCAGGCCCAGATCCTGCAGTTGCTGCGGGAGCTGGTCGACGACAACCCCGAGACCGCGATGATGATGATCACCCACGACCTGGGTGTGGTCGCCGGGATGTGCGGTGTGGTCAACGTGCTCTACGCCGGCCGGATCGTGGAGAACTCCACGCGGCGCCAGCTGTTCGCCGAGCCGCGGCACCCGTACACCCATGGGCTGCTGGGGTCTGTGCCGCGGCTGGACGAGCCACGCGGCACCCCGCTGCACCCGATCCGGGGCAACATCAACGACAACATCCCGTGGCATCAGGGCTGCGCGTTCGCGCCGCGCTGCGACAACGTACTCGACGTGTGCGTCCAGGACACCCCGGAGCTGCTGCACGACGGCTACCGGTTGCTGCGCTGCCACAATCCGGTCGACCCCGAGCAGACGGCCGGCGCACCCGACGCCGAGGAGGTACGCGTCCAGTGACCGAGCCCGTGGTGGAGTTCGTCAAAGACGCCGGGGCCGGCGACTCCGACGTCCTGGTGGAGCTGGACGACCTCAAGGTCCACTTCCCGATCAAGCGCGGCGTGCTGCTCGACCGGACCATCGGCTACGTGTACGCCGTCGACGGTGTCTCCCTGACGGTACGGCGCGGCCAGACCTACGGGCTGGTCGGCGAGTCCGGGTGCGGCAAGTCGACGCTCGGCCGGGGGCTGCTGCGGCTGGTGGAGCCGACCGGCGGCCGGATGTACTTCGACGGGATCGACCTACGGTCGCTGCATCGCGAGGAGCTGCGCCGGCTGCGGCGCCGGATGCAGATGGTGTTCCAGGACCCGCTGTCGAGTCTGGACCCGCGGCAGACCGTGGAGTCGCTGCTCACCGAGGGGCTCAAGGCGCACGACCTGGCACGCAACGGCGCGCAGAAGCTGATCCGGGACACGCTCGACGCGGTCGGGCTGCCCAAGGGCGGGCTGCGCAAGTATCCGCACGAGTTCTCCGGCGGGCAGCGGCAGCGGATCGGGATCGCCCGCGCCCTGGTGCTGGGGCCGGACCTGATCGTGGCCGACGAGCCGGTCAGCGCGCTCGACGTGTCGATCCAGGCGCAGGTGGTCAACCTGCTCGAGGAGCTGCAGGAAGAGCGCAACCTGACGTACCTGGTGATCGCCCACGACCTCGCGGTGGTACGCCACATCAGCGACACCGTCGGTGTGATGTACCTCGGCGGCCTGGTCGAGGAGGCGGACAGCGACGCCTTGTACGCCGAGCCGCTGCACCCGTACACCAAGGCGTTGATGAGCGCCGTACCGGTGCCGGACCCGGAGGTGGAGGACCGCCGGGAGCGGATCCTGTTGCAGGGCGACCTGCCGTCGCCGGCGAATCCGCCGACCGGCTGCCGGTTCCACACCCGCTGCCCGTGGATGCAGCCGACCCGGTGCGCCGACGAACGTCCCGAGCTGCGTGAGCTGCGCCCCGGTCACAAGGTGGCGTGCCACTGGGCGGAGGACATCCGCGACGGCAAGCTCGCCGCGCACGAGGTGAAGGTCGAGATGGTCGCCGACGGCGAGGCGCTGGCCGGCCCGTCGATCGGCGACGAAGGCTTCGTAGCCGGCGGCGTCTGACCAGTCGTCCCCTGGTGCCGGGGGCGGTCAGCAGGACTGGAGCATCTCACTCAGGGCGGTGTGCTCGGTGTCGGTGACGGTGAGCTGGTAGTCGTACTTCACGTCGATCCACCAGCGCACGTAGTCGCACCAGACCTCCGTGTTGCCGGGGCGCCACTCGGCGGGATCCTGGTCGCCCTTGGCGCTGTTGCTGGACACGGTGACCGCGATCAGCTGGCCGCGCTCGGTGTCGTTGGCGAACACCTCGCGTTCGTCGTCGGTCCACTCACTGGCGCCCGAACGCCAGGCGTTGGCCAGCGGCACCATGTGGTCGATGCTGGCCTCGCGGGGCTGGTCGACCCAGACCTCGTCGTACACGCTGAACCACCGGCCGCTGGTCGGGTAGCAGTCGTTGCCGACCTCGACGTCGGTGCCGTCACGCTTGAGGACGAACTCCCGGGCATTGCAGTTGTCGCCCTTGTCGGCCCAGGTGGGGAACCGGTCGCGGCTGTAACCGTCCATCGAGCCGGGCGGGGCGACGGTGAGGTCGGCGAGCTGCTGCTGGGATTCGGTGAGTGGCGGCGGCTCCGGTGGGGTACGCCAGCGCCGGTCCGGCGAACCCCAGCGAGGCCAGGAGTCCGATGAGCGGGATCAGGAGGAGTAGGCGGCTGCGTCGCATTGTCAGGCACCCCCGAGCGGTAACGAGCGCTTTGCGCTCACCATGCCGTACCGGGGGATACCGCCGGTATAGGGACAGTGTGAGCAATTTACGCCAATTGCCACCGGCGGCGTGCAACAGGTAACCGGGGCGTAGCGGCTACGTGGCCGCCGGGGCCGGGGGTCGCACTACCGACCCGCGGTGTACGGGGTCCAGCCCTCCGAACCGGGAGGCACCGGCCCGCCCCGGGACAGGATCCCGAGCCCCAGCTGATGCACCGCGCCTGCCACGGCGGGGTCCACCGGAGCGGGCAGCGTGCCGGCGCCGCCCGCCACGGCGTACCACTCCTCCGCGCCCTTGTACTGGATCTTCAGCGCGACGGCACCCGCCTCGGAGACCTCGGTACGCAGGGTCAGCTCGCCGGTGATGACCCCGGCCTCGGCGGTCATCACGCCGCCGGGGCCGGGGGTGAAATCAGACGTCAGCACCAGCTCATCATGTCGGACGCCCGGTCAGAGGCGGTTGACGGCGCTGGCGATGGCGCGCAGGGAGGCGGTGAGGATGTTGGGGTCGACGCCGACGCCCCAGCGCACCTCGCCGTCCACGTCGCACTCCACGTACGCGGCCGCCGTGGCGTCGCCGCCGGCGGAGAGCGCGTGCTCGGCGTAGTCCAGCACCCGTACCGGTACGTCGATGGTGGACAGCGCGTGCACGAACGCGTCGATGGGTCCCGTACCCACTCCGGCGATCTTGCTTTCGGCGCCGTCGACCGTGACGGTCGCCGCGACCTCGACCTTGCCGTCGATGGTGGCCGTCGAGTAGTCGGAGACCGCGAGCCGACCGCCGTCGGCCAGGTACGACCGCCGGAAGATGTCCCACATCAGCTCCGGCGAGACCTCGCCGCCCTCGTCGTCGGTGTGCTGCTGCACCACGCCGGAGAACTCGATCTGCAGTCGGCGAGGCAGGTCCATCTGGTGTTCGGTCTTCATCACGTACGCCACGCCGCCCTTGCCGGACTGCGAGTTGACCCGGATCACGGCCTCGTAGCTGCGACCCACATCGCGCGGGTCGATCGGCAGGTACGGCACCGCCCAGGTGTGCTCGTCCACCGGCACCCCGGCCTCGTCGGCATCGCGCGCCAACGCGTCGAAGCCCTTGTTGATCGCGTCCTGGTGCGAGCCGGAGAACGCGGTGTAGACCAGATCCCCCGCGTACGGGTGCCGCTCGGGCACCGGCAGCTGGTTGCAGTACTCCACGGTGCGGCGGATCTCGTCGATGTCGGAGAAGTCGATCTGCGGGTCGACGCCCTGGCTGAACAGGTTGAGCCCCAGCGTCACCAGGTCGACGTTGCCGGTGCGCTCGCCGTTGCCGAACAGGCAGCCCTCGATCCGGTCGGCGCCGGCCATCACCCCGAACTCGGCGGCGGCCACCGCGCAGCCCCGGTCGTTGTGCGGGTGTACGGAGAGCGCCATCGCCTCACGCCGGAGCAGGTTGCGGTGCATCCACTCGATCGAGTCGGCGTACACGTTGGGGGTGGCCATCTCGACGGTCGCCGGCAGGTTCACGATCAGCTTGCGGTCGGCGGTCGGCTCGATCACGTCGGCGACCTTGCCGCAGACCTCGGCGGCGTACTCCAGCTCGGTGCCGGTGTACGACTCGGGGGAGTACTCGTAGTAGATCTCGGTATCGGGCAGCTGCTCGGCGTACTTCAGGCAGGTGCGGGCGGCCTGGGTCGCGATGTCGGTGATGCCGTCGCGGTCCATCCCGAACACCACCCGGCGCTGCAGCACCGAGGTGGAGTTGTAGAAGTGCACGATCGCCTGCTTGGCACCGCGGATCGCGTCGAACGTACGCGCGATCAGCGGCTCCCGGCACTGCACCAGCACCTGGATGATCACATCGTCCGGGATCAGGTCGTCGCTGATCAACTGCCGGATGAAGTCGAAGTCGGTCTGGCTGGCGGCGGGGAAACCGACCTCGATCTGCTTGTACCCCATCCGGGTCAGCAGGCCGAACATCCGCCGTTTGCGCTCCGGCGACATCGGGTCGATCAGCGCCTGGTTGCCGTCCCGCAGGTCGACCGCGCACCACTGCGGTGCCTTCTCGATCCGGTTACCGGGCCAGGTGCGGTCCGGAAGATCAACAGAAAATTGCTGGTGGTACGGCAGATAGCGGCCGACCGGCATCCGGCTCGCGAGCTGGCTGGTGAAAGGGTCGGTGGGCTCCGACACGGGAGGCTCCTTCGTCATGTGGTCTGTGCGGGGTCTGGGCTCGGGCTCGGCGGCTCAATGGGCTGCGGCTCAACGGGCAGCGATTCAATGGGCTGCGGCTCGACGGGCTCAGGCGGCAGGAGACAACTCCGCGACGAGGTGCCGGCCTAGAGGGCCTCGTCGCGGCGACGAAGAAGCAGCGCCGTCCACATGACGTGCCAAACGCTACGTGACGCACCGGTGGCTGGGAACCCGATCTCGAAACCTGAGACCACCCTCACGGTGGCGCGGAGATCGTAGAGTCACCGGTGCAACCGTCACGTCAGGAGACCCACCTTGTTCGTCACCAACACCGAGACCGTGCCCGGCGCCCGGGTGGCCCGCGTGCTCGGCATGGTGCAGGGCAACACCGTACGCGCCAAGCACCTGGGCAAGGACCTGCTCGCCGGGTTCCGCTCGATGGCCGGTGGTGAGCTGCACGAGTACACCGAGTTGCTGACCGAGGCGCGCAACGACGCCGTCGGCAGGATGATCGCCCAGGCGCAGCAGCTGGGCGCCAACGCGGTGATCAACGTACGTTTCACCACCTCGTCGGTGGCGGCCGGTGCCGCGGAGCTGTACGCGTACGGCACCGCGGTGGTGTTGGAGCAGGGGTGAACGAGGGCGCGGTCTTCGGGATCCTGTGCTGCGCGCTGTCGCCGCTGCTGCTCGCGGTGCTGCCGTTCGTCATCGGGTACTCCCGCCGGCGCCGCACCATGGAGGACGTCGCCGCCCGGGAGGCCCGGGTGGCGCACCTGGTGACCGCCAACACCGCCGCCCTCGGCGAGGTACGCCGCACCGTGCTGGTGATCGGCAATGTGGCGTACGCCGCCGACGCGCCGTCGGTGTGGGCGGCGGGCTGGCGCAATCTGGTCGGTGGCTCCATGGAGTCGTTGCGCACCCAGACCGACCTGGCGCGGCGGCTGGCCACCGTACGCGCGCTGGAGCAGGCGGCACACGCCGGGGCCGCCGGGGTGGTCAACCTGCGCTTCGAGACCAGCGAGCTGAACTCCAGCCGGGGCAGGCAGCAGGGCACCCCGATCATCGAAATCCTGGCCTACGGCACCGCCTGGCTCCCGGTCGACGCCACCCACCGCCCCACCCCGCCTGGCGCGCGCTGACCACGGCGGGGCATTGGACGTCTGCTGTGGAAGCGGCGCCGGCTCGTTGTAAGCAAACGTCCAACGCCTCCGGACACCTCGGAGGGTTTGGCCGGTTTATCCTGATTTGCTGGGGGAGGCGCTGGGTTTCGGGGACGGGGGCGGGGGTGGTGAGGTGGACAGGGCGTGGCCGCCGGTGATCGGAGCGGGCAGCTTGAGGGTCGCGGGGGGCTTGCCAGCGGCGCCGGAGATCACCAGGGTGCGGCCGGAGAACCGGGCCCCGGTCAGTACGCCCTCGGTGTCGAAGCAGTAGATCCCGGGGTCCATCGGCGGGGCCAGTGCGGCGGCGTTCGGCTCGACGGAGTAGCAGTCGCCGGCCGGCACCGAGAACGTGGTGTCCGCCGCCACCGACAGCGCCGCCCGGGTGTCGGCGAGCACGTCCAGCCAGTCGGTGAACGGCCGCTGCACCCGTACGTCGTACGCCGCCGGCACCCGGCCGCCCGCGCCGGAGAGCCTGATGCAGGACTTCGGTACGCACTGGTAGACGCCCTTGCCGTCGGACGCGAGCGTGACGTCCCGCTTCCCGCCGTGCGCCCCGCCGGGTACGTCGAACCGCCACCCGCCGTCGGCCGCCAGCGTCACGGTGACGGTACGGTCCGGCTGGCCCTTGCGGCGCAGCGTGTACGTGGCGACGTACCGGGCGTCCTTGGCGGCGGCGACCCGCCCCAGCAGCTGCTCGGCGGGGGTCTCGGGCGGCGCGGCGGTGCTCGCCGACGGGGCGACGCCCAGGGGCTGCGATCCGCCGCAGCCGGTGAGTGCGAGCGCTGCGGCGATCACTGTCGCCGAGGTTGCCAGCGCCCTGGCGCAGGGCGTTGGCAGCGAACGGCGATGCGGTGACGGCAGCGGGGACCGGGGTAACACGCGGCAATTCTCGCTGGCGTACCGGCGCCGGTTGGGTAAGGCTCGCCGTAGTGCCGGCCGCTGATCCTCGCCGCGGTGTCCCACTGTCGTGACGTACCGGCGAAACCGTGGGACAGGTCACGGCCACACCCGGTCACCGGATCGGGTGATATCGGGGGAGCGGTACCCTGGCCCACCAGGGCCGACCGGAATTCGTCTACCCAAGGGAGCCCCGTGGCGCTCGTAGTTCAGAAGTACGGTGGCTCGTCGGTCGCGGATGCCGAACGCATCAAGCGGGTCGCGGAGCGCATCGTCACCGCCCGCAAGGCAGGCCACGACGTGGTGGTCGCCGTCTCCGCGATGGGCGACACCACCGACGAGTTGTACGACCTCGCCGCCCAGGTGAGCCCGCTGCCGTCGCCGCGTGAGCTGGACATGCTGCTCACCGCGGGCGAGCGGATCTCGATGGCGCTGCTGGCGATGGCGATCCACAACCTGGGGTACGAGGCACGCTCGTACACCGGGTCGCAGGCCGGGATGATCACCACCTCGGTGCACGGCAAGGCGCGGATCATCGATGTCACGCCGGGCCGGATCCGGGGCGCGCTGGACGAGGGCGCGGTGGCGATCGTCGCCGGCTTCCAGGGTGTGTCCCGGGAGACCAAGGAGGTCACCACGCTGGGGCGGGGTGGCTCGGACACCACCGCGGTGGCGCTCGCCGCCGCGCTCAGCGCCGATGTCTGCGAGATCTACACCGACGTCGACGGTGTCTACACCGCCGACCCGAGGATCGTCCCGGACGCCCGCCGGATCGAGCAGATCACGTACGAGGAGATGCTCGAACTGGCCGCGTGCGGCGCCAAGATCCTGCACCTGCGCAGCGTGGAGTACGCCCGTCAGACCGGGCTCCCGCTGCACGTCCGCTCGTCGTACTCGAATATTCCGGGCACCATTGTGACCGGTTCGATGGAGGACCTTTCCGTGGAACAAGCGATGATCACCGGGGTCGCCCACGACCGCAGTGAAGCCAAGATCACGGTGCTCGGGGTGCCGGACGAGCCGGGCGAGGCGGCCCGGATCTTCCAGGCGGTCACCGATGCCGAGATCAACCTCGACATGATCGTGCAGAACATCTCGACGCACGGCTCTTCGCGTACCGACATCTCGTTCACGCTGCCGAAGTCCGACGGCGCGACCGCCGTGACGGCGTTGCAGAAGATTAAGGAGAGCGTCGGGTTCGAGGGGTTGCTCTTTGACGACCATGTAGGCAAGGTGTCGTTGGTCGGCGCCGGTATGCGCTCGCACCCGGGTGTGGCCGCGAAGTTCTTCGCGGCGCTGGGTGAGGCGGGCGTCAACATCGAGATGATCTCCACCTCGGAGATCCGGATCTCGGTGGTGTGCCGCGACACCGACCTCGACTCGGCGGTACGCGCGATCCACGACGCGTTCGAGCTGGGTGGCGACGAAGAAGCAATCGTGTACGCCGGGACCGGGAGGTAACAACCGTGTCGAAGAAGCTCCCCACACTGGCCGTGGTGGGTGCCACCGGCGCCGTGGGCACCGTGATGTGCGAGCTGCTCTCCAGCCGGGAGAACATGTGGGGCGAGATCCGTCCGCTCGCCTCGTCGCGCTCGGCCGGGAAGCGGGTGAAGGTACGCGGCGAGGAGCTGGAGATCGCGGCGGTCTCGCCCGAGGCGTTCGACGGCGTCGACGTCGCGATGTTCGTCAGCACCGACGAGATCTCGAAGGAGTACGCTCCGATCGCCGCGTCGCGCGGCGCCGTTGCGGTGGACAACTCGCAGGTCTTCCGGATGGACCCGGACGTGCCGCTGGTGGTCCCCGAGATCAACCCCGAGCAGGTGCGCAACCGCCCGAAGGGGATCATAGCCAACGCCAACTGCACCACGCTGTCGATGATCGTCGCGGTCTTCCCGCTGCACCGCGAGTACGGGCTGCGCGAGCTGTTGGTCTCGTCGTACCAGGCCGCGTCCGGGGCGGGTCAGGTCGGCGCCGACGTGCTGCACGACCAGCTGGCGAAGGTGGCCGGCGACCGCGCGATCGGCACCCGGCCGGGCGACATCCGGCAGGCGGTCGGCGACGACACCGGCCCGTTCCCGGCGCCGCTGGCGATGAACGTGGTGCCGTGGGCCGGCTCCCTGAAGGACGACGGCTGGTCCAGCGAGGAGCTGAAGATCCGCAACGAGTCCCGCAAGATCCTCGGCCTGCCCGACCTGAAGGTCTCCGCGACCTGCGTACGGGTGCCGGTGGTGACCGGGCACTCGGTCGCCGTACACGCGATCTTCGGTGCCGAGGTGACCGCCGACGGGGCGCGCGGCGTGCTGCGGAGCGCGCCCGGCGTGATCCTGGTCGACGACCCGGCGGCCGGTGAGTTCCCGACCCCGGCGGACGCGGTCGGCACCGACCCGTGCTGGACCGGCCGGATCCGGCGTTCCCTGGACGATCCGCGGGCGCTGGACCTGTTCGTCTCGGGCGACAACCTGCGCAAGGGCGCCGCCCTCAACACCCTCCAGATCGCCGAGCTCATCACCGCCGAGCTGTAGCGCCACTCATGATCAACGGTCCGTTCATGACGACATGAACGGACCGTTGATCATGAGAAGGTCGGGGTTACCGGCGCGGCTTCTTGCCCTTGGTACGGGTGGTGGT
>JBOGDE010000120.1:0-14867 GCA_050701695.1 Micromonosporaceae bacterium
TCGGCACCCTCGCCGGCAAGGCGGAGGTTTGCCCGGATACCGGTGTTGTATCCGGGTGAACCGACAACGCCGCCGGGCGTCGTCTGGGCCCGCCGCAGCCGGCGCGAGGTATCACGACAGCCTCTCAGCGGGGTGCCGGAGCGGGGTCCTGGATGCGGCGCCAGGGCTGCGCCTGCTCGATTTCGTACCCGATCTCCAGCAGGGTGCGTTCGTCGCCGTGCCGTGCCGAGAACTGCACCCCGATCGGCAGCCCGTTCTCCGCGGCACCGACCGGGAGCGAGATCGCCGGGCCACCGGAGACGTTGTTCAGCGGCGTGAACGCGACGTAGGCGATCAGCCGCTCCAGCAGCTCGTCGAACGGCACCGTGGGGCTCAGGTAGCCCAGCTTCGGGGTGACGTGCGCCAGCACCGGCGAGAGCACCAGGTCGTGCCGGGCGAACGACGTGGCGTAGCTGCGGCGTACCCGTGACAGCCGGTACAGGGTGTCCGCAACCCGCAGCCGGCGCCGGCCGAACAGCTCCCGCAGGCCCCGGCTGAAGCCGTCCAGCTTCGCCGGGTCGAACCCCGGGCCCAGCATCCGCCGGCCGAACCGGCTCACCGAGTACGACAGCAGTCCCCAGTAGAGAGTGAAGTCCCGTACGAAACCCGCGCCGACCGGCAGCGGCACCGGCTCGACGTGGTGGCCCAGCCGCTCCAGGGTGGCGACGGTGCCGCACAGCGCCGCGCGGGTCTCGCGACAGATCTCGCCGTCGCCGACGGTCTCGTCGATCAGGCCGATCCGCAGCCGGCGACCCGACGGGCCCGCCACCCTGCCAAGCGCCGGCAGCCCGGGGTTGCGCCAGTAGCGTTCCGCGGCGTCGAAGAAGGCGGCGGAATCGCGTACCGACCGGCTCACCACGCCCTCCCCGATCAGGTTGATCGGCATCGTACGGGCCTGTTCGCCGTCCACCAGGCGGCCCCGGCTCGGCTTCAGCCCCACCAGGCCGCAGCACGCCGCGGGGATCCGGATCGAGCCACCGCCGTCGTTGGCGTGCGCGATCGGCACCACGCCGGCCGCCACCAGCGCCGCCGCCCCGCCCGAGGACGCGCCGGAGGAGAACTCCGGCCGCCACGGATTGCGGGTCGGGTCTTCGGACTCGAACTCCGTGCTGGCGTTGAAACCGAACTCCGGCAGCCGGCTCTTGCCCAGCACCGTGAATCCGGCGCTCAGGAACTGCCGGGCGAACCGGCCGTCGTGGCGCTCCGGACGCGGTCGCAGCGCCGCCGTACCGAACCCGGTCGGCATGCCCTCGACGGCGGTGTTGTCCTTCACGTACGTGGGTACGCCGTACAGCGGCGCCTCGGGTGAGGTGGTGCGGTGCACCGGCTCGGGCGCGGCGTACTCGACGGCACCGAGCCCCGCCACCCGCACCGCCCGGCCGGCCGCGGCGCTGGCCAGCTCGGCCGGGCTGCGTTCGCCGTGGCGTACCAGCTCGGCGAGCGCCACCGCGTCGTGCTCGCCCAGCGCGTCGTCGGCGAAGGTGTGCACCCGCTCGGTGTCCATCGACGTCACCTCAGCCTTCCGGTACCGCCACCTCCACCAGCACCGGGAAGTGGTCGCTGGCACAGCGTACGTCCGGGGTGTCGAGCACCTGATAGGCCGTCACCGGGCACCGCTGGTCGGCGAACACCGCGTCGATCCGGCGCCGGGGCGAGTGCACGCTGTACGTCGGGGTCCGCCCGTCGCCGGCCACCTCCGCGGCGTCGGCACGGCTGTCGCACAGGGTGCGCCACGACAGCGAGCCCGGGGTGTCGTTGAGGTCGGCGGCGAGCAGCACCGGGTCGGCCGAGGCGGCCAGCGCCGCCCGCAACAGCGCGGCCTGGGTGGGGCGCTCGTCCGGGTCGGTCGACAGGTGCGAGCCGGCGATCACGAACCGCCTGCCCGCCACCGAGCACCGTGCGAACGCCGCGCCCCGCAGGTGCCGGCCCGGGGTGAACGGGTAGCGCAGGCTCCACGCCTGGTGCACCCGTACCCGCAGGCTCACCAGCAGCAGGTTGCCGAGCGCGGCGCCGCCGCCCGAGGCGACGAACAGACCGCACCGGTGCGCCAGCTCGGCACACCGGGACCGCCACCGGAACCGGCGCGGCGCCTCCTGCACGTACACCACGTCGGGTCTGGCGGCGCGCACCACCCGGGCCAGCGCCGCGACGTCGTCGCGCAGCCCGTGCACGTTGTACGTCAGCAGCCGTAGTCCCAACGCCACAGCCTGCTCCGTCCTCACACGTCAGCGGCGGCGTGCCAGGTCGCTGGCGCCCACCACACCGGCGTGCTGACCCATCTCGGCGGCGCGGATCTCGGCGTACTGCAGGTGGGAACGCTGCGGCAACGCCGCCACACACGCCTCCCGGACCGGGGCCAGCAGCAGCTCACCCGCCTCGACCACGCCGCCTCCGATCACCACCATCTGCGGATCCAGCACCTGGACCAGGTCCGCGATGCCGTTGCCCAGCCAGTGGCCGACCTCGGCGAACGCGGCCAGTGCCGCCTCGTCTCCCGACCGGGCGGCGGCGGTCACGCTCAGCCCGTCGATCTGCTCCGGTACGCCGCCCGACCGGGCCAGCAGGTTGGCCGCCGAGTCGGGCCGCTCGGTGGCGATCCGCTGGGCTTCGCGGACCAGCGCGCGGCCGCTGGCGTACTGCTCCAGGCAGCCGTGGCGACCGCAGCCGCACAGCCGGCCGTCGCGTACCACCCGGATGTGACCCAGCTCGGCGGCGATCCCGTGACTGCCGCGTACCAGCCCGCCGTCGAGCACGATAGCCCCGCCGATGCCGGTGCCGACGGTCAGCAGCACCATGTTCGTCACCTGCGCGGCGACCCCGAACCGGTACTCCGCCCAGCCGGCGACGTTCGCGTCGTTCTCGACCACCACCGGGAGCCCCACCTGCGCGGCGACCTTGTCCCGCAGCGGCTCGGACTCCCACGCCAGGTTGGGGGCGAACAGCACGGTGGAGCGGTCGGCGTCGATCCAGCCCGCCGCGCCGATCCCGACCGCCTCGATCTCGCGGCCCGAGGCCAGCTCCGAGATCACCGTCACGATGGTGGCCAGGGTGCCGGAGACGTCCTCCGCGGGGGTCTCGCGGCGCTCCTCGGCCAGCACCGTGCCGGCCTCGTCGACCACCGCGCCGAGCACCTTCGTGCCACCGACGTCGACTCCGATGGTGAGCGTCATGGCGCCGGCTCCTCCCCCGGTCCGAGGATGTCCCGGGTGTACGCGTCGCGGGTGGCCGCACGCCACGGGTCCTCGGGTTCGGCGTCGGGCGCCCGCCGCCAGGGCGGCGGGTCGGCTGGTGGCGGGTCACCGTGCAGGTCCACTCCGGCCGCCTGCACCAGCCCGCCGGCGAAACCCGCGAAGCTCTCCCGCAACCCCGCCGCCGGGGACTCGCCGTCCGTACCGGGCCGGGACAGCTCGCGCAGCAGCCCGGTTACCGCCACGGCGACATCGCCCGCGGCCCGCGCCAACCGGCCGGCGCGCTCGTCGTCGGCGTACGCTCCGCCGAGCAGCTCGGTGCCACCGGCGGCCGCGAACCGGGCGAACAGGGCGGCTACCAGCCGCTCCGCCTCGTCGCGTACCGGCCCCACATCCCCACTCACGCCTTCCCCTCGACCTGCTTCTTGAGCTCCTTGAGCGCGGTGTCGATGATCACCTTCTCGGCCTTCCGCTTGAACATCCCCAGCATCGGGATGGTCAGCTCGACCGCCAGGGTGTACGTCACGGTGCTGGTGCCGTCGCCGTTGTCCTCGACGTCGTACACCCCGTCCTGGGATTTCTGCACCTGCGAGGGCTCGACCAGCGTCCACTCGATGCGGGTGACGTCCTCGGAGTAGGAATACTTCAGCGTGTACGAGTCCTTCAGCACGCCGGCGTCGATGGTGAACGTCACCTGGCTGGCGTAGCCGTCTTCGTACTCCTCGACGACGTCGGCCTGCTTGATCGCCGACGCCCACTGCGGGTAGTTGGAGAAGTCGGTGATCACCGCGACGATCGCCTCAGGCGCGGCCGCGATCACGATCGACTCGGTTGTGGAGTCCGCCATGGACGCTCACGCTACCGTCTCGCCGGATCACCAGCGCGGCGACCGTCCTCCAACTCGTCTTTCACCTGCCACAACAGGGGTTTGGCGGCCAGTTGCCGGCGTCGCTGCTCGGCGGCGGCACGGCGCGCCGGCCACGTGCCACCCGCCGGATCGACCCGCAGGTAGACGTGCACGATCACACCGTCGGCCCACTCCTGCAGCCACACCTCCGCGGTGCCGGTGAACGCCCCGTCGACGGCGTACCGCAGCCCTTTGCGGCCCCGGTCGCGGGTCACCCGCAGCCGCAGATCGGGCCAGAGTTCGGCGGCGAACGCCGGGGTGCCGACCCGGGCGCGCACCGTCGCCGGGGCCGCGGCGATGAAGGTGTCCTCGACCAGGTCGATCTGCGGCATCCGGTCAGCTTGCCACGCCCGCTGCGGACCGTACCGACGCGGCGGTAGGTTGCCAGGAGACACACCCGGAGGGAGTACGCCGACGAGATCGCCCCGATCCACCCGTGACGGCGCCCGGACCGCCCCGCTACCGTACGCCACCTCGGCGGTGGTGGTGCTGCGGCTCAGCCTGCTCGCGCTCGCGGTGGGCCTGACCGTACTCACGGTACGAGGCACCCCCGCCGCCACCGCCTCCGGCGCCGGGGTGCCCGAGGTGGCGGCGTGGTGCGCCGCGCTGGCGCTGGCCGCGGTCCCCGGGCTGTTCGCCTCCGGAGACCCGGTGATCGGCCGGCTGGGGCGGCTCGCCGAGGTGCTGGTCGCCGTGGTCGCCGCCGCGGCGCTGCCGGAGAGCCTCGGCGCCCCGCTGACGTACCTGCTGGTGCCGGTGCTGGTGGCCGGGCTCTACCACGGGATGCGGGAGGCGTTCGCGCTGGTGGTGGCCGGGGCACTGGCCGGGGTGGGCGCCGGCTGGTACGAAGCCCGGCTCCCCGGGGCCGGGTACCTGGTCCCGCTGGCGCAGTGGCTGGGGGTGGCGGTGGCGGTGGCCGGGCTCAGCTTCTGGCTGCGCCGCGCCCTTGCCACCGGCGCCCGGCCGGCCCCGTACGCGGAGGCCACCCGGCTGCTCACCCAGCTGCGTACCGTCGCCCGGCACCTGCCCGGCGGCACCCTGGACCCGGGCGGGATCGCGATGCACCTGCTGGACGAGGTGCGCGCCGCGGTCGCCTCGGACCGGGCCGCGGTGCTGTCGGCCAGTGGCGGCGGCCGGCTGGTCGTGCTGGCGCAGTACGGCTCGGAACGGGTGGACTGGGAGACCTCGCTGGACGCCGACACGCCGGTGGCCGACGCCTGGGCCAGCCAACAGCCCCAGGTGGCCGCCACCTCGCTGTCGCGTTCCCGTCCCGGCGACCGCGATGTGTCGGTGCTGGTGGTGCCGCTGGTGGCGGGGGTGCGCACGGTCGGGCTGGTGGCGGTGGAGACCGACCTGGCCGCCGCGTACGACCGGCAGACCGTCGAGGTGGTGACCGAGCTGGGGGCGCCCGCGGCGCTGCGGCTGGAGGCGGCGCTGCTGTTCGACGACGTACGGTCGCTGGCCACCAGTGAGGAGCGGCAGCGGCTGGCCCGGGAGATCCACGACGGGGTCGCGCAGGAGCTGGTGATGGTCGGGTACGGCATCGACAACGCACTGGCCCAGCTCCCTGACGGCGGGGCCGGCGACGCCGGTGACGAGCTGCGCAGCCTGCGTGCCGAGGTGACCCGGGTGATCACCGAGCTGCGGCTCTCGCTGTTCGAGCTGCGCTCCGAGGTGGACCGGCACGGCGGGCTGACCAGCGCGATCGCCGACTACGCGCGTACCGTCGGCGCCTCGGCGGCGCTGCGGGTGCACCTGTCACTGGACGAGACCACGGCCCGGCTGCCCGCGGCGGTGGAGGCCGAGCTGCTGCGGATCGCGCAGGAGGCGATAACGAATGCGCGTAAACACGCACTCGCGGAGAACCTGTGGGTCACCTGTGAGGTCGATCCCCCGTACGCTCGCATCGAGGTCTCCGACGACGGACAGGGCATCGGGCTACAGACCACCGACGGCCGGTACGGTTTGTCGATCATGGCTGAACGAGCGGACCGGATCCGCGGGCATCTGGAGATCCGGTCCCGGGATCCCCACGGCACCACGGTCGCGGTGGTCCTGGGAGCGAGGGTCCGGCACGGTAGCGTGTCGGCACCGGAGGAGGTGAGCAGGGATGGCCACGAGCCCGATCCCGACCGGGCGCACCAAGGTCCTGTTGGTCGATGACCATGACCTGATCCGCAAGGGGCTGCGCCACGCGTTCCAACGCGACGCCCAGTTCGAGGTGGTGGGCGAGGCCGATACCGCCGCCAACGCGGTACGCCAGGCTGCGGCGCTGAGCCCGCACGTGGTGATCATGGACCTGCGGCTGCCCGACGGCAGCGGCCTGGAAGCCACCCGCCAGCTGCGCAAGTCACACCCAACGATGGGGATCGTGGTGCTCACCATGTACGCCGGGGACGACCAGCTCTTCGGTGCCCTGGAGGCGGGGGCGAGCGCGTTCGTACCGAAGAGCGCGCCGGCCGACGACGTGGTCGCCGCCGCCCGGCACGCCGCGTCCTCCCCCAACGCGTTCACCGCCGCCGACCTGGCCGAGGCGATGAAGCGGCGGCTGGCACCGTCCGGCCCGCAGCTCTCACCGCGGGAGGGCCAGGTGCTCAAGCTGCTCGCCGACGGGATGAGCGTGGCCGGCATCGCCAAGCAGCTCTACGTCAGCGAGTCCACGGCGAAGACCCACATCTCCAAGTTGTACGAGAAGCTGGGCGCCGCCAACCGCGCGCAGGCGCTGATGACGGCGCTGCGGCTCGGCCTGCTGGAGGCCCCCGACTCGCCGAAGTTCTGACGGGCGCTGGACTCTGACGTACCGGCCGGTAGACTACGGCGGGTCAGTTTTTCGGGGGTTTTCGTACCTTCTCCGTAAAGGATGGACCGCGGCGATGTCGAACCCTCAGGTCAGCCGGCTGCGCACGCTGGGGCTGATGTTCTGCCTGCTCGGCGGCGTACTGATCACCTTCGGCTGGATGGGTACGGCGAAGGTGGCCTGTGTCGACTGCCAGATGCCGTACCTGCTCTCGGCCGGCGCCGGCGGGATCGGGCTGATCATCTTCGGGGTCGGGCTACTGGTGATCGCGCAGCTGCGGGCCGAAGGCGAAAAGCTCGCCGAGCGGCTCGCGCCCCCGCCGCTGTCCGACCGGATCGTGGGCACCGCGCCGGCGCCCGACCACGACGCGCCCGACCACGACGCGCCCGCCGACGCTGACCTGCCCGCCGATACTGGTAGGACAGAGGACACCGAGCAGTTCCCCCGACACCGCGCCACCGAACTGCTCCCGGTCGGCGACTCCGATCCGGGCTTCGAACTTCCCGCGAACGAACCGGACCGGCCGTAGCCGGCGGACCGGCCGCCATCTGGTGCGGGCCTTTCCGCCGCGACAGCGGGCTAGTCGCCCAGGTACGCCGAGCGCAGCGACTCGTGCCGAAGCATCTCGCGGCCCGCGCCGGTGAACTCGATCCGGCCCTTCTGCATCAGGAAGGCACGGTCGGCGTTGGCCAGTACGCCGGCGTTCTGCTCCACCATCAGCACGGTGACGCCCTCGGAGTTGATCTGGCGTACCGCGGCGAACACCTGGCCCACCAGCTTCGGTGACAGGCCCAGCGACGCCTCGTCGATCAGCAGCAGCCGGGGCGAGGCCATCAGACCGCGGCCGATCGCCAGCATCTGCTGCTCCCCGCCGGAGAGCGTGCCGGCGAGCTGGTCCCGCCGCTCGCCCAGCCGCGGAAACAGCTCCAGCACCCGCTCGGTGTTGTCGCTGACCACCTTCCGGTCGCGGCGGCGCGGCCAGGCGCCGAGCCGCAGGTTCTGCGCGACGGTCAGCTGACCGAACACCCGCCGGCCCTCCGGCACCAGCACGATGCCACGGCGTACCCGCTCGGCGGTGTCCATCTTCTTCAGCTCGACGCCGTCGTAGCGGACCACGCCGCCGCGGCTGGGCAGCAGTCCCGCCAGGTTGAGCAGTGTGGTGGTCTTGCCGGCCCCGTTCAGCCCGATCAGGACGGCGTTGGAGCCCTCCTCGATCGCGATGTCGACCCCGTGCAGCACCGGCACCGCGCCGTATCCGGCGTAGAGCCCCTCCACCTCAAGCAGCGCCATCGGTGCTCACCTCCATGCCGCTCTCCAGACCGTCCCCGAGGTACGCGGCCACCACGTCCGGGTGCCGCTGGATCTCGGCGGGCTCACCAGTGGCGAGCAGCTTGCCGAAGTTGAGCACGTACACGTAGTCGCAGGTGCCGACCACCAGCGGTACGTGGTGTTCGATCATCAGGATGGTCAGGCTCAGGGTGTCCCGCAGCCGGCGCAGCGTGTCGCCGAGCTGGTGCGCCTCCTCCGGGCTCATCCCCGACGACGGCTCGTCCAGCAGCAACGCCACCGGGTCGGTGGCCAGTGCCATCGCCAGGTCGCACTGCTTCTGGGTGCCGTACGACAGGTCGCCGACCCGCTCGTCGGCGTACCCCCGCAGCTCCAGGAAGTCCAGGATCTCCTCGGCGTCGCGGCGCAGCCCGCGCTCCCGCTCCAGGCTGAACGGCAGCCCCAGCATCCCGGTCAGGACGTTGTAGCCGGCGCGCTGGTGCAGCGCCAGCATCACGTTGTCGAAGACGGTCAGCTCGCCGACCACGCCCAGGTTCTGCCAGGTGCGCGCCAGCCCGAGCTGGGCCCGCTTGTGGGTGGGCAGCCGGGAAATGTCGGTCCCGGCGAACTCCACGCTGCCGTGCTGAGGCTCATAGATGCCGGTCAGGCAGTTGAAGAAGGAGGTCTTGCCGGCGCCGTTGGGGCCGATCAGACCGACGATCTGACGCTCGTGCACGTCCACGTCGACGCCGTCGAGCACCTGCAGCCCGCCGAACCGCAGGCTGATCCCGCGTACCGTGAGCAGCCGGGCCATCACTCCTCCTCCAGGTCGGGAGTACGGCGTCGCGGCACCAGCTGACCGCCGGCCAGCCAGCGCCGCAGCGGCGCCAGCTGCTGCCCGATTCCACCCGGGTACAGGGTGAGCGTCACCAGCAGCAGCAGCGCCCCGACGAACGGCCCGATCACGTGCAGCGTGGCCTCGGTGAACAGCCCCGACACCAAGGGCACGTGCTCCAGCCATTCCGGCAGGACGAGCGGCAGCAGCGCGAAGAACATCGAGCCGATCACCACCCCAGCACGCGAGCCGAGCCCGCCGACCACCGCCATCAGCACCCAGATCAGCGCGACCTGGAAGTCGAAGTCGAGCGCCTGCACCACGGTGTTCCAGTGCGCGAACAGCGCACCGGCGACCCCGGCCAGGAACCCGCTGACCACGAACGCCAGCAGCTTGTAGCCGGTGACGTTGATCCCCAGGGTGGAGGCGACCCGCTCGTTGTTGCGTACCGCCACGATGGCGCGCCCGGCCTTGGTCTTCATCAGGCGCCAGTCCAGCAGCAGCACCCCGGCCACCACTCCCAGGCACAGGTACGCGTACGCCATGTCGCCGGCCAGCAGCTCCGGCCGGGGCGCCTCGGCGCCGGCACCGCCGCCGGTGAAGGCACGCCAGTTGAACAAGGTGGTCTCGGCGGTGAGCCCGAACGCGAGGGTCACCAGCGCCAGGTACAGCCCGCTGACCCGCAGCGCCACCAGGCCCAGCAGCGCGGCCAGCGCCGCACCGGTGATGCTCGCCGCCAGCACCCCGGCGACGAAGTCCCCGCCGAGCCGGGACACCACGAACGCCGAGGCGAACGCGCCGATCCCGACGAACGCCTGGTGCCCCAGCGAGACCTGACCGGCGTGACCGGTGATCACGTTGACCGACAGCCCGATCACCGCGTAGATCGCGGCGAGCGCGATCCGCTGGTTCCAGGTGATGTCGGCGATCAGCGGTGCCACCGCCACCGCGGCGATCAGCGCCAGCGCCACCGCGGTCCGGCCCGCCACCCCCAGCGCCGACGGCGTGAACCGCTGCCGGATCACCGGCATGATTTCGGTTGCGGACACGTCAGTGTCCTCCATCGTGAGTCGGCCGACAAAGGAGGTCGAACCAGCGTGCCGCTGGCAAGGCGGAGGAACGCCTGCATACCGGTGTTGTATGCAGGTGTTCTGACAACGCCGCCAGCGGTGCGCTGGGCGGCCGAACTGTCGGCCGACTCGCGGTGGGGGACACTACGCCTCCTTGCCAAGCAGGCCGGCCGGGCGCACCAGCAGCACCGCGAGCAGCATCAGGAACACCGTGAGCTCCGTGGCGCCCGGTATGCCGAGCTGCTGGCCCAGCACGTACTCGCCGAGGCCGCGTGCCATGCCGAGCAGCACCCCGCCGACGAACGCGCCCGGCAGGCTGGTCATGCCTCCCAGCACCGCCGCGGTGAACGCCGGGACCAGGGTCACCGCGGTCATGAAGCCGGGGTAGAACACGTCGATCGGCGCCTGCATCACTCCGGCGACGCCGCCCAGCAGCGCCGCCATCCCCCAGATCAGCCGCGACACCATCGGGGTGCTGATCCCCAGCACCTTGGTGGCGAAGGTGTCCTGCGAGGTGGCCAGCACCGCCAGCCCCAGATCGGTACGCGAGAAGAACCACGCCAGCGCCACCGCGACCACCGCCAGCACGCCGACGATCAGGAACCGCTGCGGCGCGATCCCGGCCCCGAAGACCGAGACGCTGTCACCGGCGACCGCCGGCTCCAGCACCCGCGGCTCGGGCTGTGCGATCAGCGCGGTCAACGCGATCACGAACAGCGCCACACCGACGGTGGCGACCAGCAGCGTGATCCGCGAGGACTCCAGCAGCGGGCGTACCACCAACTGTTCGGTGAGCAACCCGAGTACCACCGCGGCCAGCAGCGCCGCCAGCACCGCCAGCCAGTACGACCAGCCGGCGTGCACCAGCAGCGCCCAGGTCACGAACGCCGCCACGGTGCCGAACTCGCCCTGGGTGAAGTTGAACACCCGGGTGCCCTTGTAGACCAGCACCAGCCCGACAGCGAGCAGCCCGTACACCGCGCCCTGGAACAGGCCCAGGGTCAGGAAACTCAATGTGCCCTGCAGGAACTCCCACATCGCGCACTCCTCCTCGTACCCGCAGCTGTTTAGAAGGAGCTGACGAATGCCTGCTCGGTGACGTAGTAGCCGGCCTGCCTGCCGCGCGTGGAACACACGTTGCGCAGCATGCTCACCTGCCGGGAGCCGAAGTGGTTCGACGGTGAATAGGCCAGCTCCGGGAAGACGTTGGTACGTACCCGGGCAGTCTGGGTACTGGCGATGAAGCGTTGCCGGTCCAGGTTCTTGCCGGCCCGCTCCAGCAGCTGGTGCAGCACTTTGGACTGGCCCCAGAGCAGCCACATGATGTCGTCGCCGGCCACCCCGGCCGCACCCGCCGCGCGCATGAACTGCGGGTCCCATTTGCCGGTACGGGCGTCCTCGAACGCCGGCGCCGGCGACAGGAAGCGGGCATTCTCGGTGGCCCGTCCGGCCTGGCATCCGGTGGAGGCCACGGTGTCGAGCCCCATGCTGACGCCCACCCCGATGTACTGCGGGCGGCAGGTGGCCGCGGGAGCCATCTGCAGGTAGTACGTCGGCGCGGTGAGCGGGAGCACCACGTCGAAGTTCTTCGTGGCCCCGGTGCAGAGGTTGTTCGCCATGCTGCTGCCGTTGGCGTTCTTCTCGGGACGGAACACCTTGGCCCCGGGGAATGCCTTCTGGAACGCCTGCGCGGCGTCGTCGAAGTTCGGTGTGTTGGTGATCACCGCGGCGATCTTGGAGTTGTTGCTGACGCCCAGCTTGCGCTTGACGTACCCGGAGAGCAACGGCATCTGCGCCGGGTACGAGTGGGACGCGGCGAAGTAGTTCTTCAGTCCGCGCAGCCCGATCTCGGTCACCCCGGCCGACAGGTACGGGATCCCCTTGCTGGCCGAGTACCGGGCGCACGCCTGGATCTGGTCGGTGCCGCCACCGCCGATCAGCACGAACGCCTTGCTCTGCTCGGCCATCTGCTGGCAGACCTGCCGGGCGTGCGAGGGCCGGTACCGGTCGTCGGCGAAGACCACCTTGACCTTGCGGCCGTGGATGGTGACCGGCTTGCCGCCGTTGCCGTAGTTCCAGTAGAGGTCCTTGCCGGCGTTGAAGGAGTCGGCGCGGATCGGCGCCGCCCCGGTCAGCGGGGCGTGGATGCCGATAGTGATGGTGTCACCGGTGACGCCGGTGGTGTCGCCGGCACCGCCACCTCCCGGCCCTCCGCCGGAGCCGGATCCGCCGCCGCTGGTCCCACCAGTGCTACCGCCGGGGCCAGTGCCACCCGGCCCGCCGCCTGCCGCACCAGGATCCGTCGCGGCGCCGTCGGCACCCGGCTGCACCCCGTTGCCGCCGCCGGCCAGCTTGTCGTGGACGCCCGAGTACTGCCCGCAGCCGGCCGACAGTGCGGCGACCGCCAGCAGCGTGACCGCGGTCCGCGCGGTCAGCCCCGCCGGCCTCACGAGCCGCTCCCACGGCTGACCAGCCGGCGCCACGGACTCGCCGAGTCCGGTAGCGGGCCGCCCCGGCGGGCGGCGTTGAGCCGCTTGATCCGGTCGATCACGCCGGTGCCCTGCGGGGTCGCCGGTCCGTCGGCCAGCGCGGTGCGCACCAGGTAGCCGGTGAACAGCCCGACCGGGATCAGCAGCCACACGTACCACGGCATGGTGGGACTAAACGGGCTGCCGGAGGCGAGGTCAGGCGGGTCGCCACCGGCGGGGGCAGCACCGGACGGTACGTCCGCGGCGGGCGGCGCACCGCCACCGGGCGCCCCACCCGGCACCGGCACGTCGCCACCACCGCCCACGGCGGCACCGGGGGTGGTGGTGGCGGCACCCGGCAGGAACAGCATGGTGGCCTTGACCCGGTCAGCGGTCTCCTTGGCCTCGTCGTTGGGGGTCTCCGGGGTGTCCCGCTGCGGCAGCTTCAGGTTGACCTGCCAGGTCTCGGTGGGTCCCGCGTCCTCGGGCACCACGCCCCGGAACACCAGGCCGTAGTTGGCGAACGGGTCCACGCCCCAGGTGGCGGCGACCTTCGTCAGGTCGAACGTCCAGGTGACCCGGAGCGGCTCCGCCTCGGTCGCCGGCTGTTCCTTGCGTACGCCCTTCGCGCAGTCGGTGCCCTCCTGCGGCTTGGCCTCCCACAGCTCGGCCGCCGCTTCGGCCCACTCCGAGGCCGCGGTGCACGCCTCGATCACGCGGGCGTTGGGGTTGGCGGTGGGCACCTCGCCCGGCTCGGTCGCCTCCACGATGGTGAGCTCGAACTTCATCACCTTGGAGCCGGCGGGGACCCCGCGCGATTCGAGGTCGAACTTGAGCGCGGACAGCTTGCTGGGCTCGCCACCCTCGTACGCGACCGGCAGGGTCTCGGCGCGCTGCGGATTGGGCAGACCGACCCGCGGCCCGGCGGTCTCCTGGTCGACCTGGTGGACCCAGTACCAGGCGCTGGCGTCGGTGCCGGGTGTGAACTGCAGCGTCTTGCTGGTCAGCCCGGCCCCGCTGGTCAGCGCCGCGGACTTTGCCGCTGGCGCTGGCTGCGTTAACGCGGACGCCGCCAGGGGGAACCCTCCCAGCAGAGCTGCCGCGCTCAGTGCAGCGATACCGACACGGACCGTTACCTTCATGGCCAAAGCCTCCAGTACGAAGTAACGCCCCCGACCGGATGCAGACCACCCGAGCGCCGCCGACATGTCACGACATGCCAGCAAACACCGTGCCGGGAAACCTACCTCGCGGTAACCGCCTTGTCCATGACCCTGCGTGAACGTGTTGATTTCGACATATCCCACGGCACCGGCGGGCACGTAGGCTCGACCCACCATGACCGTTGTGCCCGTTTCCTGGGTGCCCCCCGCGCTGTCCGGGCCGGCACCGGCCGGCGACGCCTGCGCCCGGCTGTTCGGCAGTCTCGCCGACGCGATCGACTCGCAGCTGCCCGGCACGCTGGGAGACCGCGACATCGAGTTCCTGCACCAGCTGCGGGTGGCGGTACGGCGTACCCGGTCCGGACTCAAGGCCTTCCGCGGCGTCTACCCGGCACCGGAGCTGGCCCGGTTCGCGACCGGGTTCGGCTGGCTGCAGCAGGCCACCGGAGCGGCCCGCGATCTCGACGTACAGGTCTTCGGGTACGACGCCGAGCTGGCGCACCTGTCCGGCGACCCGGCGGCGGCGCTGGAGCCGCTGCACGAGCTGCTGATCCACAAGCGGGAGACCGCCCACTGGACCCTGCGCAAGGCGCTGACCTCCACCCGGTACGGCGAGCTGCTGCGGCGCTGGCGCCGGTTCCTGGCCCACCCCGCCGACGGCCCCGAGGCCGCCACCCCGGTACGCGAGGTCGCCGACCAGCGGATCCGGCGGGCGTACCGGCGGGTCGTCAAGCCGGCGCGGCGGATCACCGGGGAGTCCCCCGCCGAGGCGCTGCATGACGTACGCAAGCGGGCCAAGGAGCTGCGCTACCTGCTGGAGTTCTTCGCCGGCCTCTACCCGAAGTCAGAGATCACGCGGCAGATCAGGTCGTTGAAGAAGCTGCAGGACAACCTCGGCGGCTTCCAGGACGCGCAGGTGCAGGCCGCTCACCTCGCCGAGTGGGGCGAGGAGCTCTCACTGGCCGGCGCCGAGGAGGCCACCATGCTGGCGCTCGGCGAGCTGATCGTGCACCACCAGAACAGCGCGGTACGGCTGCGGGCCGAGTTCGGCGACCGCTTCGCACGCTTCGACGCGGCGTCGCACCGCCGGCAGTTCGCCGACCTCTTCGGTGCCTAGCGCGAGCGGGCTGCCGG
>JBOGDE010000121.1:0-14816 GCA_050701695.1 Micromonosporaceae bacterium
AGATCCGACTCATCAACCACCGCGGCTACGGACACCACAGCGCCGCCGCCCTCATCGCCATGATCTACCTCTGCTGCGGCGGACTCACCATCCAACTACCCACAGAAAGGTGAGGAGAACCCGAAATGGACTGCACCTGGCGGCCTCGCTCCGTATCGTTGCATGGTGCCCCTGCCCGCAGACGCCCGGAAGCGCCTCGCCTCCCCGCTGCGAGCTGACACCTTCTCAGGCATCGGACTGCGCGCAACCCACACGCTCCCCGTTCTCGCGCCAGCTTGGGCTGCACACACGGCGGCTCTGATCGGGGCGGTGACGGCCCTGGCGAGATCGGCACCTGCGACCGAGGCTGGCTTTGACCAGTGCCGCCGAAGCGTCGAAGACACGAGCAGCCACGCCGCACACGTCGTGTCGCACTTGCTTGCAATCCAGCCATTTGCGCCGTTCGATCACGAGGCGGGAGAGCGCCTTCTCGGCCTCGTGATCCGTCGGCTTGATACCGTCGCGGACCACCTCGACGCTGACGCGCCGATTGACGTCGACAACGGCTTGCTCAAGGAGGCCGAGGCGTGGCGGGTGTCCGCAGGCGTCCTTGACGTCAGGGCCGCGTTGCGTGACGCCTTTGCAATGCAGGATGCGCCTGTCGACCAGACCGGCCAATTTCGGGCCGAGTGGGTGCTGGCTCACTACGCGTACCGCGCGAACGATCTGCTGCCGCATCTCTTGCCGCATCTCGCGTCGCTGGGTGTCCCGGGACTCACCGACATGCTCGCGGCGGTCACGGTCGTCGGGGAGGTGCTGTCGTGCAACGACCCCGTGACCGCATACGTCGCCATGGACGCGATGGTTAGCGGTGTCTTGACGGCGGACCCTGGGACCTCCGCTGCGGTGCGCGATCATCTAGCACAGATGGAGCCTGCGCTCGTTCGCGCACGTACTGCCGCCGCACGGTCATCTCAAACGATCCGGGACGCCACGATGCAGGCCGAAGTGCGCGCAAACGCGCTTGCCGACGCCTACAAGCGGCTTGTCGAGGGGCCCTTTCGTCAGTTTGCCTGGGCGCGCTTTTGCTTGAACGGGGGGACGTGGCAAGTGCCGCCGACCTTGGGTGTACTACGCGATCGCCTCGTGGCTGCTGGCGGGGGACTCGGAGCCATGACAGCGGACGTGGTCATTCCGGAACTGAGGAACGGGG
This sequence comes from Micromonosporaceae bacterium, assembly GCA_050701695.1. Classification (GTDB taxonomy): domain Bacteria; phylum Actinomycetota; class Actinomycetes; order Mycobacteriales; family Micromonosporaceae; genus WHSM01. The sequence continues at coordinate 1,193 of JBOGDE010000121.1, forward strand.
AGGCGCACGAGACCTTGGTCTGGGACGGCTTCGAGGAGCACTTCTCGGCCGAGGGAGCTCAGATCCCAGTCGCCCGAGTCGTCGGCAGCGCGCAGTTGGCGCAATGTTTCGTGGCAGGCTCCGAAGCAGGGCTGGCGACCGTGCGCTTCCTCGACCTGCCTAGAGACGTGCCTCGGCTTCCGGACCATAGAGAGCCGGGAAGGATGCCAGAGTGGCGTCGGGTCCAAGCGTTCTTCGGGACCAATCGTCTCCGGCTGCTGGATGCCAGCTTGAACACGCGGCACGCAACCCTGCGGGTGGAGCGATTGGGCCTCACCGACGTGAATCCCTGCTTTCAGGCGCTCGTACTCTCGCGCCGTCTCATGCCCAAAGTCGAGAAGTTCTCGGTCGCGGACAGCGGTGGTGACGTGGTGCTATCGGTCTCCGCCGAGGCGCTTGCTGCGAGCATGCCGGCATGGGAGCTCGCGGTGTCGAGCCTCGATCAGATCCCGTTGTCGACGTTCTTGCCAGCCAACCTTGACGCGCGCTTGCGGCATGAGGTCCCCAACTTGGCCGTTCGGTCAGTGGCCTGGATCGCGGTCGATGACGCCGTCGGCGTTATCGACGGCAGCCCGGACGTGTGGCAGGACGGGGATCGCGGCCTCATCGACGTGAGGCTGCGGGTCGTCGAACTCGCAATTCGTTGCACCGAGGCCCGGCTCGGTGTTGCCTCGCCTAGGCTGCGGAGCATCGCGCAATCGGTGGCCGCACTCCGCGAGTGGGTAGTTGGTGAACGCCCAAATGGCCCAGACATCGCGGACCTTGGAGACGAGATGGCGCGCCTGCGCCTGCAATGGGAAAGCTGGGGGCCCGTGCCACGGCACCCGCTGGTCCCGGAGGCGGATACGCGTGATCCAGACGAGCGGCAACCTCAACTGCGCGGCGTCCCCGCGTCGATGGCATTTCGCCACTTGTGATCGTCAGTCCCGCTGTGACTGACCTGACACGCGCGGCCTTACCTCCGTGGGGTCGCCTTAGCAGCGGAACGAATCTGGTCCCTTCACGACGACGGTGTCGGTCAGGCCGCAGGCGAGCGGAGGGGGCGGCGTCCTTCGCGCTGGAGCTCGGTTTCGAGGTCGAAGGCGTAGGTGCCGTAGAAGTTGATGTGATCGTGCTGCGCGGGTGTCAAGTGCGCGGCGTCTTCGTCGGCGACGGGGTAACCGCCGGCACGTAGGGCGTCGAGCGCGTCGCCGAGGTAGGTCGTGGTCCAGAGCACTGCGGCGTTGGTGACGAGGGTCAGACACAGGGCCTGGTCGACCTGGTCATCGAGATGGCGGCGTCGGACATGGCCCTGGTGGGCGAAGAACAGGTCGCGCCGCAGCGCGTGCAGACTTTCGCCCTTGTTCAGCTGGCGGCGTACGCGACGCCGGAGCTCTTCGTCGGCGACATAGCGGCACAGGTAGATGGTGCGGACCAGCCGGCCGTACTCCTGCAGCGCGCGGGCGAGCGAATTCTGTCGGCTGCTCGCGTGCAGCTTCGCGATCAGCAGGCTCGCAGTGGTGTGCCCGAACTTCATCGACCCGACGAGGCGCAGCAGGTCGTTCCCATGGTCGGCGATCAGCTGAGTCTGGATCGGCTGGGTCAGCAGCTGCCCAGCATGCGGATACCGGGCGCGCCACGATGACCCGGCACCGAGGCGGTAGAGCTGCAGCCGGCCGATGTCGCGGATTCGCGGTGAGAACTGCAGCCCGGCCAAGTTGAACATCGCGAACGTGGCCAGGGTCTGGCCGGCGGTGTCGGTGGTGTGCTCGGCGATCGGCAGGTCAGTCGGATTGCCGAAGATCTCATCGAGCACGGCGACCGCTTCGCGCCAGGTGGTCGGGATGACCTTGGTGCCGTATGTGGAGTGCTGATCGGAGACGTGGGTGTAGGTGGTGGTGCCCTCGTCGAGGAAATACCGCGACAGGGCCCGGGCGGTGAGGCTTCGTCCGCGTTGCGGGAACCGCTGCCCGTCCGAGGACGACAGCGTCCCGCCGCCCCACAGGCGCGCGAGCGGGTGGGCGTGGTGTGCGTTGACGAGGCGGGCGTTCGCCTCGCGCAGGGTGTCCTGGCGCAGGTACCGCTGCGAGGTCCAGGCCAGGGTGTCTGCGGAGATTCCGGAGGCATCGGCCATGCCGGCGTAGCCGAGGTTGCAGGCGTAGGCGAGCACCGAGGCATACAGATTACGAATCAGGTCAGGGTTGCGCGGCTGGGCGCCGCCTGCGTGCGTGAACGCCTCGCTGAACCGGGTGTCGCGGTCGACCTCGATGAGCAACTCGGGGAGATGGATTTGAGGAAGTCGGGCGGCTACTGCCTCCGCCAGGGCAGTTCCTTCGGCCGGCACCTGCTCGGCGGGCAGCGGGGACACGATCAGGTCACCGTCCGCGCCGACACGGGCGAGGCCGTCGCTGGCCGGGTTGGACAACACGCGCTCCAGATCGGTCATCGCGGCGTGTAGGTCGTCCTCAAAGCGGTGCAGCTGATGGGCAGGATCGGGGTCGGTGCCGGTGACTGCGCAGAAGTCCTCGCGCTGAGTCACCCACTGCTCGAGCGGGATGAGCAACGTGGTCGGGTCGGTGTAGCGGCGCGAGCCGGGCACCCACACGTCGCCCGAGCGCAGCCGGGCCTGCACCCCGTAAAGCACGCTGAGTTCCCAGAAGTGCCGGTAGGTGGCACCGCGGCCTTGCCCGTGGCTGGCCTCCAGGTAGCCGCGCCAGCGGGCCGGTACGAACGAGGTCGCCGCGTCGGTGGTGGCCCGTTCGGGGACGCTCGTGCGGCCGGCCGTGTTCAGCTCGCGCAACACCTGCACCGCGTCCAGGAGCGCGGCGACATCGGGACTGGAAGTGTTGCCGGTCAGCGGCAACGCCGCGATCACCGCCGGTGTGAAGGTCCGCAGGTACTTGTAGCGGGCGGCGAGCAGATCGAAATGGCCGTGATCGCGCGGTTCACGTTCTGTCACTGGCCGGCGAGCTGCTTGCAGCCGTGTCATCCCGATCCGGTTCCGGACCAGTCGCCCGGCGTCGATGTCGGACACGGCCGGGTCGGCGAGGATGTCGAGCACTTCGTCCAACAGTCGCCCACGGTCGATCTCGACCTTTGCACGGTCCACGATGCGTTGGGACAGTTCGTGGCGTGCGCGGGAGTCCGCGCCGGCCAGTGCCTGGTCGAGCAGCTGCACGAGTTCGTCGAGGACCTCGACGTAGGTTTCGGCCAGCGTCGCCAGCAAGATCGGGTACCGACGGTCGATGCCCGCACGTTGTAACGCCTGATTGGTGGACCGGCGGCCCGTGTCAGCCAGGAGCCGCCGGCGCCCGGCCGGAATCGCTGAGAGGTCCAGTCGATCGGCGCCATGACCGCGTAGGAACTCCAGCTTGGCCAGCTCTGCCTTGAGCACTTCGGGAGTGGCTGCGGTCGCCCCGCGCCGCAGCCATGCCAGTCGGGTCATGCCCAATTCGTCGTCGACGTCCAACAGCCGGTTCAGTGCGGTCGGCCGCGCCGCGGCGAGCAGCGGCGCCAGCCGGTGGTAGGTCTCCGTGCGGGCACCGTCACGCGCAGCCGCAACGCGTCGTGAGAGCACATCGACCGAGGGGCGAACGATGCGTTCGCTGCGCAGCCAGTCGCAGGCGAGTTGGAGCAGGACGCTCGGCGCGTCGTGTTCCAGAGCCCGGGCGAGCAGGAACACGTCGAGTTGCTTGCGGTCACCAGCGCTGGACGTACGCCAGCCGAGGCGGGCCAGTACCAGCGCGCGGTGGTCGCGTCGGGTGCGGCCTTCCCAGCCGCCGTAGGAGCTGAGCAATCCGGCAACGTCGCCTTCGGCGATCGCCAGCCGGTCGGCGAGGCGGCCCACCGCAGCCAGCGGGCATCCGGTGAGCTCGTCCGGAATCCAGCCCAGCCAGGGCAGCGTGCATAGCTGGACGGCAAATCCCAGCCGGTTCTCCGGCCGCACGTTCGCGCTGAGCCACGTCAAGTCGCCTGTGGTCAGCGTGAAGAACGTGACCAGATCCTCGTCGGCGACGCTCTCCGGCCAGCCGCTGAGCCGCGCGAGTTCAGCATCGGACAGGAACCGAACCGGCATGAGGCACGCTAACCAGAGCTATCGACGCCGGACAAGGCCGCGCTAGCATCTGCGTCCGTAAGGGGATGGGCTACTGCAACAAGTCGATCATGCTCGGTCGTGGACCAGCGCCAGGCGTTGAGCTGCGGGTCGCTATCCAAGTGGTGCGTCGTCTCGGCGATGAGTTCCGCGAGCCCGCGGAGTCTGAACTGTCGGCCGGCGTAACCTCGCCACCGGTGTCCGGGGTCCGCGGACTGCCGCTCACCCCCGACGACTTCCTGCGCTGACGGCGGGATCCGGGAGTTCGGCGTTCGGTGACCCGAGGCCCGGCGACACGGGATCCGGCGGCCCGGGGTCCTGTGGCGCCGGATACCGCACGGCTGCGGGAAAGCAGCGCAGCAGTGCGGCGAGCCGCGCGGTATCGCCCGCCACCTCGGTGTCTGCCCGCTCGACGGCGTCGTGCAGCGCCGCACCAGCGAACACCAGATCGCGCAACGTCGCCGCCTCCGGCACGGTCAGCCACGCATCGGGTTCGGCGTGCTCACCGTGGTCAGTACCGGGATGCTCATATGCTCGAGCCTACAAGTGAGTGAACCGAGCGCAGGCAGCGCTTGCGCTGGCTGCCGAGGCGATTGAACTTGTTGAGCAGCGCGGAGCGAGTCCGAGCAGATTGAGCGGAGGTGGGCGCATGTCGGCGACGAAGCTCCTGGTACTCGGTATCGTGCACCTCTCCGGCGGCGCGCATGGCTACCAGGTGCGGTCCGAACTGCAGAGCTGGGGTGCGGAGACTTGGGCCAAGATCAAGCCCGGCTCGGTTTATCACGCGCTGAAGAAGGCGGCGGCTGATGGCTTCCTCACCGAACACGCCGAGCCGGGCAACTCCGGGCCGGCGCGCGTTCTGTACCGCGCGACAGCTCGGGGACGTGACGAGATAGTCGAACTGGTCCGCGACGGTCTGCGGCGCACCCACGACCCGGACATGCTCAACGCGTCCATCGCCATGTTGCCCATGCTGACCAGGTCAGATGCCATCGCGCACGTTAGCGAGCGGGTCGCGCGCCTGGAAGCGGAGCTCGTAGTGCAGGCCGAGTGGCGGGAGCACCCCAATCGGGACATCCCCGAGCACGTCCGCGAGCAGGCCGAACTGTGGGCGGGACACGCACGCACCGAACTGGAGTGGGCGAAGAGCCTGAGCAAACGACTGTCTGAGGGCGCCTACACCATGGCCGATGATCCGGGTTCGTGGCGAACGGTCCCCGATCACCTCAAGATGCGCTTCTAATCAAACTTGACTAGACGTTCCTCCTCGTGTACTCTGACCAAGTAATCAAACTTGACTAGGCTCAACTAATCCGTTTCGCAACACCGAGAGAAGGAATCGAACCCATGGGAAAGCTCGCGATCGAGACGAGAGGGTTGAAGAAGAGCTTTGGCAAGACCCACGCGGTCGCGGGCGTGGACCTGGCCGTGAGCGCCGGGGGCGTGTACGGCGTGCTCGGTCCGAACGGGGCGGGCAAGACCACGACGATCCGGATGCTGGCCACGCTCACGGGCAGGTCGTGTCTGCCTCACTTTCGCGCAGGTGTCTGCGAAAGAACCATGGATGAATACGAGGATCCTGAGTTTCCGAGATGAGCGGAGTCCCAATGAAGATCACAGTTTGGGTTGTATCGGGCTTGTTGGCCCTGGGCTTCCTGGGAACCGGCGCGATGAAGGTGTTCCCGCCGGAAGCCGACGTGGCAGCGCTGGCCGAGGGTGTACCCGTCGTACTCATGCGGATCGCCGGGGTGGCCGAAATACTCGGCGCACTTGGCCTGATCCTGCCGGCCGCGACCCGGATCACGCCGATCCTGACGCCACTCGCCGCGTCCGGCCTGGTCGTCACGATGATCGGCGCGACGATCGCCAACTTAGTGATCGGTGAGTACGCGTCGATCGTGCAGACGATCATCTTCGGCGCTCTGGCGGCGTTCGTGGCGTGGGCCAGGTTCGGGCCGTACGCCGTCGAGCCGCGTCGAGCCGGTCAGGTCGCCCAAGGCTGAGAGTCGGGGGAGGTCTCGACGACGGAACGGAGAACACCCCACTCGCCGCGGCGCTGGCCGCGCACCGTGCTCAACTAATCCGTTCGCAACACCGAGAGAAGGAATCGAACCCATGGGAAAGCTCGCGATCGAGACGAGAGGGTTGAAGAAGAGCTTTGGCAAGACCCACGCGGTCGCCGGTGTGGACCTGGCCGTGAGCGCCGGGGGCGTGTACGGCGTGCTCGGTCCGAACGGGGCGGGCAAGACCACGACGATCCGCATGCTGGCCACGCTCCTGCGCCCCGACGCCGGAGAGGCGCAAGTGCTCGGCTACGACGTCGTGCGTGACGCCCAGGCGGTGCGAAGCAGGGTGGGCCTCACCGGGCAGTTCGCGTCGGTCGACGAGGACCTCACTGGGGTGGAGAACCTGTTGCTGCTCGCCAGGCTGCTCGGCTACTCACGCCGCCGAGGCAGGGAGCGGGCGGCCGACCTGCTCGACGCGTTCGGTCTTGCCGAGGCGGCCGACCGGCCGGTGAAGAAGTACTCCGGCGGGATGCGCAGGCGCATCGACATCGCGGCGAGCCTGGTCGTCACCCCCGAACTGATCTTCCTCGACGAGCCCACGACCGGGCTCGACCCGCGCAGCAGGAACCAGGTGTGGGAGATCGTCAGGGGCATGGTCGCCGAGGGCGCCACCGTGTTGCTGACCACGCAGTACCTCGACGAGGCCGACCAGTTGGCCGACCGGATAGCGGTGATCGACCACGGGAAGGTGATCGCCGAGGGCTCGAGCGGCGAGCTCAAGGCATCGGTCGGCGCCGGCTCGCTGCACGTACGGCTACGTGTGCCCGAGCAGCGGGCCGAGGCAGAGCGGGTCCTCGCCGGCGTCCTCGAGGTGCCGGTCGAGCCGTCCGCTGACCCGGCCGCGCTGTCCGCGCGGATCTCCGACCCCGAGCGGGTCGCCCGTTCCCTGGCCGAGCTGTCCCGCAGCGGCATCGACGTCACCGAGTTCGCGCTCGGTCAGCCGAGCCTGGACGAGGTGTTCCTCGCCCTGACCGGACACGCCGCCGAGGAGGATGCCGCATGAATGCCACGTCCGCGGAGCAGGCGTCGGCGCCGGTCACCGAGGACGCGCTGCGCAGTGTGCTGTTGGCCGGTGAGCGGCCGTCTCGCCCCGGTCCGGTGCTCACCTCGTTGACATTCGGCTGGCGCGCTTTGCTGAAGATCAAACACGTCCCGGAGCAACTCGTCGACGTGACCATGTTCCCGATCATGTTCACGCTGATGTTCACCTACCTGTTCGGTGGCGCGCTCGCCGGGTCGACTCAGGAGTACCTGCAGTTCCTGCTGCCGGGCATCCTGGTGCAGGCGAACGTCATGATCACCATGAACACTGGCATTACGCTGAACACCGACATCCAGAAGGGGGTGTTCGACAGGTTCAGGTCACTTCCGGTGTGGCGACCGTCGCCGCTGGTCGGCGCCCTGCTCGGCGATCTGGTGCGCTACTCGATCGGGTCGGCGATCGTGATCACGCTCGGCCTGGTCCTAGGGTTCCGGCCGGAGGGTGGCGCCGTCGGGGTGGTGCTCTCGGTGGTGCTGCTGCTGGTGTTCTCGTTCTGCCTGTCGTGGCTGTGGACGATGCTCAGCCTGATCCTGCGCACGCCGAACTCGGTGGCGGGGGTCAGCATGATGGTGATGTTCCCGCTGACGTTCGTGAGCAACATCTTCGTGGACCCGAAGACGATGCCCGGGTGGTTGCAGGCGGTCGTCGAGGTCAACCCGATCACCCACCTGGCGACCGTGGTACGCGGCCTGATGCACGGCTCGGTGCCCGCCGGGGAAATCGGCTGGGTGCTCGTCTCGTCTGTACTTCTCGTCGCGGTCTTCGGTCCCATCACCATGGTCCTCTACCGCAACAAGAAGTAGATGCCGCTGCCGCGAGCACTTGGTCGAAATCAACTCCGACAACCCGGCCCACTCGGCCAACGCCATCACCGGTACCAAGCCCGGAACTCCCGAAACCGGCCCGAAGTGCAAGTGACGGAGGGGGCAGCCCACGTAACTCAATCCTGGTCGACATGCTCCGACGGTGACGACCACGCATCGAGAAATGGAGAGAAGCAGTGAACGAGATGACACTTCGTGTGACGTCCGCCGACGGTACGAGGATCGCCTACGACCGGAAAGGCACTGGCCCGGCGGTGATCCTCGTCGGCGGCACCCTAGACGACGGCGCTGAGAACGCGCCGCTGGCCCGGCTCCTTGCCAACCATTTCACGGTCTACAATTACGCACGACGCGGCCGGGGCGCCAGCGGCAATACACCGCCGTACGCCGTGGCGCGGGAGGTGGAAGACCTCGACGCGCTGATTGCGACAGCCGGCGGCTCAGTTCACGTGTACGGCGCCTCATCTGGCGGCGCCCTCGCGCTGGAGGCAGCAGCGGCAGGTTCGGCGATCGACAAGATCGCGGTGTGGGATGTGCCGTACGCGATCGGGGACGACCTGCGGCCGAGGTTCAACCAGTACATCGCGGACACCCACGAGGCATACAAAGCCGGCCGGGACGAGGAGCTCCTGGAACTGTTCGTGAGGCTTACCGGCGGACCCGACGCGGACATCGCGGCTGGCAAACAACACCCGAACTGGGCCTCGTCCGTCGCGCTCGCCCACACGCTCGTCAAGGACGCCGTGGTCCTCAATGACTACAAGATCCCCACGAACCGACTTGCCCGCATCACTCAGTCGGTCCTGGTGACCACCGAGGGTCCGATCACCGAGCCCCAGATGGCGGGCCTCCCGACCGACTTCTTCGACCGCGCCGCGAAAGCGATAGCCGCTGCCACCCCCCAGACCGAACGACACACGCTCGACGGGCAGGGACACGTCGTCGCCCCCGAACTCATGGCCCGTGTACTGAAGACGTTCTTCAACCAGTAACCCGTCGACTGATCAGGTCGCGACCGTGGGTCGCTTCGGAACGCAGGCCCATCGGCCACGTCAGCATCGGTCGGTGAGCGGCGACTCCTGAGTTCCGGAGTCTCGCCGCGTGTTGGCGCGAACGCGATCTGCAAGCCTGCGATCCCTTCCCCATGACGGGTGCGCCGATGACGCGGACCTTGCCGCGAGCTCGTCAACTGGGCAGCCAGCGCACGGACTCACCCCGGGAAGTCGTCAACGACGCCAGCAGCGAACTAAGCCTGCGTGCAGAAAGGCGCCTCCCGGGAGATCAAGCCGCTCTCGCCCCAGGATCACCCTGACATCGCTGCCGCGCTGGAGGTCGTCGACCTCGAAGAAGGACCGGCGTCCGTGAACGCGGGCGACATGACCTCTTAAGGTTCCGGGGTCATGCGGGACAAGATGGGGACACGACAAGGAGAGACGATGAGCGAGCTGACCACCACGCAGCCGGCTGGCACACCGACCTGGATCGACCTGGGCATCCCGGATCTCGACCGCGCGATGACCTTCTACGGCGCGTTGTTCGGTTGGGAGTTCGATGTGGGACCGGCGGAGTTCGGCCACTACACCCAGTGCTTGCTACGGGGCAGACCCGTCGCGGCCATCAGGCCGAACCCCGATCCCGACGCCACGGACTTCTGGTGGAACGTCTACTTCGCGACGGATGACTGTGACGCCGCGGCCGCCCGAGCGCGGGACGCTGGCGGCTCGATCATCACCGGTCCGATGGACGTGCTGGACCAGGGCCGGACGGCGATCATCAAGGACACCACCGGTGCGCAGTGTGGACTGTGGCAGGCCGGTGCCCACATCGGCTGCGAGATCGTCAACGAACCGAACGCCCTGCTCCGCAACGACCTTGGTCACCGCGGAATCCGGGCCCGCGCGCGACTTCTACGTCGCGGTCTTCGGCCACACGTTGGATGCCAACCCGGACATGCCCGAGCTCGACTTCACGTTCCTGCGCAGACCGGATGGCCACGAGATCGGCGGCATCGCCGGTGACCCAAAGGCCACGAAGTCCCGTTGGCGGACCTTGTTCCAGGTGGACGACGCCGATGCGGCGGCGCGGCGAGCGGTCGACGCGGGTGGGACCTCGGCCGAGCCCTACGACATGATCTACGGGCGGGTCGCGAACATCACGGACCCGTTCGGCACGGAGTTCGATGTCGGTGCGGCGATGACGACCTGAACCGGCGGTCAGCTGGCCGAGTGGTCGAGCTCGGCAAGACGCGCGTGGATGTCGTCGGTGTGGACCTCCTCGACAAGGTGAGACCGAGGTCGGCCAGGCACCATAGTCAGGGTGGACGTGCCTGCACCGCCCATCGGCATCGCCTGCTTCAATCACACGGGCGATCACCGCCGTGGTCCCGGATCGTCGCCATACCCGACACGGCCCTGTGATCATCGTCACAACGGGTCTCATGTTGTGTCCCTTGCGAAGGTCTTGCTGCGGCGAGGTAATGCCCGATGGGATCGATGCGGATGACGGCGCCGGTGTAGGAGGCGTTGATCATCTGCGTGCTGGAGTACCACCTGACCGAGACATCCGGCTGCCAGCGAGGTTCGGAGAACGACACTGGTAGCAGCAACATGAACTGCGTCCGCTGAGGAACCCCCTGCGTACACCAGACCCTGGGCGAGCAGACAGCCGTGACCTTGACCAGCGGAGTTGCATTTACCCCGTACGGTGAAAATCCCGATTGTCGGGGGCTAAACGTACACTCGCGGTATGCCCGAAACCTTGATCGGCTATGCCCGCTGCTCCACCGACGAACAAGACCTCACCGCCCAACAACAACGGCTCACGGAACTCGGCGTCTCGCCGGAACGGATCTACCTCGACCACGGGCTGACTGGCACCAACCGTGCTCGCCCCGGTCTCGACCAGGCCCTCGCCGCCGTCCGGGCCGGCGACACGCTCGTCGTGCCGAAGCTCGACCGATTGGCCCGCTCCGTGCCCGACGCCCGCGCGATCGGCGACGACCTCGCCGCCCGTGGCATCAAGCTCTCGCTTGGCGGGCAGGTCTACGACCCCACCGACCCGATGGGCAAGATGTTCTTCAACATCCTCGCCACCTTCGCCGAATTCGAAGTCGACCTGCTGCGGATGCGAACCCGCGAAGGCATGGCCGTCGCCCGGGCCAAGGGCAAGCTCCGCGGCAAGCAGCCAAAGCTCTCACCGAAGCAGCAACGTGAGCTCGTCCGCATGGCCGGGACCGGCGAATACACGATCACCGACCTCGCCGAACTGTTCACCGTGTCCCGCACCACGGTCTACCGAACGCTTCAGCGGCACGACACCTCAGCACGCTGACCGCCACGACTCACCACGCTTGGTCGTCTGCACCTGGTGACACGATCCTTACCAGCACTCCATCTATCGGGCCGTACAACGCGCGGGCACGTCGCCCACGAGCTGATGAGCAACAGCAGGGGCTAATCACTCGACGCCGGCGACGACGGCGGCCGTCGACTCAGGGACCAGATTCGCTCGGTTGCTAAGCCGACCCTTCCGTGCTCTGCGGGCGTGCTGGACGAGTTCGATGTCAATGACGCGCCACAGGTCGAGAGGAATCGTGTCACGGGTCCTGAGGTCAATTGCGTGTCGTCGGAGTTGACCCGCAAGTTTGTGTTCGAGCTGGCTGATTGGGTGCCGACGGCGGTAGGTGATCCGCATCAGGGCCACCTCAGATTCCATGCGCCGGTCGAGCGGAGCCGAGCTGGGCGCTCTTTCGGGATGAGGCGAAGTCTGCAGCACGATCCTCGCCGCAGCCCGCGGGCATGGACTTCACGGACTCCCACTCCCGGGGGTGGACCCCGCCTTGGAGCGTTGCCGCGACTAGGTTGGCGAGGTTGTAGGGCTTGCTCTCGGGCACTTGGTCGAGCGCGCACCACGCCATAGCCCCGTGGCCGCTGAGCCAGCTCCCGAACGCGAGTAGCGAAGCCGGTGCGGCACGCACCTCGTCTGGTGCCCTCCTGGTCATGTCGGTCCAGAGCGCCACGTGGGAGTCAGCATTGTCTCGGGTCATGTCGAGCCAAAGCCGGTCGCGGATCGGGATCGCATCGAGTGCCACCAACAGCCTGGCTGCATCCTCGTCGTCGAGGCGGACGCCGTCACGGTGGAAGCGCTGCAAGCGGCCGAGCGCCCATCGGCCCTCGGCCCCGGCGGTGTTCTCGTGTGTCGCCTGCCGCGTCTGGGACAGCAGGTTCGTCACCGGCTCCCGGTCGCCGATTAGGGACGCCGTGAGGGAGTCGCGGCTGGCGGCCGGCTGGGACCGACCGCCGAGGACGGTCATCGCGGCGACGCGCTCGCGGGCGGTGTCGGTTTGGAGTCCCATGTCGCCCGTCACGAGGTCGGCCCAGCGGGTCTCGTCGGCCCACAGGAGGATGTGGGTGTCAATGCCGATGGCGTCGAGTCGCTCGGCTAACTCGCGGCCGACCAGATCTGCGTGCTGGCGATCGGCCGTGAAGCAGATGATGCCGACGGCCGCGCCGGGTTGGGCGTATCGGGTGAGGCCGTCGCGAATCGACCGCCAGACCAGCGCCTGCTCCCGTGGCGTGGTCGGGATGTCGACGCGGGCGGTGGGGAGGTCGGAGCGCATCGGCACAAAGACGATGGACTCTTCAGGCTTGAAGCCGAGCATGTGGGGAATGACCGCGACGAGTTCGTCGGGGTTCTTGATGGGGACTGTCATGCCACGTAGGTGTGCCGAACGCGCCACCGCGCCAGAGATTCGACCGTGGGCCATCTGTGGGCCAGAGACCGTCGAGCAGCGGCGGGCAGCGGCGGGTTACAGTGAGCAGTGTCAGAGCGCCGTTGCCCGGCCGTCACCAGCAGAGATGCGCTGTAACGGGCACTGACGAGTACCAGCGGGCAAGTGGCCGACCTTATCCAGAGGTCGCAGGTTCAAATCCTGCCCCCGCTACGAATTTCAGGCTCGGAGGACGTGGTTCTCTGAGCCTGAAAGCATTTGAGACTTGATCCAGTGGCCACAAACTAGCCATCTACTCCTCCTCGACGGGCTCTCGACGCCGCTTGCGGCGAACGAGACCGGAGCCGTGCGGAACGGATCGGAACCGGCCGGAGTCGGCTGCGCACCTTCGGGGCATGGAGACCAACACGCCCGCCGACAGCGGCTTGGAGCCGTTGCTGACTATTCAAGAACTCGCCGAGTACCTCGATGTCCCGGTGGCGACGATCTACGACTGGCGCGTCGACGGCTAAGGGCCGTGCGCCATCCGGATCGGCCGTCGGGTCAAATTCGCGATCTGCGACGTCAACGCCTGGATCGACAGGCAGCGCGAATCCTCGCCGGGCCATCAGTCGCACGGACGGTGATCGCACATGGCTAGGCCGCGCACACCGATCGGCACCTTCGGCGAGATCCGCTTCGAGGGTCACTCACTGACGCTCACGGCGTCTTCGGTCCGAAAGTCGACCGAACGAGTACCTGAGTTCCGCAGAATGTAGGCAGATTGGGCTTGTTGCAGACCCGTTTGTACTGGTCACAGGGTTGGGCCGGTCCCCGGATTCCCGAACTCTGTAGACACACGACTTGTGGCGT
>JBOGDE010000122.1:0-14766 GCA_050701695.1 Micromonosporaceae bacterium
GTCCTGCCACGGGGAAGGTGCGGCGCGGCGGTGGCGTGGGTGCGGCGTCGCGCACCGAGCGGGCGATCCAGGCCGCGATCACGGTCCTGGTCGCCAGCGCGCCGCCGTTGTCGGAGGCGGTGCGTGCCCGGTTGGCCGAGCTGTTCTCCGCCGTCGCTGGCGCACACCACCGGCCCTGCGCGAGCCCCGGCTGACCGCTTCGCCGGGCAACCAGTTCGGTGCGGAGCTTCACCTGGAGCCTTACCTGGCGGTTCTCTCGTGCGGGAACCTCCGGGTCAGCCTCTAACCCGCGTCCACGCGTTTGCGCAGGTCAACACGGCCAACGGCCAAGACGCCGGAGGGCCGACTGGTCATGAAGACAACGGGTGTACGCGGTCGCACGTAGGTGCGGTCCTCAGGCGGGGCGTCCCGTCCCGGACGGCGGCGCCGTCCCCCGGCGTGCACCGGGCCGACCCCCCACCGGACACCGGCGTCCTCGGGACCGGTCCGGGACGAGCTGACAAGTGTCCGGTGTCAACCCGCACCCAGGGGACCGTGGACCGGCCCGACCTGGGGGGGACCGGGGACGTCGCAACACGCCACGGGTCACCCCGGTACGGGGGGTTGGACACATTTCTGTCCAACCCCCTCGGTTCTGTCCAACCCCCGTGTCTGAGGGTTGAACAAGATCCACAAGGGATGGACAGACGTTGAACAAGATCATTTGCTTATGGGTGTTTCCCCGGCTCAGGCGTTGAACACGAAGATCAATTTCGTGTGCCACGCGGGTGCCGTCAACGCCGTGGAGTTCTCCCACGGGAAGGTCGATGACCCTCCCGTGGGAGGGAGTCTTGCGATCTGGCGGCTTCTCTCACTGGCCCGATACCGGGCCTGACCTGCGGTTTCGGTCTCTCACCAGCGTCTGGTTCCCCCTTCGTCGCAGTCAGCGCCAACGAAGGGGGTGACGAAGGGGTGAACGAAGGACCCAACGAACGGGCTGTCACCTAGCACTCACGGGTTGTGATGTAGGTCACTGGGGGCTTGATCGTTGCTGGTGGTGGAGCGACGCTCGACAGGTCAGCGCATCAGCGGCGATGAGCCAACCTTGTTATGGACCGTCGCTCTCGCACCGACAAGGCCCATCCTGAGTCACATCTCAACAGGTGCAGTAGCTGCTCCGGTGGCCGGCGTTCACGCGTTCCGCGTCAACGGTGCGGTGTCTGCGCAGCGGGCGGATCGGAAGCCTTGATCGCTAAGGCGGTCGCGTCCCTCGTCGCCGCGGCGCCTCCGCTGTCGGCGGCGACCCGTGAACGGCTCGCGGAGCTGTTCTCGGTCACCTCGCGGCGGCCTCGTGTCGCCGCCGACCGGGACGGCCCCGAGAGCAAGCGGGGTTGAGAACGGGCTTTCGGGTGGACCAAAGTGGTGAGTCCTGGGTGGGGGCCCGCGCGGCTCTCACCCAGGACCCCACCTCGACAGGTCCGATGACGCGTCACGCGGGGCTCGAACCGGGGCGGTCTCCAGGGTGGTTCCTTGCCTGGTCCTTTGGGTGTTCTCCTGGCGCGGCGTCGAGGAGAATAGCCAGGAGTCCACCGCTGTGAGGGTGAAGCCGCAGGTCAGCGACCATATGGGGGTGTGGTGACCGGTCCCCAACTGGTATTACATACCAGCCGCCGGCCGCGCTCACGGCCGCGTGAGATCCGCAGTGTGGCCGGGGAACTCTCACGGCTGATGCCCCGCGACCGCCGCCTGTTGAGGCTGCTCGCGGACCATCGCGTGTTCACCACCGAACAGGTCGCGGCGCTGATGTTCCCGAGCCTGACCCGTGCGCAGCAGCGGCTGCGGCTGCTGCACCAGCGGACGGTCCTGGGCCGGTTCCGGGCCGCGCAGGCGGTTGGGTCGCAGTCGTGGCGGTGGTGCCTCGGGCCGATTGGCGCGGCGATCATCGCCGCCGAACGCGACCAGTCGATCCCGCGTCCGTCCGTGGTCAACGCCCGCGTCGACCGGCTCGCCGGCTCACAACACCTGCTGCACCTGCTCGGCGTGAACCAGTTCTTCTGCGCTCTGGCCAACTACGCCCGCGCCAACCCCGGATGCAAGCTGGCGCGCTGGTGGCACGAACGCGCCGCCACCAAAGTGTGCGGGGACCTGGTCCATCCGGACGGACACGGCGAATGGTGCCAGGACGGGCGCTCGTTGCGGTTCTGGCTGGAGTACGACACCGGCACCGAAACCCTTCCCCGCCTGTTCGAAAAGATCAACACCGACTACCGGTACCTCACCTCCGCCCTAGCCTTCCCGGTGCTGTTCTGGCTCCCCAGCCGGGCCAGGGAAACCAACCTGCACACCGCGCTGGCCCGCATCGAGGTCCACCCTGTCACCGTGGCCACCGCCACCAGCGACAGCGCTAAAGGTGCACACCCCGCCGATCCGATCTGGTGGGTACACGGCCACCAGGAACGAGTACGGCTCATCGACATCCCACCCACGCCGTACTAGCCGACGTGCGTGCCAGGAGACACACGCACCCGGCCCGGCAACCCTCGCACCCGACGCCCGACGGGGGTGCCGGCAAGCCAACGGCGGAGACGGGCAAAGCGGCTCAGAGCCCCACACTCCCAAGATCAACCCGATCGTGTGACCGGCAGGTCGGCTCCGTGACATCCACCTGTGGCCCGTCGTTACAGGCGACGGGGGGCGTGGGGTGGGGATCGCGTGAAGGCCGGGCGGGTCGCCTGATCGGGCGGCAGCGGCCGTGCGGGTCCTGGGGCAGCACATCCTCCGAGGTGCATACCCGCGCCTCTCCTACCACTCCGGCCCGCGCGGCGCGGTCCGCGCGGGCCGGAATGGACCACGCGCGGCTACCCTCGGGGGTTCAGCGGGGCTGGTCGTTCCAGGTGATTGCGACGGTGGCGGGGTCGAAGCCGCGCCCGCGTCGTCCGGGCAGAATCCGCACCGTGACCAGCGCGGCCACCACGAGTCGCTGGTGGGCTAGGCCGAGCGCATCCCAGGCGGCTTTGATGTCTTCGGCGTCGAGTAGCGGCGCGAGAGGGGAGTCCACTGTGGCGTCGCGGAGCTGGGTTTCGATCTCGTTCAGCCGGGCCTTCCCAGCGGTGGTACCCGCGAGCAACTGCGCGCGGTCGATCAACCCCATCGCCTTGTCAGCAGCCAGATCGTTGAGGTTGTTACGGATCGCCTTGGCCTCCGCGCGCAGCCCGGCCACGTCCACTTCGGGTTTCGCCGGCACGAGCAGGTCCGCCGCGTCCGGCTCGGCCAGCCTCGCCAGCACCGCCCCGGTGACGTACCGGTCGACGTAGTGCACCGCGCGGGCCAGGTGACCGTTCTCCTTGCACCGGTAACGCGGCTCGCGGCCACCGGCCTTCACGTGTACGTGCACCAGGTGGGTCAACGCCTCGTCGGTGCAGATCCCGCACAGATACAGGTTGGTGCCCAGCCACTTCGCCGCCGGCCCCGGCCCGTCGCGGCGCTGTGGGTTGGTCAGCAACCGCTGCACGTCCCGGAACAGCTCCAGCTTCACGATCGGTTCCCACGGCGCGTCGCCAATCTCCTCGCCCCGGTACACCATCCGCCCCGCGTTGCGCGCTCGCAGCAGGATCGACCGCAGCGTCGACGCGCTCCACGCACCTCCGGAAGCGGCCGGCACGCCGCGTTCCCGCAGCTCCAACGCCAGCGACCGCAGCGATGCGCCCTGCAGCAACCGGGTGGTGCAATCAGCCACCACATCGGCTTCGGCGGGCCGCACCGTGACCCCGTCCGGTTCGAACCCGTACGGGCGCACCCCACCGGCGAACTCCCCCGCAAGCGCCCGCCGCTCCCGCGACGCCGCGACCCGCCGCGCCTTGTCGCGGGACTCCTTATTCGCCACCGCCACCATCACCCGCGCCATCGTGATGTCCGCGTCGTTGGCCAGCCGCAGGGAACCGGTCACCGACTGCACCGGCACCCGGTGCTCCTCCACCACGTCGATCAGGTCCTCCAGATCGCGCGGGTCCCGCACCGCACGGTCGAGGTCCAACGCGATGAACCCGTCGTACTCACCCTTCGCGAGCAGGTCCAAGCTCAACCGGAACCCCGGCCGGAAGACCCGCCACTCGCTGCGCCCGTCCGGCAACGTGACCTTGCGGCGCTTGAACGCCGACACCCCACGCTTCTTCTTGCCATCCCGCGAGGACACCAGATCGTTCTCCACGATCACCCGCGTCACGTTCCAGCCAAGCTGCTTGCCGTGCTTGCGGATCCGCCGCTCCTGATCCACAAGCCCCTTACCCTGCCCATCCGCGTCCAGGTCCTCATCCCGCAAGTCAGACAGACGCACAAACCCCAGCGCGTTACCCGGCGGGGGTGTCATGGTGGCATCCATGACACCCATGTTCCGCCACTAATGTGCCCTAATCAAGGCTTCGTCATGACGACATGAACGGACCGTTGATCATGCTGGGGCAGGGTCAGACTCGGGTGACCCGTACCGCGTCGGCGATCACGTAGCCGGTGCCGTTGGTCCAGCGGCTCACCCCGACGGCGTTGTAGTCGCCGGCCGCGAGCGAGAACGTGCCGATCGAGCGCCAGGCGCCGCCGCCGGTGCGCTGGTCGACGTGGACGGTCTGGTTGCCGCCACTGGCCGCGACCACGTACGGCGCCGCGTTGTTGTAGCCGGAGTTGGACGGATACCACACCTCCACCCGGTGGCTGCCCGCGCTCGGGATCGCCACCTTGAACCAGGCGGCGTCGCTGATCGCCTGCGGGTTGGCATACCGGTAGTCGGCGCCGTACTTGCCTGCGGAGTACGACGACGTGCCCCAGTTGGCGCTGGCGGTGAACCGGCCCGTGGTGGCGTTGTCCACCGTCGTGGTGTAGCCGCCTCCGCTCGGCTGCAGGTTCATGTGCTTGGCGATGCCGATGGCGTGGCCCCGCGCGGTCGCGGCGATGAAGTCGGCGCGCTTGAGCAGCCCCGCGTCGTACGACCGGTCGATGAACAGGTTCTCGGTGAGGATCGCGGGCATGTTGGTTTCGCGTAAAACGTGGAAGTTGGCGGTCTTCATGCCGCGGTCGGTGACCGAGGCGACCGACCGCATCGTCGAGAGGATGTTCGAGTGCAGTGTGCTGTGCATCGCCTGGGTGGTGGAGTTCGTGCTGGTGTACCGGTAGCTCTCGAACCCGGTGCCGCCGCCGGCGTTGATGTGGACGCTGACGAACCGGTGAGCGCCCCAGGAGTTGGCGTCCGAGGAGCGGTAGCTGAGGCTGCGGCTGACGTCGGTGGTGCGCGACATCCGGATGTCGACGACGTAGTTCGCCTTCAGGTAGTCGCGCATCTGCAGCGATATCGCCAGGGTCAGGTCCTTCTCCCGCAGGCCGTTGCCGACCGCTCCGGAGTCGGTGCCGCCGTGACCGGGGTCGATGTAGAGCTTGGGGGTGACCGCCCACGCGGGGACGCTGGCGAGCGGTGCCGCCGCGACGCCGGCCGCGGTGGCTAACAGGAGCTTGCGTCGTGAGATGGGGTGGCTGGACATGTGTACCTCTCTGGGGGATGTGCGTTCCGTTGGGAACGGTGGTGTGTGCGCGTTGCCGCCAGCGCCGGGCGACCCCGGTCGCGCACCCGCGGCGCGACCGGGGCCTACGGCCTACCTGTGGGTCAGGCCCAGGTGCTTTGCGATGCCGAAGGCGTGCCCCTTCGCCACGTTCCAGAGGAAGGTGTCGCTCTTGAGGCGCTGGGAGTCGTTGTAGTTGCTGATGAACAGGTTTTCGGTGAGCACCGCGGGCATGCTGGTCTCGCGCAGCACGTGGAAGTCTGCGGTCTTCAGGCCGCGGTCGACCACGGTGTGGTTCCGGTTCATCCACGACAGCACGTTCGAGTGCATGGTGTTCTGCAGGTTGTACGTGGTCCCGGTGGTGCCGGGGTAGCGGTAGCTCTCGAATCCCTTGGCGCTGGTGGCGCTGGCGCTGTTGATGTGGATGCTGACGAACCGGTGGGCACCCCAGCTGTTGGCGTCCGACGAGCGGTACGACAGGCTGCGGTAGACGTCGGTGGTGCGCGACATCCGGATGTTGACGTACCAGTGGTCCAGCAGGTAGCGCCGCATCCGCAGCGCGATCTTGAGGGTGAGGTCCTTCTCGCGGAGGCCGTTGCCTACCGCGCCCGAGTCGGACCCGCCGTGCCCGGGATCGATGTAGACCTTCTGGTGGGTCGCCATCGCCGGTGCCGCACCGACGAGTGGCGCCGCCAGCGCGCCCGCCCCCGTGGCGAGTAGGAGGTTTCGCCTGGAGATCTGGTTCTCTGCCATGTTCACCTCTCTCATAAGTCGGGCCCGGTCATACCCTGGTTATCCGTACGGCGTCGGCGATCACGTAGCCGCTGGCGCTGGTCCAGCGGCTCACCGCGACGGTGTTCTGGTCGCCGGCTGCCAGTGCGAAGGTGCCGATGGAGCGCCAGGCTCCGCCGCCGGTGCGCTGGTCGACGTGGACGGTTCGGTTGCCACTGGAGGTCACGACGACGTGCGGGGCAGAGCTGTTGTAGCCGGAATTGGCGGGGTGGAAGATGTCGACCCGGTAGTTGCCCGCGGCCGGGACGTTGAACTTGTACCAGGCGGCGTCGCTGACCGCCTGCGGGTTGGCGTACCTGTAGTCGGCGCCGTACTTGCCGCTGGACCAGGTGGAGGTGCCCCAGTTGGCGCTGGCGGTGAACCGGCCGCTGGTCGTGTTGTCCACGGTCTGGGTGTACGTGCCGCCACCGCCGAGCTTGGCCGCGACGTCGGCACGCAGCTGCGGCAGCTTGGCGTACAGCACGTCACCGGGGCACTGGGTGGCGCCGACATCGCGGTGGCCGAGGATCCGGCTGGTGGCGATGCCGTACTGCTGGCAGATGAACGCCGCCTGGTCGACCAGCGCGTTGTACAGCGCGCTCGTCGGTGCCACCGAGATGTACGTGCCCTCGTTCTCGATCCCCACCGAAGAGCCGTTGACGTTGGCGGCGTGTGCGCCGTGCACGAAGCTGGTGCCGCCGCGCAGCGTCTCCAGGCTGCGGTGCCGGCCTTCGGTGATGTAGCCGCCTCGGCTGATCGTGAAGTGCTGGCCGGTGTCGATCCAGCCTCGGCTGTCCATGTGGAAGTTCTGGATCGCCCGAGACAGCGAGAAGGCGTGCGACAGCGAATAGTCGGTGGAGTTCGCGGACGCGGTGTGGTGGATGATCAACTTGTCGGGGCGGTAGTTGTTGATCGTGACCGGTGAGCTGGGCGGCCGGGCGCCCCACTCGCTGGTGCTGTAGATCCGGGGTTGGGGCACCGCGGCTTCGGCCGCCTCCCCCCGGAACATTTCCAGTCCACCGGCCGCGATGCCGACGCCGAGGAACACGGCGCCGCGCATCACGTCGCGGCGGCTGGGGTGGTGACCGGACATGGAGCCTCCCTGGGGTGCGCGGTCCTAGAGCTTGGTGAGACGGACGGCGTCTGCGATCACGTAGCCGCTGGTCGAGGTCCACCGGCTGACCCCGACCACGTTGGCGTCGCCGGCGGCCAGGGTGAAGCTGCCGAGGCTGACCCACCGGCCGCCGTTGACCCGTTGGTCGACCCGTACCACCTGGTTGCCGGTGGTAGTGGCGACCAGGTACGGCGTCGAGCTGTTGTAGCCGGAGTTGGCGGGGTACCAGACCTCGACCCGGTAGCTGCCGGTGGCGGGAATGTTCGCCTTCCACCAGGCGGCGTCGCTGGCCGAGACCGGCGTGGCGTACCGGTAGTTGCTGCCGTACCGCTGGCTGCTCCAGCTCGACGTGCTCCAGTTGGCGCTGGCGGTGAACCGGCCGCTGGTGGTGTTGTCGACGACGGCGCTCCACGGCTCGCTGCTGCCGGTCACGGTGCGGCCGGCGCTGCGTGCGCTCTCCTGGTGGGTACGGCTCAGCGCGGTCAGGTAGTAGGTGTACGTGCTGGTGCCCGCCGTGGTGTCGGTGTAGCTGGTGCCGCGTACCGTCGCGATCAGGTTGGTGGCGTCGGCGAACGCGCACGGGTCGCTGGTGCCGTTACCGGCGACCCGCCACACCGCGTAGTAGGTGCCGCCGCCGCTCCAGGTCAACGCCACCCCTGAACTGGTACGGGTGGCTCCGGTGATGCTGGGCGCCGCCGGTGCGGTGCCTGTGTTGTGCGGCGCGACCAGTGCCGGGCGGCTGTAGTGGTTGGTCGCCAGCAGGCTGATGCTGCTCAGCTTGTTGGCGCGCACGCTCTTGGCGCTGAAATACACGTCGCCGGTGACGCCGGGATGGGCGCGGTTGAGGGTGAGGTGGTCACTGAGCTCCGCCGGGTCGTCCCAGGCCCCGCCGGTGCCCACCTTGTACGCCGCCTGGCCGGCGTAGAGCTGCACGTCGGTGCCGGCGACCACGTTGGCCCACCAGGGGATCAGCTTGGCGTAGTCGGCGTTGGTCTGGCCGATGTACCAGTAGAGCTGCGGGTTGATGTAGTCCACCCAGCCCTGCTTGACCCACGTACGGGAGTCGGCGTAGATCGCGTCGTAGGACTGCAGCCCGCTGGTGTCCGAGCCGAGCGGGTCGGTGGACTTGTTGCGCCAGATCCCGAACGGGCTGATCCCGAACCGTACGTGTGGCTTGGCGGCGTGGATCCGCTGGTCCATCTCCCGCACCAGCAGGTTGACGTTGTTACGGCGCCAGTCGTGGATGTTGGAGAAGCCGGCGCCATAGGTCGCGTAGGTGTCCGCGTCGGGGATCGTCTGACCACTCACCGGATACGGGTAGAAGTAGTCGTCGAAGTGCACGCCGTCGATGTCGTACTTCGTGACCGCGTCGAGCATGGCGTCCTCGACGAACTTGCGCACCGTGGGGATGCCGGGGTTGTAGTAGAGCTTGCTGCCGTACGCGAAGGCCCAGCTCGGGTTCTGCCGCACCGGGTGCGACGCGGCGAGTCGGGTCCGGTCGGTGTGGTTGGCGACCCGGTACGGGTTGAACCAGGCGTGAAACTCCAGGTTGCGTTTGTGCGCCTCGGCGACCAGGAAGGCGAGCGGATCGTACCCGGGGTCGCGCCCCTGGGTGCCGGTCAGCCACTCCGACCACGGCTCGTACGGCGAGGGCCAGAACGCGTCGGCGGTGGGCCGGATCTGCACCACCACGGCGTTGAACCGGCGCTGTCTGGCCAGGTCGAGCCAGGCGATGTACTCCGACTTCTGGGTGGCCACCGACAGGCCCTTGGCGCTGGGCCAGTCGATGTTGGCCACACTGGCGATCCACATCGCCCGCAGCTGGCGTTTGGGTCGCGCCGGATCGGTGTCACAGACCGCCCCGGTGGTCCGGGTGCCGAGGTCGGTGACGGCGGGCGGCGCGCTGCTTGCCGGTACGGCCAGGGTGATGCTGGCTGCGGCGGTGAGGACCGCTATGGCGGTACGTAATGCTCCAGGTGCGCTCATCGCACACCCTCGCTCCGCTCGGGCGGCGCTGCGCGCACGCACAATGCCCATGATTCGCTCGCAAGCTCGCTTCATCGACCGTCCTCCGCGGGGTGAAGTGGTCGGGCCTGAGCAACTTGGAGAGAAGTTTCACGTAGTGGGGCCGAAACTGCAATATCGCTTCATAAGAATTCTGTGGTAGTACCTGTGAACCTTGGCCGACAAGATCACTACTTGGGCCACAGAAGTACGCTGTAGTGGTCGATTTCGGGCGACGCCGAAGCAGGCCACCTGCGGTCAGGTGAACGAATGATCGCTGGTCAGCGCGGCGAACGCAGCCCCGTTCACCCGTTGGGGTGTGCCGGGGGTCCTGCGACGGGGGCCAGTGCGGTGGAGAGCAGACTCAGCCGGCTCGGCGTACCGGGGTGAGGGCGTCGTGGTAGCGCGACAGGATCAGGTCCACGACGGTGGTGCCGAGCGGGCGGGTCACGGTGTCGGCGCCGGCGGTGTGTAGCGAGCGGTGGAAGTGGCCGTCGGCGAGCAGCATCGCGGCGACCCCCACCCGGCGGGCGCCGTCCCCGCGTAGCGACGCCACGGCGGCGTCGACCCGCGGTGTGGCGGCGCTGGCGTACCCGGCGCGGACCGGGCGGTCGATCGCGGTGGCCAGCTCTCGCGCCACGGCCCGTACGTCGGCCCGCGCGCGTGGGTCCGACGAGCCGGCGGCGGCGAGCACCACCGCGTCCGGCAGCGGTCCGGCCTCCCGGAGCCGGCGGACCAGCGCCTCGGTGAGCAGCGGGTCCGGGCCGAGCGGGGCGGCGGCGGTCACGGTGGTGCCGCGCAGCTCGGCGGGGATGTCGGTACGGACGTGGTAGCCCGCGGCGAACAGCAGCGGCACCGCCACCGCGGGACGGTCCAGCCCCCTCGCCACCGCACCCAGCCCCGGCTGCTCGATGTCGAGGTAGGCCAGCTCGATCCGCAGACCGGGGCGGCGCCGGCGGATCGCGTCGACCAGCTGGCGTACCTGCTCCTGACCGGTACGGCACCGGGTGCCGTGGGCCACCGCGACCAGCACCGGAGGGGCAGCGCGGATGCTGGTCGCGGCAGGGCCGGAGGGCAGCGTCGCCCACGGGGCCGTCATGGGGTGTCCGTCCGCAGTCGGTAGCCGCGCTTGACCACGGTCTGCACGATCTCCGGGTCGCCCAGCGCGCCGCGCAGCCGCGCCACCGCCATCTCCACGGCGTGGCCGTCGGCGCCGCGGGGCAGGGCGCGCAGCAGGTCCGCACGGGCGAACACCCGGCCGGGGCGCTGCGCCAACGCCCGCAGCACCGCCATCGGGGCCGGCGCCGGCTGCACCAGCTCCCCGTCCAGCACCACCGCGTGGCCGCGTACCGCCATGGTGTGGCCAGCCACGCGCAGCGGCACGGAACGTACCGAAAGCTCGTCGATCACCGTACGCACCAGGGCGCCCAGCCGCCCCCGAGACGGCTGGACGGTCGGTACACCGAGCCGTTGCAGCGGCGCCGCGCAGACCGGCCCGACGCACGCCGCGAGCACCTCTCCGCGCAGCGCACTGAGCGCCTCGCCGTCGTCGTCGCGGTCCAGCAGCGAGGTGACGGCGGGGGCGCTGGTGAAGGTGACCGCGTCCACCTGCCGGTTGGCGACCTGCTCGACCAGTCGCCGCAGCGGCGCGGTGTCCTCCGGCGGCGCCCAGCGGTAGACCGGCACCTCGACCACGTCGGCACCGGCGGCACGCAGCCCGCCGACCAGCTCCGGCAGCGGGTCGCCGTGCAGCTGGACCGCGATCCGCAGCCCGGACACGCCCTGCTCCACCAGGTGCGAGAGCACCTCGGCGGAGCACTCCGAATCCGGTGACCACTCCTCGATCAGTCCGGCGGCGCGGATCGCGCCCTTCGCCTTCGGTCCCCGGGCCACGATCCGGGCGGCGGCGAGCCGTTCCGTCAGCTGCCTCGCCAGGCCCCAGCCTTCCGCGGCGGCCAGCCAGCCCCGGAAGCCGACGCCGGTGGTGGCCACCACCAGGTCCAGTGGCTCGGCCAGGCAGCGCCGGGTCGCCTCCTCGGAGGCGGAGTCGTCGGGCAGCGGGACGATCCGTACCGCGGGGGCCAGCACCACCCGGGCACCGCGCCGTTCCAGTAGGGCGCGCAGCTCGTCGCGCCGCCGGTCGGCGGTCACCGCCACGGTGAACCCCGCCAGCGGCGGCGGTGCGCCGGCGGTGCTGGAACTCAGGGCGGCGGTCATCGTGTGCCGCCGGCGTTGGCTCGGCTACGGCCGTTCGCGTCCTCGGCACTGGCGCGGGCCGGGTCGGTCCTGTGGCGCGGCGTACCGACCTCGATCATGCCGTCGACCACCCGTACCGGGTACGAGGGCACCGCCACCTTCTCGTCGTCCAGGCACCGTCCGGTACGCAGGTCGAACACCTGCTTGTACATCGGAGAGGCCACGGTCGGTGCGTCGCCGCGGCTGCCGACGATGCCGCGTGCCAGCACGTACGCCCCGCTGAACGGGTCGCGGTGGCCGATCGCGTACACCTCGTCGTCATGGGTACGGAACAGCGCGACCTGCCGGCCGTGCACCAGCGCCACCGCCCCCCGCTCCGGGTCCAGGTCGGTGAGCTTGCAGACCGCACTCCACTGTGGACTTACGGTGGCGGTCACGAGACCTCCTCGGTGTGTACGGGCAGGGTCGGGCCCGCGATGACCGCCGGGACCGGCTGGCCGCGCTCGGTGACGAACTGGATGCTCGGGTCCGGGGTCTCCGGCGCGTTGACGAAGCTGGAGAAGCGCCGCAGCTTGTCCGGGTCCTCCAGCACGCCGGCCCACTCATCCGCATAGCCGGATACGTGCCGCGACATGGCCTCGTCCAGCTCCTCACACAGCCCGAGCGAGTCCTCGATGATCACCTCACGGAGGTAGTCGAGGCCGCCGTCGAGAGACTCCAGCCAGTTCGACGTACGCTGCAGCCGGTCGGCGGTGCGTACGTAGAACATCAGGAACCGGTCGATGTAGCGGAACAGCTCGGCCTCGCTGAGGTCGCTGGCGAACAGGTCGGCGTGCCGCGGCTTGAAGCCCCCGTTGCCGGCGACGTAGAGGTTCCAGCCGTTCTCGGTGGCGATCACGCCGATGTCCTTGCCGCGCGCCTCGGCACATTCCCGGGCGCAGCCGGAGACCGCGGCCTTCACCTTGTGCGGTGCCCGCAGCCCGCGGTAGCGCAGCTCCAGCGCGATCGCCATCCCGACGGAGTCCTGTACGCCGTACCGGCACCAGGTGGAGCCGACGCAGGACTTCACGGTGCGCAGCGCCTTGCCGTACGCGTGGCCGGACTCGAACCCGGCGTCGACCAGCCGCTTCCAGATCTGCGGCAGCTGCTCCAGCCGGGCGCCGAACAGGTCGATCCGCTGACCACCGGTGATCTTGGTGTAGAGGTCGAAGTCGCACGCCACCTCGCCGATCGCGATCAGCTTGTCGGGGGTGATCTCGCCGCCCGGCACCCGGGGCACCACCGAGTACGTGCCGTTGCGCTGCAGGTTCGCCAGCACGTGGTCGTTGGTGTCCTGCAGGGTGGCCTGTTCGCCGTCGAGGATGTGCCCGGATCCCATGCTGGCCAGGATCGAGGCCACCGCGGGCTTGCAGATGTCGCAGCCGCGGCCGGTGCCGTACTCGCCGATCAGCTCGGCGAAGGAGCGGATGCCGCGGACGTGGACGATGTCGTACAGCTCCTGGCGGGACTGGCCGAAGTGCTCGCACAGCGCCTTGCTGACCGTTACGCCGGACTCCGCGAGCAGGGACTTCAGCAGCGGTACGCAGGACCCGCAGCCGGTGCCGGCCTTGGTGCACGCCTTGATCGCGCCGACGTCCTCGCAGCCGTTGGCGGCGATCGCGTCGCAGATCTGGTCCTTGGTGACCGCGTGGCAGGAGCAGACCTGCGCGGTGCCGGGCAGGGCGCCGGCGCCGCCGGTCCCCGACAGCCCGGAGGCGAGGAGTTCCAGGGGGGTACCGGCCAGCGGCTGGTCCAGGCCGGCTCGCAGCGTCGGGTACGCGCCCGCGTCGCCCACCAGGATGCCGCCGCGCAGCGTCTGCGCGTCGTCGGAGACCACCAGCTTGGCGTACGTGCCCTTCACCGGGTCGGTGAAGACCACGTCGAGGGTCTCGTCCCCGGTCGCGAACGCGTCGCCGAAGCTCGCCACGTCGACCCCGAGCAGCTTCAACTTGGTGGAGGTGTCGGCGCCCGGGAAGGTGGCGTCGCCGCCCACCAGGCGGTCGGCGACCACCTCGGCCATCGCGTACCCGGGGGCGACCAGGCCGTAGCAGCGCCCCTCCATCGCCGCCACCTCGCCGATCGCGTAGATCGCGGCGTCGGTGCTCACGCAGCTGGCGTCGACCAGGACGCCGCCCCGCTCGCCGAGCTGCAGGCCGGCCTGTTTCGCCAGCTCGTCGCGGGGGCGTACGCCGGCCGCGAACACCACCACGTCGGTGTCGATCTCCAGCGGGAAGGCGGGCGTGCCGTCCGGTGGCGGGGCGCCGGGGCCGAGCCGCATCCGTGCCACGCTGCCGTGCCGTCCCGGCTCCAGCTTCTGCGCCGCGGCGCTGACGTGTACGTGCAGCCCCAGATCGGCGATGTGCTGGCGCAGCACCTGCCCGCCGGCCTCGTCGATCTGCAGCGGCATCAGCCGGGGCGCGTACTCCACGATGTGGGTCTGAAGGCCCAACAGCCGCAGCGCGTTCGCCGCCTCCAGGCCGAGCAGCCCGCCGCCGACCACCGTGCCCACCCGCTTGCCCTCGGCGAACGCCCGGATCGCCTCCAGGTCGTCGAGGGTGCGGTACACGAAGCTGCCCGGCAGGTCGGAGCCCTGCACCGGCGGTACGAACGGGTAGGACCCGGTGGCGAGCACCAGCACGTCGTAGGTGTGGTCGGCGGCGGTGGTGGAGATGTAGCGCCGTTCGGTGTCGATGCCGGTGACGGCGGCGCCGGTGTGGAGCGTGACGCCCCGGTCGGCGTACCATTGCTCGTCGGCCAGGCTGAGGTCCTCTGCCGTGGCGCCGTCGAAGAACGAGGAGAGCGCGACCCTGTCGTACGCCGGCCGGGGCTCCTCGCCGACCACGGTGATCTTCCATCGCCGCTCGGTGTCCCGATCGGTCAGCGCCTCGACGAAGCGCTGCCCCACCATCCCGTTCCCG
The DNA here is from genome assembly GCA_050701695.1 of Micromonosporaceae bacterium. Lineage (GTDB taxonomy): Bacteria > Actinomycetota > Actinomycetes > Mycobacteriales > Micromonosporaceae > WHSM01. The sequence goes on from JBOGDE010000122.1 coordinate 14,565, forward strand.
ACGACCAACACCCGCTGCCTCACGCCGCTGCCACCTCCGTGTGTCCTGATCCTGGAAACCGAGCGCTCGTATTCGTCCGAAACTTTCCAAGATCCATTTGTTGGTACGGCGAGCGCCGACTGCGGCGCCGGTGCCGGGTCGGCTGCTGGCGCCGGGTCCGCTGCTGGCGCCGCGTCCGGGGCCGGGGCGGTTGGGGCTGTCG